>JBHIXE010000120.1:0-3656 GCA_041984905.1 Verrucomicrobiales bacterium | reverse complement strand
AGTTCCTCGGAAACCCGGTAGATCACCTGGGGCGCCTGGATCGACACGGCCACGGAGTGGATGAAGGCGATGAGCAAGGCAATGGCCGCGAAGGCAAGGATCATGGCCACCAGGAGCGAGAGCTGAGGGACGAATTCACCGCCGCCCTCCCCATCCTCGTGAATGCTACGGATGATCAGCAGGCAATAGCCAAAGATGCCCAGCAATCCGCCCAGGATCGTTTGATTCGCCCGGGACCGGATGAAGTTGCGCAACAATCGCGGCCCGAACTGGGCGGAAGCCATGGTCAGCGCGACAATAGTGATCGAGAAAGAGACCGTGGCCATGGACACCACGGCCGTGGCAATGGTGGCAAGGATGGTCCGGGCTGCCTGCGGAGAGAGCGCGGGCCACCAGCGACTCAGCGGGAGATCATGGCTGTAGTCCAGGTTCAGCGTGCCCCAGGAAAGCGCCATCGCTCCCAGGATGAGCAGGCTCGGCAGAAACCAGAAGCTGGTCCGCAGGGATTCCCAAAGCTGTTGCAGTCTCACCTTCACGATCTCAAGAGGTTGCTGGCCATACGTTTGGAAAGGCCAACCGGACCCTCAGAGAGAACCGGAGTTGTCGAGATACTTGAGGAAGAACTGCAGCGTCCGCAGATTGATCTCCGCAATCGTCGGATCGATCTCTCCACGGCCAAATCCGTGCGTCGCCCCTTTCGAAATGACGCATTCGACAGGCACGCCCAGCTTTTCGGCCTGATCACGCAAGGCGAGTGAATTCCGGTAATTGAGGACTTCGTCGGCATCGCCGTGTGCAAGAAAGAGGGCCGGACTGTCTTTCTTCATCAGGAGCAGAGGGCTCAGCTTTTCCGCCAGAGCGCGCTTTTCCTCTACCAGTCCACCGATCAAAGGGATCATGCGTTGCGGACGTTCGAAGTTGCTACCCTGAAGGAGTTCCGGATGCACGAAGGACGCGAGGCCATAGTAGGCCGCCACGCAACGGACCTTTGGCATCGCTGCCTTTGGCTCAATGGTGAGAGGGTAGTCTGCGTCTTCCCCAAAGGCCGTGACCATGGAGAGATGAGCTCCCGCAGAAGACCCAAACACCGCGAAGCGATCGGGATCGAGTTGGTAGTCCTCGGCCTGGGTAGCCAGGAACCGGAGAGCGTCTTTGCAGTCCGCGACGCTGTCTTCGACGTTCGAGTCTCCTCCATCAGCGAGGCGATACTCAATACTTGCACAGGCGAAGCCCGCCTCATTGAGAGCGCGGATCACGCCAATCACGTCCGGACGAAGCACCTTGTACTTGTCCCCTTTCCCCCAACCCCCGCCATGGATGTAGACCACCATCGGCGACGCTTCGGCATTCGGCTTCAGCGGTCGGAAGAGGGCGAGATCCAATGATGTCGCGCCAGCTTCCTTGAAGACGATTCCATCGACGACATCCAGATCGCTGGGGAACACTGGATCCTGGGAAAAGCCGCTCACCTGGCCCGCCACAGAGATCGCTGTGGTTAACAAAAGGCATCGTAGAAAAATCGCAGGGGCCATCATCAGAGGGAGAGTGAGTTGCTATCGGCACAGGCAAGGGCTGGCTCTTCTGAGTGCAC
The DNA here is from genome assembly GCA_041984905.1 of Verrucomicrobiales bacterium. Taxonomy (GTDB): domain Bacteria; phylum Verrucomicrobiota; class Verrucomicrobiia; order Verrucomicrobiales; family DEV007; genus JBHIXE01. Next base: position 2,065 of record JBHIXE010000120.1, on the reverse strand, counting down.
ATGATGGCAGACCGCGGTGAAAGAGCAATCAAGCGCGGCGATTCATCGAGGGGGGCTCCGGGGAATCCACCCTGCCAACTCGAGGCGTAGAGGACTTGCTAACGTCACGCTCGTCCTGCACATTTTGCAGACACCAGTTTCCCTTCCCGTGCCCGAACCCGATCCAGATTCCGCCAAGAGTCCTGAGACGCCCGCAGGGAGTTCATCGGCGCCCGAGGCCCCGACGCCGAAACCTCAGGAAACCCGGGAAGAACGATCTCCAGAGTCTGAGAACAAGAGTGAAGCGAAGCCTCCCTTGGAATCATCTCCGTCTCTGGATTCCCTGTCCTCGGAAAAGCCTGCAGTCGAGCAACCGGCGTCCGATAAGCCTGTTCAGAACCAGCCCATCGCAGAGGTGAAGGTCTCTGAAGCAACTGCTGACGACAAGGCGACCGCTGGAGAAAAGGCTCCCGAGAGCCCCCCCACGCGCAACCCCGCCACCGAGGAAAAAGCGTCCGAAAAGCCTGCCACGGACAAACCCGTCGCCGAGGAGAAGGTCCCTCAAAAGCCCGCGCAGGACAGACCAGGCACCGAGGAGAAACCCCAGCAACCTGCCAAACCGGCCACGCCACCCGTCGATGTCGGAGCAATGGTGGGCAAGCTGGGACACTCCATTCAATCCGGCTTCCGCAGTGGCGTCGTCACAGTGAAAGAGACCCTCGAAGGGATGAGTTCCCTGATGGATGACATCGTGATCGGGCTTGGCAGTGACTACGTCCAGATCGCCAGCCGGGAGCAACCCGAACCGGCGGCCTATGGATCCTTTGTCGCGATCTCCAAGGCCAACGGGCAGCTGCTCGCGCTGGGGCAGAAAGCGCGCGAGCTCTATGGCCGGGAGCCGCACAACATCGAGGTGTTGCCCCTGCTGAAGCATGGTCTGCCGGAGAATCCCGACCTCTTCACCAAGTTTCTCCAGAAGGTCTTCAAGAAGCAATTTCGCATTGGGAACCTGGTCCGCCCCCGCTTGATCTGTTCCGGCAACTTCTACTCGCCGATCATGCGCACGGTCTGTAGCGAGGCGCTGTTCCAGATTCGTTCCCGGGACGTCTTGCTGTGTGAGCCGGAGATTGCGGCGGCCGTGGGAATGGGGATCGATATCCTGGATCCCGAATTGCACTCAGTAATGCTCTTTGAGCGGGATTGGTTGGGGTTCACCGTCATCAGCATGACAGGCTCGCTGGCCGAAGTCCGCCTCAACATTGGGTTTGAGGATCTTGTCCAGGACATCCACATCTACTTCGAGGAATCCAAGCACTTCTCTCCTCGGCGAGATGATCTCCTGCACCAGTTTGGCTCTCACGGGTTCACCGGAAAGCAGAAGCTGGGTGGCTGGGAGGCGTTCTCAGGGCAGTTGGAGCGCGGCAAATCGCAAAGCATGGAGGTGGAAGCCTTGGAGTATCAGCGGGCGGTCTCTCCGACTCTGCTTCGCATCAAATATCATGTGAACCGGGCCATTCAGAAGCTGAACCCGGAACAGCGTTACATTGTCCAGTCGTCGCCCACCTACATGGCGGGCCACTACGCAAATCTGCCGGGCTTTAAGCAACTTATGGAGCGCATCTTCGGTCGGGAATTCCTCGTGCCCGCCAATCCAGGCCGAGCGATGGTGGAAGGCCTCATCAACCTGGTGCCCATTCTCGATAAGTTGCGCTCGCTCAACGAGAACGAAGATCCGGACTTCGACTTTTAGGCAGTCCCCCGAATAAGATCCTTTGATCCAACAATGGCTGGCCGGACTGGTCGGTGTTCGGGGTTTCTCCGAGCAACTGTATTGGCGGAACTGCATTCGCTCCGGGTATCCATAGAAACGCAGGAGATAGGTTGGAAAAAGCGCGCAGCGCTGAGGACCTAAGTAGCCGTGGTGTGACCGAAGGGAACCCACGGAATCCGGCCCACAGAATGCTTGCCACGGCAGTGGCGGCTGCACCAGAGCGGAGCCTGGGGACGTTCGTCTCGCCGCTACGCGGCTGATATTCTTTTTCATCCTCTCCGTGGGTTCCCTTCGGTCACACCACGGCTACTTAGG
>JBHIXE010000119.1:0-13316 GCA_041984905.1 Verrucomicrobiales bacterium | reverse complement strand
TGTTTACTGTCGCACTGTTTACTGTCGCACTGAAAACCCTACTTCTCCCGGTAATCCTCTGAGGGCTTCCTCCTAGACTGGGGCAGAGTTTCCCACTCTACCACGCCAATCTCATCGGCGTAGGCCTGCCATTCCTTGCTCATCTGCTGCACCTTCTCCGGGTACTTCTGACTGAAATCCTGCGTTTCCGCGCGATCGGTGCTGAAATCGTAGAGTTCCCAATCGCCTCCGCGTTCGGAAACCAGCTTCCAGTTTCCCTGGCGGATGGCGCGGTGACCGGTGTGTTCGAAGAAGAGAAACTCCGGCTCGGCCCGCGTTTCCCCTTTGAAGATGGGGACCAGGCTTTCGCCGCTGACAGTGGGCGTCTTGGTTTCGGCAAGCTCCGTCACGGTGGGCAGCACATCGATGATGTGTCCCAATTGAGGGGTGAGATCGCCCTTGGCTTGAATGCCCGCTGGCCAGTGCGCAATGAGCGGCGTGGAGATGCCGCCTTCATGCGTCCACATCTTGTGCTGGCGGAATGGGGTGTTGGCAGCATTGGCCCAACCCACTTCCAGGCAGAGATAGCTGGCTCCGCTGCCGAGTGGCGCGTTGGGATCATGACCGTCACCACGTACGATGTACTCCGCACTGGCGCCATTGTCAGAGAGGAAAAGGATGAGCGTATTGTCGTAGGCGTCCATCGCCTTGAGTTGTTCCACAATACGGCCAATCCCAACGTCGATTCGATAGATCATGGCAGCATGAATGGCCATGTGGGTTTCCCACTTCTTCTGTTCTTCCGCAGAGAGAGTATCCCAGGGCACGGCCTCTTCATCGCGGGCGGAGAGTTCCGTATTGATGATGCCCATGGCTTTCATCCGGTGATGGCGTTCCTGCCGGATCGCGTCCCAACCCTTGGCATAGCGGCCATCCATGAAGCGCTCAATATCCTCCGGCAAGGCGTGGAGAGGAAAGTGCGGAGCGGTATGGGCCAGGTAGAGGAAGAAAGGTTGATCGGAGTGTTCCGCCTGGTGCTCCTGGAGATAGCTGATGGTGTGGTTCGTAAAATCCCGTGTCAGGTAGTACTTGCCATCACCCATGATGTTGTCTTTTCCGGCAGGACGCTCGATGGGGGTGGTGTCGTCAAGAATCCGGTAGGGATTGAAGAAGTTATGTTGACTGCGCACCCAGTAGGAGTGGTCGAACCCGCGCTGGAGCGGCCAGGTTGGGTTGGGCTCTTCCTTGATGTTGCGGTTGTCCATGTGCCATTTGCCCACGTGGTAGTTGCGATACCCCGCTTCCTTCAGAACTTCGGAGATGAATCGCCCCTGATCCGGAGTGTGCCCCGCATAGGCGCGAGGTGCATCCGGTCCGTATTGCATGGCATGCCCGGCTTCGTGAGGATACTTGCCCGTGAGCAAGGAAATACGGGACGGCCAGCAGCGGCCGGTGTTGTAGAATTGAGTGAAGCGAAGGCCATCCGCTGCGAGCGCATCCAGATTGGGAGTATCCACCTCGCCTCCATAGCAACCCAGATCGCTGTAGCCCATATCATCGACCATGATGAGGAGAATGTTGGGGCGATCCGCGGCAGTGAGCGCAGCCGAGAGGGAGGTGAGGAGAGCGAGAAGAAGGGGGGTAAATCGCATGATCCCACTTTGGCAAGGATCCCGCCAGGGGGAAGAAGAAAGTGTCGGGTGGAGGCTCCACAAATGACATTGCGCTTTCTCAGCGGAGATGAGCAGAATGCCGGATGCTCCGATGGCTTCTGCTGGTTTTCCTGCTGACAGGTTCACTCCTTGGCGAAACGCGCCAGCCCTGGACGCAATCCAAGATACAGGGCTCCCCCGAACCTCCGCTGCCTTATGTGGCCGAGCGACTCTGGGAACACCTGACCTTTGAGCAAGCCCTGGACATCGCCTATCTGCCAGAGGCCGAGCGCATGTTTCTGGCCGAGCGCCGGGGCAAGATTTGGAGCGTTCCTGCAGATCTGGGCGCGAGTCCCGATGGCAAAGAATTGTGCGCGGATCTCGCCACCTTCATCCCCAACTTCTTCAGCCTCTACGGGATCACCTTCCACCCGCGCTTTGCTGAGAATCGCGAGGTCTTTCTCTTCTACGTGGATGCCAATGGCACCGCGGATGGGTCTCACATTGCTCGATTCCGGATGCGTCCCGGTAGTTGGGAACTGGAACCGGAGAGCCGGGAAGTGCTCATCAGTTTTGGCTCCGGTGGCCACAATGGCGGGCACCTGAAATTTGGTCCGGATGGAATGCTCTACTTTCTCGTGGGCGATCTCGAGGTGCCTTCTCCGCCAGATCCCCGGAACACGGGTCAGGATCTCAGCGACCTGGCATCCTCCGTCATTCGCATCGATGTGGACCAGCGGGACCCAGGCTTGGCTTACAGGATTCCCCCTGACAATCCCTTTCTGGATGTGGAAGGCGCTCGGCCGGAGATCTGGGCCTATGGCTTTCGCAATCCCTGGAAGCTCTGCTTTCATCCCGAGCGTGGAGACATGTGGGTGGGGGATGTGGGCTGGGAACTCTGGGAACTGATCTACCAGGTAAAACGGGGCGGCAACTACGGCTGGTCCATCACGGAAGGGCCTCAGCCCATCAAGCCGAACCAAAGCTTTGGACCCTCCCTCATCTCGCCACCTGCGGTGACGCATTCTCACGTAGAAGCCGCATCCATCACCGGAGGCTATTTTTACGGGGGAGATCGTACGCCGGGGCTCAAAGACGCCTATCTCTATGGCGACTACGTGACTGGTAAGGCCTGGGCGCTCTGGCATGACGGAGAGAACGTTCAGGCGCATGAGGAAATCGCGGATACCGGCTTGAAGATCGTCAGTTTCGGGGAGGCCAAGGATGGGGAAGTGGTCTTCCTCAATTGGGATCCGCCACAAACGCTGTATCGCTTTGTCGAGAATCCTGCGGAGCCGGGCGAAGCGCCATTCCCACGGATGTTAAGCGAGACTGGCCTTTTTCAGGATACCGCGGAAGCGGTGCCCAATCTTGGCGTCTACCCCTTCAAAATTCAGGCGCCCATGTGGCAGGATGGCGCCACCGCTGACTACTGGATCGGCATTCCGGGTGATGGGACAATAGGCGCCCTCTATCAGGAACGCAGGGACGTGCCCTTGCTGCGATTCAACAAGCCCGAGGGGACCGTGCTGGTCAAGACGCTCTTCCTGCAGGGAAAGCGAGTGGAGACTCAGTTGCTGCACTTTGAGGGATTCTGGAATGGTTACTCCTATCGCTGGAATGCGGAGGGCACGGATGCGGAGCTTGTGGCTAAGGAAGGTGAGGATCACCAGATCGGCGACGTGCCCTGGCATTTTTCGGCTCGGGCGGAATGCATGCGCTGCCATAGCGGCAACTTCAACCGGATGCTGGCTTTCGTGCCTGGCCAGATCAATCGAGATGACCAGTTGGAACGTTTCCATGAGTTGGGGCTGATCGATCAGCGGTTTGTCAGGGCGACCGAGTTCCAGAAGATTGTCGATCCCTACGCGGAGAGTGAACCCATTGATCTGCGGGCGAGGTCCTGGCTGCATGCCAACTGCTCGCATTGTCATCGCGTTTCCGGTGGTGGCTCCGTTGCCGTGCAGATGGATGCGCAGTGTCCTCCTGAGTTGATGGACCTCATCGATGTGGAGCCGATGAAGGGTGGGTTCGGGCTGGATGCGCCCAAGCTGATTGCTCCAGGGCAACCGCACAATTCCGTGCTCTACTACCGCGCTGCGACATCTGGGGTAGGACATATGCCGATGGTCGGCGCTCGTACCATCGATGAGCCAGGCGTGGAAGCGCTACGACAATGGATCGTCAGCTTGGATCTCAACACCTCCGAAACACCCGAGGCTGGTCTTGATTCTCCCAGCGCGGCTTTGCAGGCCGTCGGAGAACTGAGCTCCGGGACGTTGAAGGGAGAGAAGCGGGAAGCAATCCTGAAGGTGGCAGCAGAATCGAAAGACCCCTTGGTAGAGGGCCTCTTCAGACGGTTCCTGGACTCCGAGAGGTGACGAGTTAGTCAGGGGTTTGTGGTTCGAGAGGGAATCCGAAGCGTCCTGTTAGGCGTAGCTTCAGCGGGGGACAGAACGGGGTTGGTGGTCGAGGAATACTGCACAGCGGAGGAGGTCCCCGGATTATTCAGCGACCTAGCTGCTCAGGCCATGCAAGAGATCAGAGACTTCTTTACTACCGGGCAATGGCGTACGTTCATTGAAGAACATTTCAATTGGGCGGTCATCATTGGGACTGCCGTGGACATTCTGTTAATCCTCCTCTTTGGCTGGATTGCAGCCATTCTGTTTGGACGAGCCGTTGCCTTGTTCGAACGACGTCTCATTCGCAAAGGGGAGGAAGAGGGTGAGCCCCCTTCAGAGGCCTCCAAGCGAGTCGAGACCATTACCCGGCTGCTTCGCCAGGTCTTCACTCTGGTGTTGTGGTTGGTCATCGTTCTGGTGATCATGATGGAGTTCGGCGTGGATGTGGGGCCTGTCATCGCGGGTGCCGGGATCCTTGGCCTGGCGGTCGGTTTTGGCGCGCAGAATATGGTGCGAGACATCATTGCCGGCTTCTTCATCATCATCGAGAACCAGGTCCGGGTCGGTGACGTCGCCAAGGTGAATGGGACGGGTGGCCTCGTGGAAGAGATCAACTTTCGTACGATCATTCTCCGAGATCTCGAAGGGGTGGTGCATGTGTTCCCTAACGGCACCATCGACACCTTGAGCAACCTGACCAAGGACTGGTCCGGCTATGTGTTTGATATCGGTGTGGCTTACAAGGAGGATACGGACAAGGTCGTCGCCACGATCCGCGGGATCGCCGATGAACTCCAGGGAGATCCGAAGTTGGGTCGCCATATCATTGCGCCGGTCGAGATTTTTGGCGTCGACAAGTTCGATGACTCCGCCGTGGTCATCAAGGGACGCATCAAGACCAAGCCCATCAAGCAATGGGAGGTCGGTCGAGAGTTCCTGCGTCGAGTGAAGTATGCCTTCGATGAGGCTGGTATTGAAATCCCTTTCCCACACACCACGATCTACACCGGCGAAGAGTGCAAGCCCTTCCCCCTGCAGCTTCTCGGCGATAATCCGCCTCCTCGATCTCAAACGCCCTCGGCACCGACTCTGTCTCCATCGCCGCAGGTCCCTTCACCCGCTCCGCCGCCCCCTACCGAGCCTGCGCCAATGGATGACTAGAGCATTCTAAGTGGAGATGTAATCATGCTATGGAAAGCGAGGCGCGGAGCACATGCCGGATGAAACCATTCTCCAGGCCGAAGTCCTCTAAGCTCTTTAGCCGGTGGTAAAGTGAGAGCATCGAGCGGCACCACCGGAAAGAGATCCATATCGACGGTCCCCAGCGGGGTCCTGGAAAGCGTCGTGAACACAAAGTCCCCCTTAGGGAGCTTCCTAGAACCCCGTTTGGGGTTCGTCCTACCTGCTTGGGTTCCGGTGGTGCCGCTCGATGCTCTCGCTTACCACCGGCTACCGAACTTGTAGGCCTCCGGCCTGGAGAATGGTTCCATCTGGCTTGCCCTCCGTACAGCACCGCCTTCCACAACATGGGCACATCTCCACTTAAAATGCTCTAAGGCCGTCGATTGCTGATGCAATCCGTGGCCTCTTCCGGCAGGCTCGCTTTCCAGGCTTCGAGCTTTTCCAGCAACTCCTGGACGCGCTCCGGATGTTGCTCGGCGACGTTCTTCTCTTCAGCGGCATCCGCCGGAAGCTGGTAGAGCTCGACGCGAGAGCCGTCCTCATTGACGAGCAGTTTCCAGTCCCCCTCTCGGATGGCCCAGCGTGGCCAGTTCCAGGAAGGCCGATCCGTGCCGTTCCACATCCAATACATGGGCTTGCTGCGCTCGAAAGGCTCCCCTTTCCAGGCAGACAGAGCACTCTCTCCATCCCCCTGAAAGTCCGAGGGCACCTCCAATCCCGCCGCGGCGCAGAGCGTGGGAAGTAGGTCCGTAGCGTTTAGAACGCTCTGCTTATCGACGAGTCCAGCCGGAGCATGCCCCGGCCAGCGCAGGATGAGCGGAGTGCTCACGCCGCCATCATGTAGGCTCCGCTTGCGACCGCGCTTCCCGCCACTCTCCCCCGCGTTGTAGAATCCACCGTAACCGCCCCGGTATTCCTTGGTCGAAAGGACATTCTCGGGACCGTTATCGCTGGAGAAAATCACAATGGTGTTCTCGCTGAGACCCGTCTCCTCCAGCCTGGCGAGGATCTGGCCGACTCCATTATCGAGATCCGAGACCACGGCACCGTAGATCCGCTGAGGATCGTCCTCGAGATGCGCGTTGGCCTGAAGCCCCTCTTCGGTCGGGTAGTGCGCCAGGTGGGTTTCATGCGCCCACACGTTGATAAAGAAGGGGCCATCCTTTTTCCTCTCGATGAAATCGACTGCTTTCTCCCAGATGCCATGATGATCCACCAGGGTCGCGTCTGGGTGACAGGTGCTGTCAAAGAGCGCATGTTCCTGGATTCCATAGGCTTCCGGCATGGGCGCATCATCCGCATGGACGCTCTGCAGATGCCATTTGCCGAAGTGCGCCGTGGCATATCCCGCTTCCTGAAAGAGGCGCGGAAGCATCACCTCCCTGGCATCCAGCCAATCCGCCTGCTTGAGCTCCGCATTGCGTCGCACTCCGCTGATGGCGGTAAAAATTGCCAGGCTGGCAGGATACCTTCCAGACATGAACCCCACCCGGCTCGGCGAACAAACCGGACTCACGGTATAGAATTGGCGGAAGTCGATTCCTTCCTGAGCAAGACTGTCGATATGAGGAGTTCTGACAAAACTGCTGCCGTGACAGGACAAATCTCCCCAGCCCAGGTCGTCGGCCAAAATGAAGACCACATTGGGCGGTGAATACGGGGCGCCAAGGACAGCATGAAGCTCCAGGACAATGAGGAGGATAAGGGCGGATAACACTCTCACGGCGAACAAGGGTTGCAGAGACTAGGCACGCGAATTGCCGGCTTGGCAACCAGCGGACGGCTCAGGGAGCTTGCCCAACCATACCAGTCCGGGAAAACAGGGTGCGAGACTGGCTTCGGAGAACCCAGACTCACTCCACCTCCGCTGCGGGTGGCACGAACTTGCACTTCGTGCAGGTCACCAGGGGGCTATCCCCTGCTGGGTCCTCGCCCCCCAAGGCAGGGACAGTGGCGAGGTTCACCAGAAGGGCGGCAGCGAAGACGCAGACACCAAATGCACCAACAACTGCAAACCACAATCTGCGGCCCATTCCCTGGTCAGCGGACTCTACTGAAGCGGCGGCAGGCACGAATTCTCCCGGCAGGGAGAATTCATCGGGTGCAGGTGAGGAATTCATGACACTTAGGTGATTGAGGAATTAAGAGGGCAGCGCGGAACTATCCGGTTCATCGAAGGACTCCAAGAGCTTCATAATCCGGTCGAATTCGACTGGCTTGGTGATGTAATCATCCGCTCCCTGGTTCAACAGCTTCTCGACCTGGTCCCGCATGGCATTGGCGCTGACCATGACTACCTTGGTCTCGCTAATCTCGGGGTTCATTCGTACTTTCTTGAGCACCTTATCCCCATCTTCATCCGGCAGGTGGAGATCCAGCAGGATCAGATCCGGCTTGCTTTCCAGCGCCATACGCAGGCCATCTTCCCCATTGGTGGCTGACATCAACTTCCAGGATGGAAACTCCGCAATGATGTCTTCCATCAGGCGAAGGTTGACAGAGTTGTCTTCTACGTAAAGAACCGTACGTTCGACTCCTGCAGATCTCTGGCGCGCAACCTCTCCCACTCGCTTCTTCAAAATCTCATTGTGCACCTCCGTGATCCGCTGAAGCCGTAGCGAAAACTCACTGCCTTGTCCCTCTTCACTTTCGACTTTGATCTCGCTCCCCATCAGCATGGCGAGGCTCTGGGATAAGGCTAGTCCAATTCCTGTTCCTTCTTCACAGCCGGTTTCTTCACCCAACCGCTCAAAAGGATTGAACAGCTTCTTCATATTCTTCTTTGAAATCCCTTTGCCGCTGTCTCGCACTTGAAACAGCACTTCATCCCCTTCGATCTCACAGTTCACCCAAACCTCTCCTCCCGGTTTGTTATACTTGATAGCGTTGCTCACAAGGTTCAATAGAATCTGCTTGAGACGCTGACGGTCCGCTCTCACATGGATGTCATCCGGTCGAGACACATCCAACCGCAGTCCCTTCTCCTCCGCGGCATTCCGAGTAAAGTTCACGACCTCATCGATCACAAGGGTCGCTTCAACCGGCTCAATGGAGCAAACGAATTTCCCGGACTCGATTCTAGCAAGATCCAGGACTTCGTTGATGAGGTCCAGAAGGTGCCCTCCTGCCTTATGAATCAGGTTCACACTGTCTGCATCTCTTTCCGAGAGCTTGCGACGCTGCAATAACTGGCTGAATCCCAGGATGGCGTTGAGCGGCGTCCTCAACTCATGACTCATGCGGGAAAGAAACTCGCTCTTGGCCTTGTTGGCCCGTTCGGCCTCCTCCGTCTTCTGACGTAGCGCCAGCTCATTCTGCTTTTGTTCCGTGATATCCCGCATATGCCAGGAAAACTGCTGGCGCCCCTCGATATCCAGCGGAACCACGGAAACTTCCAGATCCAGGCTCTCCCCATCCTGCCGTTCGTATCTAGACTCAAACTTGTGACTGATGCTGCCAGGCGCGGCCTCTCCCTCTTCCATGCCTTGGAGCACATCCTGGCGCACCCCAAGGTCCAGCAACGTTCCCTCAACCACTTTGCCGGGTTCCAGACCAAACATCTCTCCCGTTGCCCGGTTGCAGTCGAGGATATGCCCCTCGGCATCCGCCGTCACAAAGGCATCGCTGGTGCCGTGCAAAATGGCGGTATTGCGAGCCTGAGATTCGCTCAAGGCTTCGCGTGCATGATTCAATTCGGTGGTATCCACGAAGACTCCGTCCCACAAGATCTCTGCATCATTCCCTGCTCGCGGTTGAGCCTGGACGTGAACCCAGCGCTCTCTCTCGTCAGCAGTGACGTAGCGGCCCTCCCAGGACAAGGGTTCTAAACGCTCCTCCGAACGCTCGAGAGCCTCGCGAAAGCCACCTTTGGGGGACGCCTCCAAGAGAGCCAGAACACCGGAAGCATCCTCCTGCAGTGCCTCCGGCGAGCAGGAAAAGAGTCTATCGATTCCTTTGCTTGTGTAGGCAAAGGTCATCTTCTCCTCGACATCCTTTCTCAGTTGGAAGACTACCCCGGGAATGTTATCTACCAAGGCCTGGAACCGCTTGCGATTGATATCCAGCTCCTGGGTCATGCGCCGCTGTTCTTTCAGCGACTCCTCCAGCATCCGGTTCACCTTGGGTAGCCCAGGAAGGGTTAGTGCCTGAGGAAGAACCCGGACGATGGCAATCACCGTTGCCCAGGAAACCAGAGCGGTAAAGAGCTTCACCACGCCTGCGAAGCGATAGACGGGATTCCAGAAGATAATAGCCTCAATCAAGTGCCCAAAACCACAGGCAAAGATAAAAACCCCGAACAACCAGACGATCTTGGAATACATGATGTCCTGGTGCTTCTTCCAGGCAACCACGGCCAAAGTCAGAGGAATGGCGGTGTAAGCGCCAAATACAGCGATGTCCGAGAGGATGTGGAGCCAGCCATGTCCGGCGGACCATTGGCCGCAATGCCAGCGTGCCGGAAAGGCATCCGTATTAAAGAGTTTACCCAGGAATTCAAACATGGCAGTCAGAGGAAGAATTACAGACTCAATATTTAGAAATTGTATGCTTAGTATTGCAGCATCACCCCCGCGATCGTCGAAGAAAGGACTTCTGCGGAAATGGGCTTAGACCTCAAGACATCCACTGCATTCGGAGCCTTCCCTTCCGGCAGGAAGACCTTGTCAAAACCGGTCAGCATGATCACAGGGAATCCCTCACACTGTTCCTTCACCTTTGTCGCAAGGATCTCTCCGTTCATGCGGGGCATGGAAAGGTCCGTGAGAAGCAGATCAAACTCGTCCTGGCCAAAGAGCTCCAAAGCCTGCTCCCCGTCGTCAGCCAGCGTAACGCGGTGCCCTTCCCGCTCAAGATAACTACGCAGCAGGCACTGCACGGCGCGGTCATCCTCTGCCACCAGGATGCTGATTGACCGATCCAGGCGTTGCCGCGTTTCGTGAGCTCTCTCCTTCACAGAGGTCGTCAACGGAAGCGTGATCTTAAAGGTCGTGCCTTTACCCAACTCGGACTCAATCTCCATCTCTCCCCCGTGCCGGCGAATGATCCCGTGCACCATGGCAAGCCCCAGGCCGGTGCCATTGTCGCCCTTGGTAGAGAAGAAAGGTTCCAGGCAACGACTCCTCACCTCTTCCGTCATGCCTGCTCCGGTGTCGCTCAGTTCGATCACTGCCCGGTTCGATTGGACGCTGCACGAAAGAGACAGCGTCCCGCCATCTGGCATGGCATCAACCGCATTGAAGATCAGGTTCATGATGGCTTCCCGAACTTCTGAAGGATTGCACTCCACCAGGGTTTCCGCCTCCAATGAAGACTGTAGGGTAATGGTCCGGTTCTCCATGGCGGCCTGCTCTCTCCACCGAACCTCGGACATCTTGATCGCAGTACCCAGGATGTCCGCAAGATCCACGACCCGCAGCGGGCTCTCGTTGCTGTTTGGCTTATAGAAATGCTTGAGCCGGCCCACCACCGCGGACGCATCATAGGCAGCCGTATGCATTGCTTCCAGCAGTTCGCGGCTTGCTATCGGGTCCAGCGTCCCTGCCAGCAGTAGATCGCTGCATCCCTGAAGAATCGTCAGGCAATTGTTAAAGTCATGCACCACCCCTCCCGCGATCTGGCTGAAGGCATGGAGTCGCTCTTCATACATCGCCTTCTTCCGGAGAGGCTCCAGGTCATCCAGCTCGGACTTCTGACGACCGACAATGTCCTCCAAATTGCTGCTACGTGCCTGGTACGCCTTTTGCAGGAAACGCATCTTCAGCAAATTGCGAACTCGCAGCCCCAGTTCCGTTAGATCAAAGGGCTTGGTCAGAAACTCGCTGGCGCCTTGTTCCAGGGATTTGTAAGCCGTTTCCTTGGAGGCATCCGCCGTCAGAACCATGATTGGAACCTCATTGTCGGGAGCCATCTCCGCGCGAAGCTGTTCCATCACTTCATAGCCGCTCAAAGCTGGCATCATCAGATCCAACAGCACAAGGTCCGGCCTATACTCCAGGAACATCTTCCGAACCTCTCTGGGATCTGAGGTACTGAGGAAGTTGGCAAATTGACCGTCCTCCAGGAAGGACTCCAGGATGTAAACATTCACCGGCTCATCATCCACGATGAGAATCTTGGCTCTGGTGACAAAGTCCTCGAGGGCTTTCATGAACTACTCAACTGCGTTTCTTGGTTTCAGACGATAAGCAGCGAGCCCCATACACCGCGTAGTCCCGGAGTCATCGAAAGGAGGTTCAGCCCCCCCAAAAGCTCGCCATCATTGAAATTATCATAAATATGAAAAATTAACAACAGCTTAATAGTATTATTGCCTAGCTCAGTCTTGCGCATTTCGGAAGGTGCACACCTTGCACCAGCCCATGAACGGCGATCGAACGGCGAAGGCATACGGCTCCTCAGAGCCATGGTCTGGCCTGTCGATTGCTACACAACATCGCCGAATGGGAGCAAAGTGGTTTCGCTCCAGTTCAGACCTTGGCCAGGACCATGCGCTCCAGGCAGGAGAAGATCGTCCACACGAGACGCATCAGTCCAAGAACAACAGCATCACCAAGGGCTTCCATCGCAAGATGAAGCTCATCCAGCGCCGTGCTTGCGGCTTGCGCAATTTTAACAATTACAGTTTGAGAAGGATCGCCGAATGAGGCTGATCAAATGAACTGATTTTAAGAGCGCACCCGTAGGGATTCGAACCCCAAACCTTCTGATCCGTAGTCAGACGCGTTTCAGCTTTCCCCCGATGAACAGATGGAGCTTTGGGGTAAATTCGCCAACTTAGTGGCAGTAACGGGGAGAATTCTGGCAGCAAATTTGGGCAGTTTAGTGGCAGCAACACCATGCCAATTTGGCGTCGAGTTGTATTACCAGAGAATGACTCCTTTCTGCGGTCACTACCCATTCTTACAATGGTGTCGACTATGGGGGACGATGGATTCGACGCTCAAACTCCTTCAGCAAGCTACCGGCACCGAGAAATTCACGGTGCTGGCGACAATGATCGATATGCTGATGGCTATGCAGACCGAGATGAGAGGCGGATTCACCCTTGAAGAACAAGCCAAGACCCTCGATGTCGAGGAGTTGGCATCCCAATACGGTGTCGCCCCTGCGACCATGAAGGCTAAGCTCATCGAGGTCCTGGGAGATGGGGCAGTGTGCAAGGTGGGTAAACGCTTGGTGATCAGGCAAGTTCGATTCCTGGAGTATCTCCGTTTGCTCGAAAACCCTACAAATAATCGAGCCTGATCACTGTTCTTAAGGACTGTAGCGGTCTACAAACTCATCGACCACTTTCTTAGCTCGCTTCGAGGCAGCGTAGACTTTGCTCGTCGAACTGATTGGTTCATAGCAGCGTGCTTTCTTCATCAGATCAACAACCTCTTCAGCGGTGTATCCCAAGTTGCGCAAGCGGAGCACCCCGAGAGCGCGAAGATCAGCATGGAGCGACTTCAGTGGAATGTTCCCCCGCTTCTTCTCGGGACGATTCTGTGCAAGCCACATCTTCATTGCCGCAAGCAAATCCCGATCTGAAAAACGCCATTCGATGCGGAATGCGACGAAATCAATAAGACCACGTTCACTCTTGACCCTGACATGACGAGTCTCGTCCAACTTGTCGGGGTCTACTCGAAGGTCTCCCAGGTACGCGAGATCGCCATCGAAAACCTGTCCATCGGCCAGAAGCTTGGTCGGAGTGAACTGCTTTAGCTCCTCTAGGTGACGTTTGTAATCTCGTTCGAATTTGTCCCTGAGCCGCTTCGGAAGCTCTAGAAATGGCGTTTTGAGGTCTGGATCACACTCCAGAATCCATTTCGGCAAATCAACTTTGGGATTGAGCCGAAACGCCTCCCTGGCAAATTCAAATTGATGGCAATAGTTGACCTGCCCGTCAGGACAGTCTTGGAAAATCCATCCAGCTCTAGAAAGAGCTACTGGCCCCTTGGAGTTCTGATGCGTTTTTGTAGCCCTCATCTTCCGCTGCATCGTAATTCTTCAGAAGGTTCGAGAAAAGCCTCTACCTCTCTCATCTGGAACACTGCGTTCACCTCCCCGTTCTCCATGTCTCTCATCTGGAACACTGCGTTCGCCTCCTCGTTCT
>JBHIXE010000118.1:6300-13481 GCA_041984905.1 Verrucomicrobiales bacterium | reverse complement strand
GACGTGCTGCAGTTCTTCATCGCCAGTGGTGTAGAAGAGCTGGTCGACGGAGAGCATGAGGTTGCCGTCCTCACTGCGATCCACGACTTTCTCGAGGTCTTCCAGGGTGTATTCCCATTCATCCGCGGGCTTGGTGCTCTCTTCCGGCACCGGATTGGCAGATCCATCCGCCATCGTCTCCATGGAAGTCTCCGCGCCCGGCGTGGCCTTGGCCCGCTCCTTGGCGATGGCATCTTCCTTCATGGCCTTCTCCCGTTGCTTGCTGGGAAGGAAATCCTCGTTCATGCGAGAGGCCACAGCGTTGGGATCATCCTCGAACCCTTTGTTCGTGATCGTCTGGGTGGATACGAACTGGTCCTTGGAGAAGCTGGCCGCCATCAGGACGGGAACCACCATCACCAGCAACATCGCGGAATTGCCAAAGATAGTGGTGTCTTCGTGATCGTGCTCGCCTTCGCCCTCGTGGCCGTGATCGTGACCACAGGAACCCCCACAGCCATGATCGTGATCATGGTCATGATGAGCGTGATCCAGGGGATCTGGCTTCTTGAGATTCAGGATGTTGAACACGCCCATCACACCCAGGCCAAGGCCGGCGATGAGGCTGAAGTCTCTCAGATACTCGGGCCGGATGTAATTGTTGATCTTCCCGCTTCCGTAGAAGTAGAGGATGATAGAGGACCAGGCAAAGAGGGCCAGGATGCCCAGGAGTCGGCAAAAGTTTCTCTGCGTCATGGTGAAGGTATTTGGGGTTGTTGGGTCCATTCGACAGCCCCCCACTGAACAGACACGATCCACACTAAGATAAACAAACCGACGGCAAGAGCCATCACAAACTTAGGCCGGAAGATGCTGGAATACATGAAGAGCAGCTTCACGTCCATCATGGGGCCGTAGACCAGGAAGGCCAATTTGGCAGCGTAGGAGAACTCGCGGAGGGAGGCCGCGATAAAGGCGTCTGAGGTGCTGCAGAGGGACAGGACAAAGGCCAGGATCATGAGCGAAGGGGAGGCCAGCCAATCGTTTGCAGCGAGAGGCTCGATGAGCGCCCGGTTCACCAACACGTTGAACATGGCGGTGAGACCCACCCCAATCACAAAATACATGGCCACATCCGTGAAGTCGCGCTGGGCGACTCGCATGGCGTGAATCAGCTTCGCCCCGCCCGAGACCTCTTCCCGGGAAGGCTCGTGATGGTGATCGTGTCCGTGGTCGTGATCCCCATGTTCATGGTCGTGATCGTGATGATCATGATCCTCGTGAGAATGGTCGTGCTCATGCGTGTGATCGTGATCATGCGCAGCTTCCTTCTTGGACTCCGACTCCTTCTTCAGGCCGCGCAGAATGAAATTGTTCAGCACCGCTTCGATAGGGGTCTTGAGAATGATGAATCCCACAAAGACGGTGATCCCATAAGCCATGAGGATCCGGGAAACGGCGACCAACGGGCCGTCCGCGCCTCGTTCCGAGAAGGCCGACAAGGTACTGATGAACACGATCGGGTTCACGATGGGGGCCGACAGCATGTAGGTGATGGCGCAGGCCAGGGGCAGGCCCTTCTGAATGAGGCGCCGGATCACGGGAACAATGGCGCACTCACAGACGGGGAAAATGGCCCCCAGAAGTCCGCTCAGGAGCACAGCCAGGAACTTGTTCTTGGGCAGGTAGCGGTCGATGAGGCCCGAGGGCAGGTAGGCATCGATAAATCCGGAGATGATCGTGCCCAGGAAAATGAAGAACGCTCCTTCCAGCAAGATGCTGAGGAAGGAGAAAGACACGTCACTGACGGTCTCGGAAGCAGCGAGGAGAAACATGGCCTTGCATCGTGAAACGAAATTGGGGGAAACGCAACCCAGCGGAAATCAAAGACCAAGGGCGAGCGATATTTTCTCAAACCGTTTTCCAACTCAGCTGAGAAAGTCGACATGTAAGTTTAATCGGCCCGGTGATTACGAGCCTGATTCCCAACACGCCTTTCTGATACTCGTCGACCGCACGGTGCAGGACTCTTGCAACATGGCCGGGTGGATTGGGGTCAAGATCGAGTATCCCGCTGGAGAGGATCTTTTCTCAGTCTGAGAGGCTTGAAGCCTGATTTCGCGTTGCGCAGGCTACGCGCCCGCCTAACCTTGGCGCGACATGATGATCCATAGTGTGTATTTCTGGCTGGTGGACGGGTTGTCCGATGCCGACCGTGAATCCTTTGAAGCGGGCATGCGTGCCCTGTTTGACATCGATGTGGTCGCTTCCGGTAAAATTGGCAAGCCTGCCGGCACGCCCGAACGTGAGGTGACGCAGAACTCCTTTGACTACGCATTGTTCCTGCAGTTTGACTCGGTGGAGAATCACAACGCCTATCAGGTTCACCCGGACCATGACGTGTTTGTGAAAACCTACGCCAAGTGGTTCCAGACTGTGAAGGTTTACGATACTGACTATTTGTAAGCACTCCGCAAAACCCTCATCCAGCCATTTCACCCCAACCGTTTCCCGATCATGCAGGAAGAAATTCGCAACGCTCAGGGCGAGAAGATTGATTACGCCTATCATCCCGCCTCACCGGACAGCCAGGACCGCATCTTGCTCATCGGTCACGGCGTCACGGGCAATAAGGACCGTCCCTGGATCGAGCAATTCGCCAACTCTGTGGCGGCGGACACTGGCATCCCGGTAGTGCGCTTCTCGTTTTCCGGGAACGGAGAGAGTGAGGGCAGTTTTGAAGAATCCACCATCTCCAAGGAAGTGGGGGATCTGGGCAGCGTCATCGATGCGGTGAAAAAGGCGGGGTATGGAGAGATCATTTACGTGGGGCACAGTATGGGCGGTGCCGTTGGCGTTATTCGAGCAGCTTCCGACGATCGCATCAACCGGCTCGTTTCCCTGGCAGGGATGGTTCACACGAACCTTTTCCTGGAAGTGGAGTTCGGCGATGTGATACCGGACGCCGGCTATATGTGGGAAGATGAGGATTGTCCGCTTTCTACGACCTTTGCTGAGGACATGCGGGAGATTGACGATGTCCTGGATAAAGCGCCGGCGATTCACGTGCCTTGGCTCCTGGTGCACGGG
Organism: Verrucomicrobiales bacterium; assembly: GCA_041984905.1. GTDB lineage: Bacteria > Verrucomicrobiota > Verrucomicrobiia > Verrucomicrobiales > DEV007 > JBHIXE01. The sequence goes on along the minus strand of JBHIXE010000118.1, from coordinate 10,412 downwards.
GACGAGGATGATGTGGTGCCGATCGATCAAAGCCGCGAGATCTTTGGAAAGGCGAACGAACCGAAGAAACTGGTCGAGCTACCGGGAGTGGATCACGTGTTTTCCGATGCGGGCCTGCAGCCGATGATTCAAGCCGTGACTTCCTGGCTGAAAGGATAGGGGCGGGGAATGGAGCAGGCAGGGGAAAGCGTACCAACTCGCGGGCCGGCAGCGCCCGATGAGCCTGCTCAATCACCGTTCCTCAAGCGTCATTGGTCCGATTGGCTCCGAGCACGCTTCAGCGACTCCGAGCGCTTCCTGATCCTCTGTGTGGTGGCAGGAGTGCTCTGTGGGCTGGTCGCGGTGGCCTTTCACCAGTCCATCCATTTTACTTTCGAGGCGGTTTGGGGATTCAGTCACTGGTTGGATCAACGCGGGATACCCTGGTGGGCCATCATGCCCTGGGCCCCGCCATTGGGAGGATTGATCGTGGGCTATTGCTTGTATCGCTGGGCTCCTCAGGCAGCCGGAAGCGGCATTCCCCAGACGAAGGCAGCCTACTACAACGAGTTCGGAAACATTTCCCTGCGACTGGCGGTTTGGCGGTTCCTGCTCGGCACGCTCTATATCGGCAGCGGCAACAGCCTCGGACGGGAGGGACCCACGGTGCATATGTGTGCGGCGATTGCCTCCAAGCTGGGTCGATCCGCGGGATTGGCCAAGGCGCGCGTCCAGGCCATGGTGCCCGTGGGCATTGCGGCAGGGGTGGCTGCCGCTTTCAATGCGCCGATCTCCGCCATTATCTTTGTCTTTGAAGAGATCCTCGACGACTTCAGCGCCAAGGCTCTAAGCGGGATCGTGGTCGCTGTGGTTGCCTCGGAAGCCGTGGCCCGGAGTATTCTTGGCGATGCTCCCATTCTCACCGCCAGTCTGCTCAATACCAGCTACGGTGTCAGCTGGTGGATGCTGGTTGCGATTCCCTTGGGAATCACCGCTGCTTTTATGGGGCACTGGTTTGTCGGTGGCGTGCTCTGGATGCGAGGGTTCTTTAAGGAGAGACTGAAACTGCCCGCGCCTTGGAATCCAGCCCTGGGCGGATTGTTGGTTGGACTGATTGCGACCGGGGCCTGGTTTCTCACGCGGCACTTTGATCCAGAACAGCCTCAGCACAGCATCTTCAGCATCGGTTACGAAAGCCTGGAACTGGCCTTCGAAGCACGCCTTGTCTTCGGGGCACTCGCTGTATTGCTGGTCCTGAAATTCATCGCCGTGGTGATCAACTACGGCAGTAACGGGAGCGGGGGCCTCTTTTCGCCGACCCTGTTCTTTGGGGGAATGCTCGGAGGCCTCTGGGGCTACGGCCTGTTTACTTTGGCCGGCGGAACCTGGGAGAATCCCGATCAGATCATGGGCGCCTGCGTCTTGCTGGGAATGGGCGCCAGCTTCGCCTCCATCATTCGCTGTCCCTTCACCTCCCTGTTCATCATCGTGGAGATGACCGGGAATTACTCGCTCATTCTGCCTCTCATGGCGGGGAACATCCTGTCCTATGGCATCTCGGGCCAACTTCGTACGGTTCCCATCTATGACGCGATTCTGCTTCAGGACAAAGTGACCCTGCGGAAGATGCCCTCCTATCAAGGCGCCCGGGACTATCGGAATTTGCCGGTCAGTTCCATCATGCAGCATGACCTCATCACGATCCTGGCTTCGGAGACGCCGGCCGAGGCCCTGGAACGGCTCAAGGATCCGCACAATCAGCGCCGCGGTTATCCCGTGGTGGACGACATGCAGAGCCTTAAGCTGGTGGGGATGATTATGCATCATCAGCTCGAAGAGCTATTGGGATCGTCCGAAACCGTCGGAGAAAGGGTCAAGGATCAGACCGTGAAGCACATTGGGCCTCAAACCTCGATCCGGGATGCGGCCATGCTCATGGTGCGGGAAGACTTCCGGCAATTGCCGGTGCTCAGTGCCAAGGACGGCAAGCTCTTGGGAATCATCACGCTCAACGACATCGCCCGTCAGCAAAACGCCATGAGCGGTCAGATGGGCCGGGACGAGTAAGCGCTGGAGATGTGCTCATGAAGTGGAGATGTGCTCAGTTCTGTGAGGCGCGGTGCGGAGGACATGCCAGATAGAGTCATTCTCCAGGCTGGAGGCCTACAAGTTCGGTAGCCGGTGGTCGAGCGAGGCACGAGCGACACCACCGGAACCCAAGCAAGCAAGACAAACCCCAAACGGGGTTCTAGGAAGCCCCTATAACCATTTGCTGGGGGGACACTGCTTTCACGACGCTTTCCAGGGCCCCGCCTGGGACCGTCGATTTTCATCTCTTTCCGGTGGTGTCGCTCGATGCTCTCGCTTACCACCGGCTACCGAACTTGTAGGCCTTCGGCCTGGAGAATGGACTTCCTCGCATCACTCTTTGCGAAGCCTCTTGGGCACACACTTTTTTGATGCTCTAGTCAATTTCCAGGGTGACCGGGCAGTGATCCGATCCAAAGATCTGAGGAAGGATGGAAGCGCCTTTGACCCGGTCCCAGGCCTTGTCAGAAACGAAGAAGTAATCCAGGCGCCACCCCACGTTGCGCTCGCGTAGGGAAGGCATCCGCATGGACCACCAGGTGTATTTGCCTGGGGAATCGTCAAACTCCCGGAAGGAATCCCGAAAGCCCGCCTCCAGGATGTTGTCGATCCCTGCGCGTTCTTCATCCGTGAATCCGGCGTTGCGACGGTTGGTCTTGGGATTGGCCAGGTCGATCTCCTTGTGGGCGCAGTTGAGGTCTCCACAGAAGATAACCGGTTTTTCATCGTCCAGCTTCATCATGCAGGAGAGAAACTCCTGATCCCAGATCTGCCGATAGTCGAGGCGGGTCAGGCCACGCTTGGAATTGGGGGTGTAAACCGTGGTCAGGAAATAGTCACCGAGATCGAGGGTGAGAACCCGGCCCTCCTGGTCGTGCTCGTCCATGCCGATCCCCAGGGAGTGGCTCTTGGGCTTCACTTTCGTGAGGATCGCCGTGCCGGAGTAACCCTTCTTCACCGCTCCGTTCCAAAAGATGTGGTAACCCAAATCCTGCACGAGGCCGAGATCCACCTGGTCTTGGTTCGCCTTGACCTCTTGCAGGCAGAGGATGTCCGGCTGCTGGGTCTTCAAGTATTCGGCGAAACCTTTATCCCACGCGGCGCGGATACCGTTCACATTCCAGGAGGCCAATTGCATAATATGGGCATGATAGGCAGGTGAGGGCAGAGATCAAAGCCGGTTCCGATAAGTTTTTGGGTTCATGTTCTACGGGGAAAAACACCCTTCTGAAGTTTTTCGCCTCTTTTTCACACATTTTTAGACAAGGACCTGAGGGGGCGCCGCTTAATGATGTGAAAGCACCAATCATGGAAGATAAGAAGCTAGAAACCTTTGCCCAGCAGCTCGCGAGTCTGAAGCCCGCGAATGTGAGCGACGATTTCGCCCTTCGGCTCGAAGCAGCCCTTGCCAAGGCCGACCGGGAGCTGGCTCCTGCCAAGGTGATCACCTTCCCCATGGCTCAGTGGGCTGTGGCCGCCGCAGCGTTGTTTGTTGCGGTTCTCATGTCGGTGCAATCGACCCGGGTAGATAACATGCCTGGGGCAGCAGTGGCCGATGTAAATATTGAAGCCGCTGAAGAAACGTTGCCGGTGTATCAAGTCGTCGATGGGCGGCTCTTGCAGGTCGATAATGCAAGCTCGATGCACATGGTGAAATACCGCGGCGTGGAAGTGGTGGACGGACGTGCTTTCCGTCAGTTCCGCACCGATAAGGATACCTTTTTACAACCCATTTTTAGCAAGCCAGGCGACGTGAAGGCGTCTGACAAATAAGGCTAAGAATAGAACGAATTTACGATGAATTTTAAATCTCGCTTGGGACTTGGACATGGTGGCGCCGATACGGCATCCCGCTGTGTATCTCCCCAAGGCGAAGCCAAGGTCCTTCCCCTGCGAGATCTTATGTTTTGGCCCAACCAACAGCGACTGAATGCGGCCCGGTATGCCGGCAGTCAGTCATAGTGTGTGGGTTTTCTTAGAGTGTTGAATTGTGCGCGTGGCTTACGGGTCATGTCCTCTTGGCGGAGGCATGGCCCGTTTCCTTT
>JBHIXE010000118.1:0-6290 GCA_041984905.1 Verrucomicrobiales bacterium | reverse complement strand
ACTTGAGGGCCTTGGGATCTCTCATGAGGTCTACGCCCAATGAGGTGTACTTGAGGGCAGCGTCGACGACCCGGGGGCCCCGTCGCAGGGAGAGATTGCATCCCCTCAAGCCCTTGCTAGGATGGGGCAAATGCCCTTCATTCACGACGATTTTCTCCTGCAGTCCGAGTCCGCTCGCCGGCTCTACCATGAGTTCGCCAAGGATCAGCCGATCCTGGACTATCACAACCACCTGCCTCCCGGGGACATCGCCAATGATCGGCAGTTCGCCAATCTCTTTGAGATTTGGCTGGAAGGGGATCACTACAAATGGCGAGCCATGCGCTGCAATGGCGTTTCCGAACCCTACGTCACTGGAGATGCGGATCCCTACGACAAGTTCCTCGCCTTTGCCCGGACCGTTCCGCATACCCTGCGCAACCCGCTCTACCACTGGACGCACCTGGAGCTGAAACGTTACTTTGGGATCGACGAACTTTTGAGCGAAGAAACCGCTCCAGCGATTTGGGAAGCCGCCAACGCCAGGCTTAAAACGCCGGAGATGTCTGCTCAGAGCATTCTGAAGTCCTGGAACGTGCGGGCTCTCTGCACCACCGATGATCCGGTCGATGATCTGGCCCATCACCAGGCAGTTGCCAAGTCCGGGTTTGAGGTGGGCGTGTATCCCACCTTCCGGCCGGATAAAGCGCTCAATGTGCACATGCCCAAGGCCTTCAATACCTGGACGGATCTCTTGGCCGAGAGAGCAGGCATGGAGATCCGCTCCTTTGCGGACTTTCAGGAGGCACTCAAGCAACGCCATGACTTCTTCCATTCCGTGGGTGGACGGCTTTCCGATCATGGTCTGGAACAGTGCTTCGCGGATTTCTGTCCGGAGAGCGAAGCAGAGGCCATCTTCGCGAAGGCGCGCGACGGAGAACCCGCCACCGAAGAGGAGCAACGGAGGTTTGCCTCCAATATGATGCTTTTCTTCGGGCAATTGGACGCGGAGAAAGGATGGACCAAGCAGCTGCACATTGGAGCCATGCGGAACAACAACCTGCGTCTCTTCAATGAACTGGGCGCGGACATTGGCTGCGATTCGATTGGGGATCTTCCACAGGGGCGGGCGTTATCTGCCTACCTGGGACAGTTGGAGCTGGAGAATGCGCTGCCCAAGATGGTTCTCTATAACTTGAACCCAGCGGACAACTATCTCTTCGCGACCATGGTTGGGAACTTCCAGGACGGTGAGATTGCCGGCAAGGTGCAGTTTGGATCCGGCTGGTGGTTCCTGGATCAGAAAGAGGCCATGGAATGGCAGATGAACGCGCTCTCCAATTGCGGGTTGCTCTCCCGATTCATCGGGATGCTGACGGATTCACGCTCCTTCATGAGCTTCCCACGGCACGAGTATTTCCGCCGGACGCTCTGCAACCTGATTGGTCAGGATATCGAGGACGGAATTATCCCCAATGAAGACTCACTGGTGGGCCCCCTGATTCGCAATGTCTGCTACGACAATGCCAGGAACTTCCTGGGCCTGAAAGCAGGGTAGCGCTAGAGTCCGAACTTATTGCACAGATTCGCGAGCTTTCCTTCCAGACGTTTTACGCTGGCGAGGACAGCGCTCGTGCTGCCGTCGATTCTCCCGGCGACATGGTAAGCGCTGGAAAAGCGATCCATCTCCAGGGAAATTTCCAAGCGGTCCTGGCGAAGCTCTTCAACGGATTCGTCCCAGTCCGCGAGTCTGACCTCTGCCGGAGTCTTGAGGCGAAGATGATCGATCGCCAGATCCAGAGATTCCATTCTGGAGCGGCAATTTGTGAGAATACCGAGACGGCGCTGTTGCAGGTTGGTGTCGGCGGCTGTGGGGGTTGGTGCGGGGTTGGGGAACGCCATTTCGCCTAACAGTAGCGAAATGGCGAACGTCATGAGAAGCCCAATCTTTCACGAAAATTCACTTTTTCGTCGATTCGGAGGGAAACTTCCGTCGATTCGGCTCATGCAGTGAGGATCGAGCCTGAGGACGCGCACACCGGTGCTCGGGACTGGTGGGATCAGACCCGGACCGCAGTTAGCCTCGATAGGCGACCAAGCGATCGTGATGAGCGCGGACCCGGGCCTGGAACCACCGCCAGGTGCCGCGAGGCTTTCCGCCGTCCATCAGGAAGTGGGGACAGTTCTTGTTGGGCGGATTGTACATCTCCCGAGGCCAATGGTAGTGAGGAACCACGTTGCTGAGCGGGATCTTATACTGGTACATGAGCCAGGCAGCCAATTTGGCGGTGCGATCGATTGTCTGAGCCTGGTTGTTCCCCCGATGCTCGCACATCTCGATCGCGATCGAGAAGGTGTTGCCTGGGCCATCAAAGTCTGCGTGTTCGCCACACTCATTGGTGGGCAGGTGCTGGAAGCCGCCATTGTCCTGGAGTGTGTAGTGCCAGTCCAGATACCCGGTGACACCTCCGCGCAGCTTCCCGTTTTTGAGTGCTTTGGCGTGGGCCGCCGCGTCGCCACTGTAGTTCTGCGTGCTGTGAATCGTGATGTAGCGCGGCCTCATGGGTTTCTGAACCCGGCGACCGTATGAACCCGCTGCAATGAAATCTTCAGTGATTCCAATTTCCCGGTAGAGGGCATCGGGCGAAATGGGGGTGGTGGGCACCGCGCCCAATTGCGCATCCCAGGCTTGGGCGCGCTGACTGACAGAAGCGCAGCCGATCAGGAGCACAGCGCTGCATCCAAACGCGAGCAGGAAGGGGAGAGTGCGATTCATGATGAGTGGGGAAGAGAACTGATCTTGAGATTACTTTAGATATCTTAAATTTTCAATGGGGGGATTTCTCTCGCGCCCTTCATGAGTTTCCGCTTGGATCGGTGAAGCGTCCCTCGCTAACCTTTCCTGCAGTTCCAGAAAACCTCAATCTTCTGTACTCATGAAGCCCCTTTGCAACTGTCTGCTATCCTACGTTTTCGTCACTTGGGCCCTGGGCCTCCACTCCGTCTCTGCTCAACTGCGCGCCTTGCCGGAAGGAGAACTTCCCAGGGATTCTCGTTATGCCGACCCCATCACGTTGCATGACTTTCATCCCTTTCGGCCAGTTGAATCAAAAAGCGATTGGGCGGCGAGGAAGCAGGCGATCTCTCACCGGGTTCAGCTGGGATCGGGATTGTGGCCCATGCCGGAGAAACAACCCCTGAAGCCGGTGGTGCATGGGAAGATTCATCAAGGCGACTACACCGTGGAGAAGGTGTATTTTGAGTCTCTTCCCGGGCATTTTGTGACCGGAAACCTCTATCGGCCCGCCGGTGGTTCGGCTCAGGTGGGGCTCAGCAATGGCAAGCGGCCAGGGGTGCTCTGTCCGCACGGACACTGGAGAAATGGACGATTTTACGATGCCGGAGTCCAGGCCGCCCGAAACGAACTGGCGATCGGCGCGGAGCGTTTCATGAGCGCAGCCCGGAGTCCGCTCCAGGCCCGGTGCGTGCAGTTGGCGCGGATGGGGTGCGTGGTCTTCCACTATGACATGCTGGGGAACGCAGACTCGATCCAGCTTGAGGAACATCGGCGTGGTCCCCGGGATCATATGAACAGTCCGGAACTGGGCCAATGGGGGTTGGTGAGTCCCCAGGCGCACGCCCGGCTCCAGACCAACTTTGGCCTGCAGACCTGGAACAGCGTGCGCGCCTTGGATTTCCTGGCCGGTCTTGGCGAGGTGGATCCGGACCGGATTCTGGTGACGGGTGCCAGTGGAGGCGCCACCCAGACCATGATCCTGAGTGCCATTGACGACCGTGTGGATGCCTCGTTTCCCTGCGTCATGGCCTCTACGGCCATGCAGGGTGGATGCACCTGTGAGAACACTCACTACCTGAGAATCGGCCAGGGGAATATGGACATCGCCGCGGCCATTGCTCCCCGTCCCTTGGGACTCACCGCGGCGGATGACTGGACCATCGAACTGGAAACCAAGGGACATCCGGACCTGGTCAATCTCTATCAAATGCTGGGCGCGCCAAAGAACTACGAGGCGCATTTCAACATCCACTTCAAGCACAACTACAATCACGTGTCTCGCCAGCAGATGTACGATTTTGTGAACCACCACTTCAAACTCGGGCTCTCCTCACCGGTATTGGAAGAGGACTTTGAGCGGCTCTCCCCAGCGGAGCTGACGGTGTGGGACGAGGACAAGCACCCGGCGCCTACCGGTGATCAGGTCGGCGACGCCCATGAAAAGGCGATCTGCAAGTGGTGGACGGAAGATGCCAATAAGCAGATCAACGGAATTCTCGCGGCCACCAATCCCGCCGCACTCAAGAAATCCCAGGATGTCTTGGGAGAGGCGTGGAGCATCATGCTCAATCAGGAACTTCCCAAGGAGCAGGACATCACCTTCGAGCTCTCCAAGAAGCAGTTCGATTCCGGTTACCTGACGATGAGCGGGCTGATCCGGAATACTAAGCGAAAAGAGGAGGTCCCGGCTCTCTTTGTCTATCCAGAGGATTGGAACCAGCGTGTGGTGCTATGGGTGTTTGAAGAAGGCAAAGCGCAGCTCTATAAGGATGGGGAACTCGCGCCTCTGGCCAAACGACTTCTGGGCAAGGGGTATGCGATCATGAGTCCAGACCTCTTTCGCCAGGGAGAATCCTTGCCCGAAGGGGAGGAAGGGACATCGAATCCCCGGGTGCAGTATCCGGGAGATGCCAGCAAACCAGGGGCGGGCTGGCGATTGTCATCCGTCTATTACTATGGCTACAACCCATCTCTCCTGAGTCAGCGAGTGCAGGACCTGCTCACCTGCATCTGCTTTGTGCGGAGCCACCCAAAATGGGAGGTTCAGGAAGTGACTCTGGTCGGTATGGATGGGGCTTCGCCCCTGATCGCGGCAGCCCGCTTTGTGGCCGGGAAGGAAGTTGACCGGGCGGCGATCCGGACGGGGGGATTCCGGTTTGCAGGGCTGGAGTCGGACTGGGATGCGAACTTCATGCCCGGAGCGGCCAAGTATGGGGACCTGGTGGGGTTGTTGGCCCTTTCCGCTCCCCATCCACTCTGGATCCAGGATGCAGATGTCGTACTGCAAAGTCAGTTGCGTATCCGGTATGCAGCAGCGCTTGCCCCAGGCGCGCTCGTACTACAGGAGCCTGAGGGATCCGAGGACAGCCTCCTCGATTTCATCACTTTAGAATAGTCAGAATCTTAACTTCAACCGAAGATGGGCTTAGTTTCTTTAGGTATTGTCATATTTTTGAGAATTTAATGACAGGTCGGCTGTTGTTAAAGGTATTATTTGAAGTATCAGGACTTGGCCCACATTGCATCAGGGAATGCCTGATGGCCAAGACCATCAATCAAGAAAAGCCGCGGGGATATGGGGAACAATGCGCAGCCCTCGGGACTGTCCGAGACCATCGATCTGGCGTCGCTACCGACGCCCTGTTTTGTCATTGATCTGGGGCTCTTGAGACGAAATTGCTCGCTCTTGCGAGAAGTCCAGAACCGGTCAGGGGGAAAGGTCCTGCTGGCCCTCAAGGGATTCGCCACCTGGAAGTGCTTCCCTTACATCAGCCATTTCCTGAGTGGCACGAGCGCGAGTAGCCCGCATGAGGCGCGCCTGGGCAGAGAGAGGTTCGGTAAGGAGGTGCATGTGTATTCTCCTGCTTATTCGGATCAAGACATCGAGGCGATTCTTCCGCTCGCGGACCATCTCTGTTTCAACTCGCTGGGCCAGTGGGAGCGCTTCAAACCCCGGGTGGAAGCCGCGCCCCGCCGAATCGAATGTGGGCTGCGAATCAATCCTCAGTTTTCCGTCTCTACCATTCCCAAGTATGATCCGTGCTCTCCCATGAGCCGATTTGGGATCCGGGCAAATGAACTGGGCGACGAGTTGCCGGAAGGCATCAGTGGGCTTCATTTTCACACCCTCTGCGAGCAGAATGTCGAGCCCCTGGCGCAAACTTTGGGGGTGGTGGAGCAATCATTCGGGCACCTGGTGGAGCAGGCCAAATGGGTCAACTTTGGTGGAGGGCATCACATCACTCGCTCAGACTACAAGGTCGCTCAGCTGATCAAGCTGATTCGGGATTTCCGCTCACGTTTCAAGGTGCTGGATGTGGTGGAAAGGGATGGCGAGTCGGTGGCCATTCTCGACTCCTCCGCCACGGCGCATATGCCAGACGTACTGGAGATTCCCTACCAACCGGATATCCTGGGCGCGCGGCACGCCAAACACCTGACGGCTGCGGAAGTGGACCGATATCCATACCGCTACCGGCTTGGAGGCAATACCTGTTTGTCCTGCGATGAATTT
>JBHIXE010000117.1:4956-13489 GCA_041984905.1 Verrucomicrobiales bacterium | reverse complement strand
GGATGCAGGGGAACATGACAATCTGCAAGGACCTCATGGATGCCATTGTCAACGACCGGCAACCGGAGTGCGATGTCTACCAGGGACGCCTTACCATCGAGATGATCAATGCCGTCTTTGATTCTCACCGGCAAGGCAAGCGGGTAACGTTCCCGCTGGAGACGCGAGTCAATGCGCTGACCCTCTTGTAAGCAAGAGGGCCGCGCGGAAAATTCTCGACTCGAGAGAAAGGAAAAAGAAGAGAAGGGGAAGCTCCCCCAAGCAGCTTACTTGCGCTTGGCGGTCTTCTTCTTTGCCGTTTTCTTCTTGGCGGCAGCCTTTTTCTTCGGAGCAGGTGCTTCAGCGGCAGGTTCCGGGGCGCTGGCTGCGGCAGCGACCTTTTTCTTGGCGGCCTTCTTCGGGTTGGCCTTGGTCTTTTGCTCCTTGAGGATCTTGGTCAGTTCCGTCTTCTCGTCTTCCGTCAGCGTCACCGCTTCCAGAGCGTAGGAGATGAATTTCAGAGCGCTGCCACTGTAAACGTTGGAGATCTCTTCCTTGATTTTGGGGACGAGGATCTGCTTTTCCGTTTTCTTAGGCTTGTAGATATGAGCCTTGGTTCCGGTCTTGCGGCTCACAAGGCCCTTGCGCTCCATCGTCTGAAGTACGGACAAGGCCGTGGTGTAGGCGCGATCCTTACCATCCGGAAGCGTTTCAAGTACTTCGCGCACAGTAGATTCGCCACGTTCCCAAAGTACGGAGAGTACCTGGAGTTCCAAAGGAGACGGCTGGGTAGAGGTCATGGTGTTCGCATCAAAGCGGTCATTTCCCTGAGCGCAAGGGCAAAATGATAGAAATCTGCGCTGCTCATAGTAGGTTGACCACAAAACATGTTTGATCTTTGAGGTCCGTTAATTTTCTGTCCTTGTTAAGGGACTTGAATTCCCGGTGGATATTTCCGTACTACTTTGCCCATGCCGTACTTGTTTTTACAAACCAATTCTTCCCTCGATGATTCCGGTCGGGCAGCTTTCTTGTCCGCCGCTTCTGTTCTGGTCTCCGAGCAATTGGGGAAGTCTCAGGACTACTTTATGGGAGCCGTAGATGATGGACTCAATATGGTTTTCGGAGGTTCCACAGACCCGGTCGCCTTGGTGGAGGTCGCAGCCCTGGGATTGAGCGCCGCGCATTCCCGCAGCCTGGCAGGCCCCATTTCTTCGCTCGTCACCCAACACTTCAACGTGCCAGGGGCGAGAATCTATGTTAGATTCCAGGACTCAGAGAGATCGATGTGGGCATGGAATGGAAACACCTTTGGTTGAGTAGCGCGGGCCTGATTGCGGGGATCGCGATGGTGGCGGGTTGTGCGTCCAATGATCGAGAAGCCGCCGACAACAAGGCGGAACAGGACGAAGCGCCCCTTTCGTTTTTCCCGGATGACCTGATGGCCAAGTCCCAGACGGGGACCCAGCAGCCCGGTTCCGACTCTGGCGCGAACCAGGATTTCCCCAAAGCGAAGTGGGAAGAGAATGCCCGATTGGCCTTGAGCAAGGCTGAAGCCCTGGACCGGCCGCTGCTGGTGCTCTTTACCGCGATGACTTGGCAGGAGAACTCCCGCCACCTCAGCAAGGAAGTGTTTGGCACCCGCACCTTCAATGCTTTTGCCCGGGAGAATCTGGTGCTGACCTTCCTGGACTTTCCCCAGAGTGCCACAGATGCCCCCGACGGCTACCGCAATTTCAAGGATCACTATGATGTGCCCGGCTATCCCACCCTCATCTTGATCGATCCCAAGAGTAAGACAGACTTTTTCCGCAAAGTGGGGTACACGAAAGGCAAGGCGCGAGACTATTTTACGGAAGTGAGAGCTGCAGCCCTGAGCTTTCGGGGCAAGCCGGTCACGGACTGGCAGGTGGAGGGACCGCAAGCGGGCACGGAAGAAGCCGATTCGATCCAGTAAGCGACGTCCCTTGATTGACGTCCGAGCAACTAACACCATAGTCAGCACTCATGGAAAACGTGATCATTGTCGGCACTGGATGTGCGGGTTGGACTGCGGCGATTTACGCAGCCCGGGCCAACTTGGAACCGCTCGTCCTGGCCGGTGTACAATTGGGGGGGCAACTCACCACCACCACGGAGGTGGAAAATTTCCCGGGCTTCCCGGAAGGGATCATGGGGCCCGAACTCATGATGCGGATGCAGCAGCAGGCCGAGAAGTTCGGCACCCGGGTGAAATACGAGGCCGTCACCAAGATTGAGCAGGCCAGCGGACACTTTGTGGTAACGACAGGAGGAAGCTCTTACGAAGCAAAAACCGTGATCCTGGCGACGGGGGCAAGCCCGCGTCACCTGGGGTTGCCCAATGAAAAAGAGCTGATCGGGCACGGTCTGACGAGTTGCGCGACCTGTGATGGGGCCTTCTATCCCAACGTGCCGGTTGCCGTCATTGGTGGGGGAGACTCCGCCTGTGAAGAAGCCAGTTTCCTGACCAAATTTGCCAGCAAGGTCTACCTCATTCACCGGCGCGACGAATTGCGCGCTTCCAAGATCATGGCGGACCGCGCTCTCGGGAATCCCAAGATTGAGCCGGTGTGGAATAGTCACGTGACGGAATACATCACCGACTCCGAAGGCAAGATGGAACGCATCCGGGTCAAGAACACGGAGACGGGAGAAGCCAAGGAGATCGAAGTGAAGTGCGTCTTCGTTGCAATTGGGCACATCCCCAATACCCAGTTCCTGGGTGGTCTGGTGGATCTGGACGAATCCGGTTACATTCTCCAGAAGAAGGGGACCATGACCAATGTCCCGGGCATTTTCGCGGCTGGCGACGTCAGCGACCATGTCTATCGCCAGGCCATTACGGCAGCGGGGAACGGTTGTGCCGCTGCGCTGGATGCGGAGCGCTACCTGGCCGAGCACGAAGGCTGATTTCGTTCCCTGTTCTTCAAGTTTACGCAAAGAAGCCGCTACCCGAGAGTAGCGGCTTCTTCGTAAATGGATCTGTCGATCGCGGACTCGTCCGCGGTTTACTCAACCACGTGCATCTTGCCCTTCATGATAGCGAAGTGGCCAGGGAAGGTGCAGAGGTAGGGATACTCACCGGCTTCAGCGGGGATTTCCAATTCCAGGACGTCAGTCTCACCGGGGTTGATGAGCTTGGTGTGGGCCACGATGTCCTCGGATTCAGGAACGTAACCCTTCGCCAGTCCTTGAGGGTCGGCCATCATGCCCATGGCGCCTTGGACCACCATGGCTTCCTTACCGGGCTTGATGAGAACCAGGTTGTGAGGCTGCGGGATGGCGTCAGACGGTACCACAAGGGTCAGTTTCAACTTGGTGCCGGCCTTGACCGTGAATTCCTTGATGTCGTAGAGGAACTGCGCCTTGTCCGTGGTGATGGTCAGTTCCGTCACGGGGGTCTTGGGATCAAAGTCTTCAGCCTGCAGGGCGCCCAGGGGAAGGATCGCTACGACAGCGAGGGAGACTTTCAGGAGGGTATTGTACATGGATTGAGGGACTACGTGTTTTGGTTTGGGGGGCTCGAATCCTAAATACGAGCACGGGTTTCGATTAGACGGCAATCGAGCGAATTCGCTCGAAAAAACCGCAAAGGCTATAGGCATTATTGCCGGGTGCAACTTGATTTCAAGTCGGCGACGTTCCAGGTTGGGTCCCCCTATGAAACTCGCCCACGGAATTCATCTCGGTTATTGCACCAACATTCACCGCGGAGAAACCTGGGCGGAAGTCCTGTCGGGACTGGAAGATTACACCCTGAAAGTCAGAGGACAGGTCTGTCCGGATAAGCCCTATGCGATCGGGCTGCGCCTCAGTCATCAGGCGGCTCACGAGCTGGCGGAGCCCAAGGCGTTGAGCCACTTCCAGGCCTGGTTGGAGGAGCACCAGTGTTACGTCTTTACGATCAACGGGTTTCCCTACGGCAAATTCCATGGTACGCGGGTCAAGGAACAGGTCTACGTGCCCGACTGGAGCACTCCGGAACGGCTGGAATACACCAATCAGCTCTTCGATCTGCTGGTGGAGCTGCTTCCTCCAGGCGCTTCGGGAAGCATCAGCACCTTGCCCGGCTCCTTCAAGGAGTTCATTGAGGACTACTCTCAGGTGGATCAGATCTGTGATCAGGTCCTGGCATGCGAAGCGCACATTCAGGCGTTGCGCGATCGCACGGGAAGGGATTTGCACCTCGGACTGGAACCGGAACCCCTGGGCCTCTTCGAGACCACGGCGGAGACCCTGGAGTTCTTTGACCGACTTACAGATCGAGCCGATGACCCCAAGCGCGTGCTCCAGAACATTGGGGTGAACTACGATACCTGCCACCTGGCGGTCGAGTTTGAAGAAGCGCGGGAAGCGCTCGCCCGGATGCGCAGTGCCGGCATCCGGATCAGCAAGCTGCACCTGAGTTCCGCGCTCAAACTGAAGCCGACTCCGGAAGCTCTGAAGCAGCTCCGTGCTTTTGAGGAAGGGGTTTACCTGCACCAGGCCGTGATCCAGGGCGCTGGTCCCCAGCTCTTGCGATTTCGGGATCTGGCGCCAGCTCTGGACAACGCCGCGGATGTTCCTGAAGCGATTGGGGAGGAGTGGCGCGTTCATTTTCATGTCCCGCTCCATGCGAAGCCTTCGCCTCCGTTCGATGACACCCGCGATCATCTTCTCCAGGCCCTTGATGTGCTCGCGGACGATCCCGCCCTTTGCACCCACCTGGAGATGGAGACCTATACCTGGGAGGTCCTACCGGAGGAGATGCGGTCGGCGGATGTGGTGGAGCAGCTGGTGAAGGAGTACCACTGGACGCTGGAGGAGCTCGCCGCGCGGGGGGTGTCTCAGTAGGGCAGTGCGACAGTGCGACAGTGCGACAGTGCGACAGTGCGACAGTGCGACAGTGCGCGCCGGTAGATGTCGGAGCGCGAGGCGCTCGCTTCTTACGACCGGTATCTTCGAACGCATAGCGTGTAGGCAACGGGTTCGAACAGGCACAGGCATTCCGGCTGGCTTGGTATCCTGGCCACAGAGTGGCCCAACCATGAATAGCCGTGGGTGACCGTAGGAAACCCACGGAAACCGCGATGAATCCGAATCCGCCGCGTAGCTGGCGGAATTGATCCGTTGCCCCGCTCACGCGGCTTCTTGGTGTGGATAGGGCTTTCCGTGGGCTCCCTGATAGTCTCCCACTGGTCGAAACGTTCACACGTTTCGCTACATTCGAGATTCTGCGCCTTGCGAGCGAGCCGCGCGTCCTCGCTCGCAGCGTCGGTCCTGACTGTTTACTGTCGAACTGTCCCAGTGTTTACTGAGAGACCGGCGCTCCGCGCCATTCCAGCCACCGTTCGAATTGCGATGAATGCTCAGGCCTCGCAGGCTTTGGCTGACGCTGGTCGAAACGTTCACACGTTTCGCTACATTTGAGATTCTGCACCTTGTGATCGAGGAGGTGCGGCTCGCTCGCCAGCGGAAGTCCTGACTGTCGCACTGTTTACTGTCGCACTGTTTACTGTCGCACTGTTCACTGAGACACCGGCACTCCTGCCGGATCCACCAGGCGAGTCGTGACGAAGATCCACTGGAGCCGTCCGTCGGGAAGCCAGTTTTTCAACAGGACCGTCTCTCCATCCTTGATGGTGAATAGGGCTGACTTGGAACCTCCCGAGGGATGAAGGATGAGATCGATCATGATCCCGTCGGCACCGATGTAGGGGGTGATGTCGACAATTGGATTCCCATTGTTCTCGGCTGAGGCACGCTGTCCGCTACGGGTGAAGAGGCTGACGACTGGCTCCAGCTCCAAGCCCTTGTTCCTAAGCGCCCGCCCGAGTACCTGGAATTGCGGATCGGTGAAGACAGCCCCTGTTTCTGTGGTCTGGACTTTAGACCCTCCCTCCGAGTATTCCGTGTCCATCTCCTCTTCTTCGGCAATCAGAGTGCCGCATGTGAGATACACGTGCTTCTCGTTTTGGCCTCTTAAACTCTCCACATAGGCCTCCACCAGCTCCAATTGGCTCCTCAGGTTCCGAACGATGATCTGACTCTGTCCGCGATCATAAACTGCACTCGCTCCTTCCGGAAAGGACACCCCAACTTCTTCCAGAATTTCCTGTGCCGACTTGCGAACCGTGGATGACTCCTCCGGCTCGGTTGCGAATGAGTCTGCAGTTCCACTTCCGTCAAACGACGGAGGCACGCGATAGATGATCGTATACAGATCCTCGTCTTCGGAGATCGTGGCGGTTTGTTTTTTCGCAGGCTGCTCGCTGGCCAGGGAGGTGACGCCCAGGGTCACGCCAATTCCCGCCAGCAAACCGATACATAGCCATAGCAGAGGCCCCAGGGCCACTTTGCCAGACTTGCCGACCTGAAAAATCTCTTCGATTCGCACCGGAACGCTGGACTTGCGGGCCATGGGTAAGGCATGCGGCAAAGCTGGAGCAGGCGCCGCCAATCTTAGGAGCAGTTCCGAATAGATCCGTGGACTCGCACCCGCCAGAATCACGGAAGTGTCCGCGTGCATCTCACGGTCTTGAGCCAGTCGGCGACGGGCCAACCAGACCAGGGGATTCGGCCAGTGCAGGACCGCCATTGCTGTCGCCAGGACTTGCCACAAGCCGTCCAGATTCTTCGCATGCGCTCGTTCATGCTGCAGGATCATCTGCTGATCTTTCTCGGGCCAGTCGAAGAACTCGGCGGGGACCAGGATGCGTGGGCGAAAGATCCCACAGGTTACCGGGGAGTTGATCAGTTCTGACTCAAACACCTCTCCATCAGGTAGCTGCACACGCTTTGCATCCATCAGGGCCAGTCGGGTTCGGTTCCAGGAAAGCGAGAAGCGCAGCGCTCCCAACCCGACTCCGACAAGCCATATCCACACTGCGATTCCCGGGAGCCCAGGCCCTCGAGCCTGACTGACTGTCGGCACCTCGATTGGCTGTAAAGGCTCGGAATCCGTCAGCGGTGCAGATGAGGCCACCACTTCCAATGGGATGGGGGCAGCGCTAATCGGGGCGGGCCAAAGGTCCAGGGTGCGCAGCTTGGGGCCAAAGCCCATCAGCGCCATGACCGCCAACAGTGCGAAGGTGGCGCGCCACATTCCATACCGCGTCGCTCCTCGTCGAATGAGGAGGCTCAGGCCCCATGCTGCGATGAGCAGAATGGTCCCTCGCGCGAGCTCCTGAACCAGCCAATCAAACAGTCCCAGTCCACTCATGAGGGGTCCTCCTCTCCAGTTTCCTGATTGGCTTCGGCGATCCGGCGACGTAATTGCGCGACCTCCTTAGGCGAGAGCTTTTCCTCGCCGTGATCCAGCATCCCGGCTACCGCCGCTTCCAGGGATCCTCCAAAGAAGGTATCGACAAGGCGTTGGATCGCTGACTTGGCGGCCGCTTTGGGAGAGCGCACCGGCTCGTAGACCAAGGCTCGATCCTTAGTGGTGGCTTTGAGTTCTCCTTTGTCGATCAAAACGGAGAGCAGCTTGCGAACCGTCGAGTAGCTGGGTGCGTCCGGCAGTTGGGCGTGGATTTCGCGAGCGGTGATGGGATACCCCGCAAAGATCAAATCCATGATCTGCCGCTCACGACGAGAGAGTTGAGTTTCTGGATCGTCCGCCATATGCGAAATTTTTCGCACAATAGGGCAGGTCTCGTCAATACAAAGTGCGAAAATATTCGCAGTCTATCCGGGAATCTCCGGACTGACGCGCTGAATCAGTTCGGGATCTGCGCCGTTTGCTCGGCGTAGGCGAGGTAGTTCTTCAGGATGCGCAGGCCTAACTCCTGGCTCTTCTCCGGGTGAAACTGGGTCGCGAAGGTATTCCCTTTGCGAATGCTGGAGGCGAAACTCACGCCGTAGTCCGCAGTGGAACTCACGATGTCCGGATCTGCCGGTACTGGGTAGAAGGAGTGGACAAAGTAGAAGTGAGGGTGGGGCGGTAGCCCGTTCCACAGAGGATCGGCGGGGTCACGGGGCTGGATCTCATTCCAGCCCATGTGCGGGACTTTGAGATCAGATTTGGGAAAGCGGATGACGTGCCCACCAAGAATGCTGAGCCCCTCCACGCCGGGAGATTCCTCGCTGGATTCAAACAGGGCCTGATATCCGAGGCAGATTCCGAGGTAGGGGCGGTCAGCTTGGACCCAGGCACGGATGGGATCCCAAAGCTGACGGGCGTGAAGATTCTCCACACAATCGCCAAAGGATCCAACCCCAGGGAGCACGAGGGCGTCGATCCCCTCGAACTGGCTGGGTTCTTGAATCACGCGGGCCTGATAGTCCAGCGTCTCAATCGCCTTGTGGACGCTGCGCAGGTTGCCCGCACCGTAGTCAATGATTCCTGTGATCACCTCACAGATTAGACCGCAGTCCCGGTCCTGGCAACCATCCGCGAAAACGAGCGGTCCCAGCGTTCTGGAATAGAGAGGGGATCTAGACTTTGCCAGCCAACTCTCCCACGATGCCGAGCAATTGCTGGGACTCGTAGGGCTTGGGCAAGACTCCGGCAAATCCGTACGAGGCAGGATCCGCCATGGCTGGATCATCATTG
>JBHIXE010000117.1:0-4946 GCA_041984905.1 Verrucomicrobiales bacterium | reverse complement strand
ACAATGGCTCTCACATCCGGATCGATTTCCCGGATGCGTCTCAGGGCTTCTATCCCGCCCATTCCGTCTTTGAGGGTCAGGTCCACAATGAGCACATCAAAGGGACTGCCACTCTGGGAGGCTGTTCGAAAGGCCTCGATCGCTGACTCGCCAGTTGCGGTCAGGTGAGTCTCATACCCAGCGTGAGATAAGGTCTGTTGAATCAAACTACTGAGACGAGTGTCATCTTCGAGAACTAAGATTCGCACAGCATCACTATCATCCAAGTTTTTAGGGATGCAATGGGATGGTGTTAGGATATTTGCGTTTCCAATCTGGGAGTTTTTCTCAATCTTTCTAACTCCCGCACTAGGAAGGTGTACGCTTGTTATGGTACCTTTTCCAGGTTTCGACTGTAACCTGACAATGCCACCATGGGCCCGCGCGATGGAGTCACAGACGGTCAGACCTAGACCTGTGGCGTTTTCATCGCCTCGCGTAGTATAGAAGGGTTCAAAGGCTTTATCGATAACCTCCGCGTCCATGCCTGAGCCGGAATCGATCACCTCCATGACAAACATATCTTGGCCAAAAGCCGGATCGGCTTTGTCGATTCGGCAGCGGACAAAGATGCTGCCTTCGCCTCCCATGGCGCGCTCTGAGTTGGTGAAGATATTCTCCAGCACCCGGCGAATCTGCTTGGGATCCGCGTCAATTTGCACGGCGCCGGCGTCATTGATCACATGGATAAGGATATCAGGATGGATTCGTTGGCGCTGTTGGGCGATCTCCTGAAGCAACTGCACCGGATCCAGAGGCCCCTTGATTGGCGCACCGCCCTTGGCGAAGGTCATGAGTTGTTGGACCAAACCCTGCGCGTGGAGAGTGGCGTCCTTGGCGTCCGCCAGTTGGGCAACCAGCTGCTCGGGGGTGGGATCGTCCTGCGCCAGACAAATGTTGCCTAACAGAACCGTAAGGAGGTTGTTGAAATCATGGGCAAATCCGCGGGCCAGGAGGCCCAGTCCTTCTAATCTTTCCAGGCGGCGGTTTTCTGCTTCCTCCGCTTTACGCTCCGAAATATCTTTCAGAATCACGAGCAGCCCATCTCCAAAGGGATAGAGCTGAACATACAACCAGACCTGGTTCGCCAGGTGAAGAAACTCCAGGCTCTGAGGGCGATCCTCTTGAAGGGCGCGCTCGAATACCGGTAGACACTCAGCACGTTCCTCGGGCGTGAAAGCCTGCCAGAACTCGGCACCCATCATATCAGCGCGATCCATCGCCAGGAGCTGAGCGCCCATTTGGTTGGCGTAAGTGATTCGCCAACCCGCATCGAGAGTGAAGAGGGGATCCGAGATGCTTTGCGCGATTGATGCCAGCTGTTCTTCGGCGTGGGAATCTGATTCCGCGCGAGGGGTGTTGTGATCCGCCTCTCGAAAGACGATGACCACGCCGGACATGCCTCCATCATCCGATTGCAGTGGTGCGCTGCGGTCGCTGATCTCAATCTGGGTGCCGTCCTTGCGGCGAAGCCAGGCCAGGCGGT
Source organism: Verrucomicrobiales bacterium (assembly GCA_041984905.1). GTDB lineage: Bacteria > Verrucomicrobiota > Verrucomicrobiia > Verrucomicrobiales > DEV007 > JBHIXE01. The sequence continues at coordinate 3,421 of JBHIXE010000117.1, read as the reverse complement.
CCTTACCATCAATGCGCTGCTCTTCGTGAGCGGAGTGAACCTGGAAAACATCCTGGATGGGGGTGCCCATCGCCTCCTCAGAGGTCCAGCCGGTCAGCACTTCCGCGGTCCGGTTGATGAAAGCGATGTTCCCCGCGAGATCGGCGGCGATGACCCCCATTTCGATACTCTGAAGAGTCTGGAGAACGGTTTGAGTATGAGTGCCCTGGGCCGAGAGCCGGGACGCTCGTTTCAGGGCGGACTCGACCGCAAACTTGAGGTCGGACTCCGCAGCCGGTTTCATCACATATCCATAGGGATAGCTGGCCCGGGCCTGATTGATGGACTGAGCGTCGTCGGAGCCAGAAAGAAAGATGATAGGCGTGTCCGTAGTTTGCTGAATGCTCTCCGCAGTTTCCAGGCCGCTCAGGCGACCACCCAGCCGGAGATTCATGAGGACAAGATCCGGCTCCAGAGTCTCGACCAATTCCAGCGCTTCCTCGCCGGTTTGGGCCACGGCGGGTACGCTATATCCCAGACGAACCAGGGTCGATTGATAGTCTCGTCCCGCTAAAGGTTCATCTTCAACGATGAGGATCCTAGCAGCGTTCATTCAGGCTTCCTTACCAGCTGGCGCGATGGCAAACCGCATGGAAACGGAGGAAGGGGGGCCAGGCTCAAGCTGTAGGTCGGCTTGGAGTTGTTCGGCCAACCCGTGGATGATTTCCACAATCGAATTCTCTTCATCCGCACGCCACAATGTATCTGGAAATTCTAGCCCGTCATCTTCAATCCGAAAATCGACGACATCTCCGTTCTGCTTGAGGCGCACGATCACCGCGCCGGGCTGGCCACGGCCTATCGCAAAGCGGAATACTTCCGCGAGGACTTCCCCGAAGGTAAAGCCGATCGCTAGAGCATGGGAAGGGGATAGAATGATGTCTTCACAAACCAGGCGAACCTTCAGATTGTGGGTGTCTGCATCGAAGGTGCGGAGCAGGCTGTTGCGTTGGAGGGACAGAAAGCTGGCGACACTGACACCGGTCGGCAAAGCTTCGGTGGCCCCCAACAGCTGGTAGAGGTGGGCGATGGTCTGAACCCGTTCCTGGCTCTGCCGGAGAATCTGGCGGGAAGGGGCTGCCGCCGTGCTCCCCAACTGAATTCCTGCGAGGCTGGAGATAAGTTGCAGGTCGTTGCGAATCCGGTGTCGCATGGCCTGAATGACCTCCTCTTCCGCGCAGTAATCCTGCAGGGAAACGGAGGGATCCTGGAACAGGAAGGCCGTGAAGACGAGTTTACCCGTCTGATCCACGATCCGGGACGCACTGGCGCGGACCTTCACGTAATCTCCACCGTGGCGAAACACCCGCACGGGAACGGCATTGGAGGAGCTGTCCGGAACGGCTTTCAGCTGGCCAAGGGTGGCCTCGAGCTGGGGCCAGTCTTCGGGATGGACCCAGTCTTGCATGCCGTAGCGGGAGAGTTCCTTGCCTTCCACGTGGATAAGCCGCTCAAAGAGTGGGTTGGCGGAAGAGAATCTTCCGTTGGGATCTTCCAGCACGATCGGTAGACCGGCATGGAAGAAGAGCGCCCGGAATTTGGCCTCGTTGGCCCGCATGAGTTCCTCGCCTCTACGTTTTTCCGTCACATCAAAGATGGTCAGGATCAGTCCGCCTTCGCTGGTGGGACGAGGCCGGAACTCGATCTCCCGCATCATCTGATTCTTGGCTTTCAGCTTCAGGGTCTTTACGGATTGGCGTTGCCAGACCGCTTCCCGCCAGGTTCGCACCGGCGTTTCAGGATCCTGGGGGTCCGGAGCCGCGGCACGGATCCACTCCTCAATATCCGAGTAATCCCGGATGTCATAGCCCAGCATCCGGTGATGTTCGGCATTGGCGTAGACGGTGTTTCGCTCCATATCGAGCAGGACGACGCCAAAGCTCACTCGCTCCAGGATCTCTTCGGGATGTTCCGTATAGTGGGACAAAGGCCGGACTGGGGCGGGCTCAGGAATCGCCGGCGCTTCTGGGGCATCGAGCGGCGAACTCAGGGCGTTGCGGTCCAGGATCACACCCACGAGGATGACTCCGGCAATGCCACCGTGGCTGTCCTGACGTGGCGAAACCGACCAGACCAGAGGGGCGATGCGTCCGGAACTGAGGCGCACGGTATCCGCCATGTTCTGGGGGAACAGAAAGAAGTTCGACTGGCGGGTCTGCTCCGAGTAATTGAGAAACTCGCGGCGCATTTCCCCGCGACGCTCGGGCAGACTGAACACTTCCCAGTAGAGTTCACCCACGATCTTCATGGAGGGATCATCCACGAAGGCAGCCGCTGCCTGGTTGGCCTGGCGAATGGTCCCATCCATATCCAGGCAGAGCACCGGCGTGAGATTCCCTCGCATCAGGCTCTGGGCGAAGGGTTCCAGATCCTTTTCTTCGGGATGAGCGGTGTTCTTGCTGCGGATCGTCTGGCAGGTGAAGGTGACGCCGCCGACCTCATTGGCGGAATTGAACCAGGGTTTAACCTCCCAGCTCACCCAATCCTGGGTGCCGTCCGCGCGTATCCAGAGATCTTCCTTGGAAGACTGGGGCTGGCCTCGCAGGGCCTGATCAAAGACCTGCCGCCATTCCGCGCCAATCTCCGGGAACACCTCGTAGTGGGAACGGCCAATCAGGTCGACCCCTTCGAGCCCATAATCCTGGACCCAGTGACCGTTCACCACCAGGTAACGCATGTTCTGATCGAACATCGCCATGGAGAGCGGTACATTGTCGACCAGGGCCTGAACCCGTTCGCGATCACCCACGGCACCCGACCATTGGATGCCCGGATAGAAGAAGGATTCGGTGAGTCGAGGGTTGGGCTTGAAGCCATCTTCCGGAGGACTCACCAGTTCCGCGGTCAGAGCCACGTCTTCCTCAAAGATGGCCTGAGGCGCCTGGCCTCGCGGCGGAGCCCCTTCCGCAGAAGGCGGCGTGGGGAGCTTGAGGAGGGGCTCAATGGCCCGCAACCGGGTTCTCAGCTGAGCGTGGCTCAGGGGAATCGTGATCAGTTCATTCCAGAGCCGTTCCTCCGGCGACATCGTGAGCGGAGTGTGAGGTTCTCCGACGGCCACGATATAGGGTTGCTCGTCCACGGAGGCGTGACGCTCGCGAATCCACCCAATCAAACCCTGAGGAGTCTGAGCGTCCTTCTCCAGGCTGGAAAAGACCAGAGGATGGTTCTGGTAGGCATTCTTGCCTTCGTGCAGGCTGGCGCAGGCATCCACCCAAAACCCGCAGTTCTGCAACTGATCCTGGATCAGATTCCGGGTATGAGGATCGTGCTGCACCACCAATGCGCGTTTCGCGTTCTCTGAGGAATTCGATGGTGCTACCATTGTGTTGGAAGGGACGCGGGCCGGCTGGTCCGGCACCGAAAAACTGACCGGAAAGACTAG
>JBHIXE010000116.1:0-13559 GCA_041984905.1 Verrucomicrobiales bacterium | reverse complement strand
GGTGAATGATCCCAACGAACTCAAGAACATCATCGGAAGCCTTCCCCTGATCGAAGCCGAGATGAACCAGCTTCTCGACGACTGGCTAGCTCGTACGGGACCAATCCGAGAACCCAATCCACGACCAAGCCGCAAGAAGACGAAGGAGTAGCGGGCCTCAAGAGGGATCGGCTTTAGGTGAGCGCTTGAGCCCCTAGCACCCGGCGGAGCTCCTCTACCGAAGTCTTGCCCTGACGAACCTTCTCCAGCCCGTCATCGAGAAGGGTTTGCACTCGGACTTCCCGGAGCACTTTTCGAAAGGCACGTTCATCGGTTCCTCGAAGCAAAGCATCATAAATGGTGTCGTCCATCTTCCACCAGCCGTAGACTCCCGTGCGCCCCTGATAGTCCCTCGCCCCCTCGGTCGAGCCCACAGGTACTTCCTCCAGATGCAAGTCCTGCGAGTGGAGCCATTCCGCTTCCTCTTCACTTAATTCCGGCTTCTCCTCTGCCAATTGGCGCACCAGGCGCTGCGAGATTACCCCCGCCAATCCTGCCGCGATCTCGTGGTCTCCCATCCCGTATCCGCGCAATAGACTCACCACCCCCGCCGTATCCCTGGCGTGGAGCGTGGTGACGATGGCGTGACCACTGAAGGCGGCCTCCATCGCTGCCCGGGCGGACTGCGCATCCCGGATCTCGCCGATGAACACGAGATCCGGATCGTGCCGCAGTAAGCTTCGCAGTCCCTGACGAAAGTCCAGTTCGAGCTCTGGCTTCACCTCGATCTGGGTCACTCCGTCCAGGACCCGTTCCACGGGATCTTCCAAGGTGATCATGTTGAGCGGGGGATCGCTGCGTCGCAGTTCGTCGAGCAGCGCATAAAGCGTCGTCGATTTTCCCGCTCCGGTAGGCCCCGTCACTACCAGCAGCCCCGTCGCGCGACGAGACCATTCCCGTAACCAGTCACGCAGCCCTTCGCTCATGCCGAGATCGTCCAGGCTGGGGAGTTCCGGTTCCGTATTTAGAAATCGGATACTGAGCTTTTCCCCCTGATATCCTGGAACTGCAGAGATCCGCAGATCGTGACTTTCCCCGGACTTCATGAAGAAGGCGGAGTTCCCCTGTTGCGGGCCGTGCCCCACCGGCGAAAGATCCGCCCCCACCTTGAAATACCGCATCATGGCTTCCCCTTCCTCTTTGGGGACTCGGGCGATCTCCCGCACAAATCCGTCGATGCGAAGCAGGACCGCTACGACGTCGTGGCAGCTGTTGAGATGAATATCCGTGGCCCGGCTCGCGTGAGCCTGCTCGATGAGGCTGCGTGCCGAGACTTCCGTCTCTCCAGCCCGGTAGAATTCAGCACTGAGTTCGGCAATGCTCCGCCCAGGTTCTCGAGGATCATCTCCCATGCTCTAAACTTTCGATCAACAATCGTAGAGACCTACGGCTGGAATCCTGATTTGGGCTCTCTTCAGCCCGTTGACCGTTTGCCTGATGCCTGAATTCTTCCTGAGGTGAATAGGGAATTTTCGTAGAATCCCTGCAAGCAATTCCCTAAATCGCTGTCTAATGGGCTGGACGTCCCTGCCTTTGCCGCTGGGTCGCCTCCCCCCAAATCTACGAATCCAAGATTCCAACTAAATTCCGAATGTTCTCCCCTCCCCTAAAGTTTGTTGCTATCGCCGGCATTGTCGCAGCCCTCATGGGTTCTCTCCACGCGAAGGAATTTCCTGCCGGGTCACCCGCTTTCGTGACCAATGCGGACACCGCATTGCAACTGGCGAAGCAAGAGCAGAAACCCGTGATCATGATCTTTTCGGCGTCCTGGTGCCCGCCTTGCCAGTCGAACCTCCGCAGTGTCTACCCAAGTAAGGAAGTGACCCCGTTTCACGATAAGTTTGTCTGGGCCTACCTGGACGCGGATGACCAGGCCAATGCATCGCTGATGCAGAAATACTCCGTGCAAGGCATCCCTCACTTTGAGTTCCTGGATTCCGAAGGGGAGTCCATCGGCTACGGTGTCGGTGGCGCCTCTCCCCAAGGCTTCGCCGATGGACTCGGCCAGATTCTGGACCGGGTTGCTGGCGCCGAGTAATCACACTCAAACTTCCCTCAATGAGTTGGCTGAGCCTCTACCGTAAGGGGGGCAGGCAACTCATTGAGAGTGAACCTCAGGTTTTCTTTATCGGGTCTGCTGACGCTTGGTGAAAGCGGCATCCGCTTTTGTGCGTATTCCAATGCATGAAGACATTGGTTGCAGGACTCGCAGGCATCGTAGCGTTTTCCTCCTTCGCCGCAGGGCTCGAGTCTGCCTTTCAGGGCAGGGCCCTCAACGTCGCCCTTCTCACGCTACCAGCGCACTATCTGGCCGACATTCCCCTGGACGACAGGTCCTGCCTTCTCCTGGAATTGTCCTCGACCGCTTACGACCGGCGCCTTGATTACGCCAATGGCTGGCTCCAGTATCATTCAGATAATCCGGAAGATTGTCCCCGGGCGAGTTCGCGGTTCTGGCTCAAGCTCTTGCCGCAGGACGATGAAGCTCCACTGGTCTTCGTTCATATGGCAAAACCCTTTGCCGATGGCAGCGATCCAGCAAGGAACCAGACTTTTGTGCTGAGACGCCAGGGCGATGAATGGCTGGATGTCACCGAAGTGGTGATACCTTCGGGCGTTGACCTCACCCTGCATTTCCGTCCCAGCCGGACTCTGGACCGCATTGAGGTCGCCACCTATGAGCCATTTGAACGAAGAGATGGACGCGGGAAGGCCTACCGGTTTGGGGCGCGAGAATTCGACCTGATTTGGAAAGACGGCTCCTTTCACAAGGCGGCGGCCGATTCTCCAGAACTGAGCAAGAACTTCTGACAGCGGAGTCCGATCTTGCTGAAATAGAGTGGTGGTCGGTACAAGATTTGAACTTGTGACATCTTGCGTGTGAAGCAAGCGCTCTACCACTGAGCTAACCGACCCTCTATTGAAAAACGGACCCGCACTATGCGCGAAGTCCGCGAGAACGCAAGGGTTTTGGGGACTAATCCCGCACGTAAACCACAACTCGGCGATTGAGACGCCGGTTCGCCTCATCCAGGTTCTGCACCTTGGGATCGGATTCCCCAAAGCCCAGCGTCACGATCTGGGATGGAGATACGCCCTGCTGAATCAAATACTCTCTCACCGCATTGGCCCGCGCTTCCGAGAGTTGGAAATTGTGGGTCTCGGTTCCGAGATCGCAGGTGTGCCCCTCCACCAGGAACTCCAGATTGGGCTTTGCTTTCATGGCAAAGGCGATCTCGCCCAGCTGCTGATAGGCGACATCGTTCGCAAACACCGTTGAGTCCAATTCGAACAGGATGTTGTTGAACTGCTGAGCGGAACTCGGCATCACCTCCACCGCGACCTTAGCCGTCTCAGCATCCACCCGCTTCACCGTCATCCCGCGGCTTCCTGACATGGACGTCATCTCGGCATCCGAGAGCCCGGTCTTGAGGGCCGCGCGGGTGGTCGTTTTCTTCGCCCCGGCATCGGGGAAGAAGGAGCGGGTGAGCGGCTCACTCGGCGACTTTTCTTTCTCCTTCTTGGCCTCTTCCGCCTTCTCGAACATGTCCAGGATCATGCCCCGGGTTTTCACGGCGGGCACAGGTTCATCCGCGTGAGCAAGGGGCGCGAGAAAGGCCGCAAGGAGAAGCAAGGTGAGCGATTTCATTTGTCCCCAGTCTATTCCGCTCTCGCACGCTGGCCAAGTCTGGACCATGTAAAAACTTCTTCATCGGTCAGGCCGTTCCGACTACTTCTTCTTCCGCTTGACCAACTCCTCCTCGCGACGCTTGAGATAGTCCCCGGCAATCGCCTCCGCTTTGGCTCGATCCGCGGCGTCGTAATCCCAGAATTCCTGAATCACTTTCTCTGCCTCGGGATAATCCTCACCCGTATCCCCCACCTTCTGCCGCAGCTCTGCCAATTGCCCCTTCAGATCCGCCGCGATCGACGCATACTCTGGATTGTCATACTGGTTCACGACTTCCTTCGGGTCGTTCTTGAGATCGTAAAGTTCCCAGGCGGGCGGCGTGGGATATCCGCCTTTGTAGTTCACGCCGTAGTAGAAGATCAGCTTGTAATCCTTGGTGCGAATGCCGACATGCCCCGGATTGTCATGGTGCGCCATGTGCATCCAGTAGCGGTAATAGGCCGCCTGCTTCCACCCTTCCGGCTCCTTCCCGGTCTCACAGACTTCCTTGAAGCTGCGGCCCTGCATGTAGTCCGGAGTCGATACCCCGGCAAAGGCCAGCATCGTAGGTGCGTAGTCCACATTCTCCACGATCGCATCGGTTCGGGATCCCGCTTGGATCGTCTTGGGATAGCGGATCAGAAAGGGCATGCGCATGGATTCCTCATACATCCAGCGTTTGTCCTGGTAGTCGTGCTCGCCCAGCATGAACCCCTGGTCACCGGTGTAAATGATCACGGTGTTGTCCATCTGACCGGTCTCTTCCAGGTGGGCGAAGAGCCGCGCCAGGTTGTCGTCGATGCCCTTCACACAGCGCAGGTATTTGCGCAGATACACGTTATACGCCATGCGCTTGATCTCCTCGTCGCTCAGCTTGGAGGGATCGTAGTCCGCCGGGTAATCCTGGGGAAACATCCGGGGCAGATCATCCGCGTAAGACCGGCGCGGATTGCGATTGCCGATCGAGGTGCCGATGTGAGGCCGTAGTTCGCCATCCTTGCCCAGGGTCGCCAGCGAGCCAAACTCCGGCTGGCTCCAGAGACTGTCCGGCTCCGGGATCTGCACATCTGCCAGATAATCGTTATACCGCTCCGCATGCTCAAAGTAATCGTGCGGCGCCTTGTAATGATGCATCAGGAAGAAGGGCTTTTCCTGGTCCCAACCGGTCTTGAGCCATTCCAGCGTCAAGTCCGTGATCGCGTCTGAGGAATGCTTGTCAGGAAACTCAATGAGGTCTTTCGGCCAGCCTTTCTCGCCCTGAACCCGAAACTCCGGCCCATGATACTTCCCCTGTCCCGGCAAGACCGCATAGTAGTCGAAAGCGCCGGGTTCTTCCTTGAGGTGCCATTTGCCGATCATGGCGGTGTTGTAGCCCGCCTTGCCCATCTCGATCGCCAGATACTGTCGAGCCGTTTCAATCCCTCCGCCCAGGTCATACACACCATTGGTGTGCGGATACTGCCCCGTGATGACGCAAGCCCGGCTTGGCGCGCAGATGGAGTTGGTGCAGAAGGCGTTCTCAAAGAGCATCCCCTCTTTCGCCAACCGGTCGATGGTCGGAGTCGGATTCAGCGCCGCCAATCGACCGCCATATGCCCCAATGGCATGGGCAGTGTGATCATCGGACATGATGTAGAGGATATTGGGCTTATCTGCCGCCTGCGTGCAGGGGATCGCCAGGGCGAGCAAAAGGAGGAGCAGGAAGGAATCGCGGTTCATATCAGAGGCTTCACGGGGTTGATGAAGCCCCTACTTTGCGCTGATTCCACATTTCCGTCTTGTGCTGAAGGGACATTGTTTGGTGAAAATCAGCCATCGTGCCTTCCTCCCCCTCCGAGTTGCTTCGCACCGTCCCGAGCCAGGAACTGGTCCCCCTCTTCGACCGCCTGGACGACGTCTACTTCTTCATGAAGGACGCGAAAAGCCGCTTTCTCCACGCCAATCGCGCCCTGGTGCGGCGGCTTCGACTCACCGATCTCTCCCAACTCGTCGGCACCACCGATTACGATCGCTATCCCGCTCCTCTCGCCGACCGGCTTATCGCGGATGACCAGGCCGTCATGACCTCGGGCGAGCCGCTCATCAACCAGATCGAGGTGCTCTTCGATGATTTGGGAAACCTGGATTGGTTCACCACCTGCAAATACCCACTGCGAGATGGATCCGGCCGTGTCATCGGCGTGATGGGCATTTTCCGGGGATACGAAGGCAGCCCCAAGCTCGTCGCCGCCTACTCCGCCGTGGCCAAGGCTGTCGCTTATGCGCGGGACCACCCGGCCGAACCGCTCCGGGTCAAGGACCTCGCCCATCACAGCGGCATCTCCGAGCGCCAACTGCACCGTCGATTTCAGAACGCTCTCGGCATGAGCGCCCAGGAGTTTCTCCTGCGCAATCGCATCCAGGCGGCGGCGGGGAGCCTTCGAGAAACCGATGAGTCCATTGCCGCGATTGCCCTGCAATTTGGCTTCTGCGATCAGAGCGCGTTCAGTAAGCAATTCAAGAAGCTGCTTGGCGCGACTCCCGCCACCTATCGACGCCGCTACCGCGAGTAGCTAAGCCCTCGTTGGCCGCCCTGCTAAGCCTCGTTCCGCCACGAAACTTTGCCGCTTGTATTGGAGCGAACTTGCTGCTAGCAGAGCAGGCGTGAACCTGGAAATGGACATGGTATTGCTGGCCGCCGCCGGCGCCAAAAGTCAGTACTGGCCTCTGGCCATTCTGCCGGCTATGGCAACTCTGTTCTTTTGGAGTCGCGCGGGCTCTTCACTGATTCAAGGCATTCAAAAAGTAGACGCAATTATCGTCGCCATATTTCGGCGAATTGCCTGGATACCAGGTGCCATGTGGCAGCCTCAGCCCAAGTGGGCCAAGGTCTTGAAGTACCTCTGGTTCTTCCTCTTCTTCGGCCTGACCATTGGAGGTGCCTTTCTCCTCCATTTTGGAATTGTCGAAGTCGGGAGTGATTCCCTTGATGCCAGGATTGTTATCGCCCTGATTGCAATAGGCTATTTGGCTGCCCTCGCGGTTGGCCGTTCCTGGGTCAGCGTCGAGTCAAAACTCCTCGATGAAGTCGAGACTTCTGATGCCTGGCGCCTCAGTTCCAGCCTTAGACCACTTGCCGTCTTTTCTCTCACTGCCTTACTTTTCGTTATCCCACTCAGTTTTCAGGTCTCAGATCCCCATACATCACCGCCTTCATCTGCGACGGAATTAGGGCTAGGGCAGGCAACTGTTTCCGAGTCACAGGGGAAGAACCAAGCCGCCAACTATGGAGATTGGGTCGGCCACACCGTGAATCTCCTCTTCCTCGCCGCGATCGACTTTGGAGATGTTGTCCCCTGGATAAGAACTGACTTGAAAGCCAACCAATATGTCTCCTTCCTCAACTTCCTGACACTAGCTTACGTCTTCGTCACGGGCATTACGCTCTTGGCCCGTGGAGATCACGCCATGCGCGTGGACCTTGAGCGCCTTCGAGAGAAAGGCGAGATTGGTAACATCGCCCGATTTGGCGAGCGGGGAATGCGCAAACTAATCGAACTGCTCGAAAACCCGCAAGGTGTTCCATTGAAGGGACAAGTGGGGGCAGTAATCGGACTTGGAGAGATCAAGGAGAACTCCGGGATCGGGAATCACAAGGGCTTCAGCCTGCTACTGGAACTGCTCAGTCGGAAGGATTCCCCTTATGAAGTCCGCTGCGAAGCCGCGAACTCGCTCGGAAAATGGGGAAGCCCTCGGGCGCTGCCCAGCCTTTTCACCGCCCTGGAATTCGATTCCCGGCCCTCCGTCCAGATGGCGGCGGCCATGGCGATTCGGAAGATCGACCAGTTGAGCCGAGACCAGATTGCGGAGCTGATTCGAATCACCCGAGCCAAGTGTGACCCCGAAAACCCTCAGGAAAACATTGGCGTGCGGAGATTGGTCGCCTACTCATTCTTCGCCCTTCCTCACATGATGGATCATGCAAGCATTCGGGTCATGTTATCTGAATGGCGCTCCTGGGACGGTGACCAGGAACTGAAAGACAAGCTGCAGTCGGCCCTGGATCTTCACGGAAAAAACCGGAGAAGCAATGCGATCAGTCAGGGCATTGACGACCTCTCCAGCGACGATCCCGAAAAACGTAAGTCTGCCGCCGTACGGCTGACACCATTTATCTCCGAGTGGAAAGTGGTTCGTGCCCTGGTCAGCTCCGCCTCCCAGGACGAGAACCTGGATGCCCGGCTACGCGCCGTGAAGGCGCTCCACAAGGAGCAGAGCGGCAACTCTCGCATTGATGACTACATTGTTAGCTGCCTTCGCACTCGCCTTCGAGAAGACAAGAGCGCCCAAGTTCGCAGCAACTCCGCCAGCGGCTTGAAGAAGTTCAGGCCACCCGCTGGATACACGATTCAGGTGCTGGCCAAGAGCATGGAAACCGATGGCAATCTGGCGGTCCGCAAGGAGTGCATCAAGTCCCTCGCCCGTCTCGGTGCTCAGACCGAGTTGGAGACCTACGTGCAGAGTTGTGCGGTCGCGAAACGTAAAGCCCACCCTCAAGCAGCCGAATCCAGTGTAGACCAGGAGCTCGTCGACTTCATCACCCAGATCCTTCGCGATCTCTTCCGAGGAGAACTCGGTAATGATCGGGACGATGACTCGGACAATAATATGGGACTATCCTAGCGGATCGTCGACAGGACGGGAGTGCCCTTAACCACAGCGCTTCACAAGTTGCTGCGGCCCGCGACAGAGAAGGCGCGAAGCGTCGCGTCCTTCAATAGCCCGGGTTGAGCGATAGCGAGGCCCGGGTAAGCATCCGAATCGACGAGCCACGAAGTGGAGGCACCCTACAGCGCACACCATGGAGTGCCAGCGCTACGCGCCTAGTACGTATGATTCCCAAACCCGGGCCTCGCTACCGCTCAACCCGGGCTATTGAAGAAACCAGCGCTTCGCGCCTCCAGACCGTAGCGCCTTGCCAGGTGTTATCCTTCAACCAGAACGCTGATCACGCCTTCATCGCCTTATCAACGCTCGCGCCTTCATGCACCACGGCGTGAAGACGTTTGGCGATTGTCTTGGGCGTGCGGTGTTGCCAGACATTCCGGCCAACCGCGATGCCGGCAGCTCCGGCGTCCATGGCGTTTTTCACCATGGTGAGCAGCGCCTTGTCGTCGCCCATCGCAGCCCCGCCGAGGATGATGACGGGAACAAAACAGGAATCCACGATCGCCTTAAACTCATCGACCGTCGCGCCCACCGGATAGGCGGTCTTGACCACGTCCGCGCCCAACTCCGCCGCCTGACGCACCGCAAAACCAATCTTCTCCGGCGTATAATCCGGCGTCTTACCGATCCCCATGGGCAGGGTCTCGATGATCGTCGGCATGTTCGCGTTGAACCCTTCCGCAATCGCTTCGGCGCAATCCAGAGTGATGGCGACCTCGTTGGCGTGACCGGGATAGAGCATGTGCATCATCGCGCCCGCACCGACTTCGTCGGCTTCATCCGGGCCATAAACCTTGAAGGCCCCCTCGGCGGTGTCCGGCTTGTAGATATCGATCCGCAGACACACGCCTTTGCCGCTCAGCTCTTTCTGAAACGCGGCGGCCACACCCAGATTCACCACGAATCCATCCACATAGGGCTTCACCGAGCGAATGATCTTGCCAGGATCCATGCCGTCCACCGGAATCGCCGTACCATGATCGATCGGCAGGATGACGGTCTTGCCGTCTTCCGCAAAAAAGGTTTTGAGGTTTTCTTCCTTCGTCATGCAGCCAACATGAGAGCAAGCCTCGCCATCCCTCAATGAAAATCCTCGCGAGACTCACACAGGATTCCGAATGATGAGAACCATTCAACACTCGCTAAAGGCGCTAGAGGAACTCTACGGGTTCAGCTTAGCTCCACCAGTTCGGGAGGAGGATATTACCGAGATCGAAGATCTCAGACACCTGAAGTTTCCTGATGACCTTCGCGAGTTCTATCTCCAATCTGACGGACTTACGAATGAAGCTCACCATCTCCAATTTGTGTCGCTGGAATCGTTGGGCCAAGCCTACTCCTTTGAGGACTGGCCATTTCTTTCCGATCTCAATCTATTGGTGTTCGGAGACGCCAACGACTCCAACCCGTGGTGTGTGATATCCTCTGGTCCCCTTCGAGGAATGGTCGCACAAATTTCCCATGATGGTGACAGTGGCCTTCGATTTGCCAGCGTCCGGGAAATGCTGCACTGCCTGAACGAACTAGAAGACATTCATGATCTTTCTGCTTTTGGCACCCTGCCTCCTATCTCGACCAACGCGGCGTTTGCCTCACGCTATTCTCAACTTCTCGAATCCCGGGCAGCCCTGTCTGCGGATCACGAAGCCGTCTCCTGGCTGCTGCAGTTTGCCATGGATTTGTGTGCTTCGACTGAGGTGAACCAAATCGGAAGTTTGATGAACATGGGTGATGAGTATGTTCGCGACAAAGCACTTCAGAGACTTCGATTGGTAGGAACCGAAGAGGCGCGCGTTCTTCTGGAGGCTGACGGACTTGCTTTCCAGGAATTTCAGCGGCAGTTGGAGCGCATGGCTTCTCCTGAGAAGATAAGGCGGTTGAATCTCCCCGCCCTTTTCACGAACCGCCGCGAACCGGATTTTGAGTCTCGGCTTCGGACTCTTCTCGAACAGTGAAATTCCATCCCTCAATGAAAATCATGGGATTCCGTGTGAAGCACCGCGCCATAGGGCAGCCCCTCCACTTCTTCCGTATAGATGGAGGTGACGTTGTCCGCGTTCTGGATGCGTCCATGCAGGATGAGGAAGGCTTCCTGGGTGATGGTGAGCCGGTATTTCTCAAACATGGGCGATGGGACAAAGGCATTGGAAATGCCGGTCTCGTCTTCCAGGCTGATGAAGAGATTGCCCTTGGCGGTGCCGGGCCGTTGGCGGCAGATGACCAGGCCCGCGACCGTGACCTTGGCTCCATGACGCATCCGGCGTAGCTCGCTCGCTGGCGTGACCTGCGGCAGTTGATCGCGAATGTGGGCCATGGGATGCGGCCCCGTCGTCAGATTCAGCCCCTCATAATCCGAAACCAACCGTTCTTCCGGACTCATCTGCGCGAGCCGCGCCACTCGGGCCGCTTCCGCCTTGCGCACCATGGCCGCGCCGAAGAGATCGTCGGGATCATGGAAGGCTTCGATCTGCCAAAGCGCTTCCCGGCGATGCTCCACCAATCCATTGAGCGCGCCGATCTTGGCGAGTACACGCCGCTCGTCCTTATCCAACCGCACGCGCAGCAGGAAATCCTCAAGGCTATGCCAGGGTTCGCGATTCCGTTCCACGATGATCCGCTCTGCCCCGGCCCGGCTCAGCCCACGCACCTGGCGCAATCCCAGACGCAGGATGGTATCCGCTTCCACGGTGCAGAGCAGTTCCGACTCGATCACGCTGACGGGTTTGATCCGGATCCCGTGACGCTGGGCATCCTTGACCAGGGTCGAAGGACTGTAGAAGCCCATGGGCTGGTTGTTGAGCAAGGCGGCGTAGAACTCCGCGGCGCGATGCACTTTCAGCCACACGCTGATGTAGGCCAGCATGGCGAAGCTGATGGCGTGGCTCTCCGGGAATCCGTAAAGCGCGAAGGAACAAATGGATTGCTCGATGCGTTCCTGGATGGACTGCTCCACGCCCTTGCGCGTCATCGCGGCGCGCAGCTTGCGCATGACCTTCTGCATCCGTTCATTCGACCGGTTGAAGCTGATGGCGCGGCGCAACTCTTCTGCTTCCGAGCCGGTGAAATCCGCGATGAGCATGGCCATCTGCAGGACCTGTTCTTGGAAGAGCGGCACACCCAGGGTTCGTTTCAGGATCGGCTCGAAACAGGGCGCGATATACTCGATCTTCTCCCGCCCTTTCCGCCGGTTGATATAAGGATGCACCATCTTGCCGACGATTGGCCCCGGCCGAATGATGGCGACTTCCACCACCAGATCGTAGAACTTCTCCGGCCGCATCCGAGGCAGCGTGGCCTGTTGCGCCCGGCTCTCGATCTGGAACACGCCAATGGTGTCGGCCTCCTGCATCATCTGAAAGGTCGCCGGATCATCCTGGGGCAACTTGGCGGGATCGAACTCGCGTTCCGGTCCCCGCGCCCGGCACATCTCAATCGAGTCCTGAATCGCGGCCATCATCCCGAGCCCCAGCAGGTCGACCTTCACAATGCCGAGATCCGCGCAATCGTCCTTATCCCATTGGGCCACGACACGGCCCGGCATGGACGCGTTCTCCAGGGGCACGATGTGGTCCAGCCCCTGATCGGAGATGATCATGCCGCCGGAATGCTGGCCGAGGTGTCGCGGCAAGCCATAGACTGCCTGATAGAGCTTGAGCAACGCCGGCAAACGCGGGTGCTCCGCGGACAGTCCCGCTTTTTGAATCTGGTCCTGAAGCTCCAGCGTGTGAGGGAAATCGCCACTCGCATACAGATCTGAGAAGCGCCCCAGCATATCTTCCGGGAGGCTCAGCACCTTGCCCATCTCCCGCATTGCGCTGCGCCCCCGATAAGTGATCACATTCGCCGTCATCGCCGCGCCATGCGGTGCGTATTGGCGATACACCTCCTGAATGACGGATTCCCGGCGATCGCCACTGGGCAGGTCCAGATCGATATCCGGCCAGCTATTGCGCCCCTCGCTCAGGAAGCGCTCGAAGAGCAGCTCATAGGCAATGGGATCGCAAGCCGTGATGCCCAGGCTGTAACAGACCGCGCTGTTCGCCGCGCTGCCTCGCCCTTGCACCAGCACGTTTTGATCCCGGGCAAAGTTGACGATTCGCCAGACGATGAGGAAGTAGCCGCAGAATCCCAGCTTCTCGATCAGCGTCAGTTCGTGCTCCAGTTGCTTGCGGATCCGAGGTTTGAGCTTCGCGCCATAACGTTGCCTGGCGCCGCGATAGGTTTCCCGGCGCAGGATCTCCGCCTGGCTCTCGCCATTTTGGGAAGGATATTTGGGGAACTCATAGCCCAGGTTCTCCAGGCTGAAGTCCAGTTGTTCCGCCAGTCTCACGCTGTTCTCCACCGCTTCCGGCAGATCCCGGAACAGCATCTGCATCTGGGCTCCGGTCTTGAGATAACGCTCCGCGTTCCGGCCCAGCAATTGCCCCGCTTCATCCAAGGTGGTGTAGTTCCGCAGACAGGTGAACGCATCATAGAGGAAGCGCCCTTCCCGCTGGAGATAGGCCGCGCCGTTAGTCGCCAGAATGGGCAGCCGGAACCGTTCCGCGAGCTCCAACAGATGCTGGTTCATCCACTTTTCACCTCGTACGTGATGCCTCTGCAGCTCGACATACACCGAGTCGCGCCCGAAGATTCGCACGAGTTGTTCCATGGCCCGCTTTGCCCCTTCCAGATCCCCGCGCTCCAGCGCACGCCGCACCGGCCCTTCTTCGTCCCCGGTCAAGGCGACCACGCCCTCGGCGACCTCTTCCAGTTCCCCCCATTGGAACTGGCATTCCCCTTTCGCGCCGCGAAGATGTCCCCGGCTCAGGAGTCGACAGAGGTCCTGATAACCGATCCGTTCTTTCACCAAGAGCGGCAGCGCGCTTCCATCTTGCAAGGTGAGCTCCACACCGACCAACGCGCGGAAGCCCCCCAATTCCTGAGCCGCGTAATGTGCCCGGGCCGAGCCATAGAACCCGTCCCGGTCACACATTCCCAGCATCGGCATTCCAATCTCCGCCGCACGCCGTACCAGAGCCTCCGGTTGTGCGGATCCGCGCAGGAAGCTGAACGCACTGCGAGCGTGGAGTTCAATGTAGGGCGTCGTTTTCAGTTTTTCAGTTTTTCAGTTTTTCAGTTTTTCAGTTTTTCAGTTTTTCAG
>JBHIXE010000115.1:0-13608 GCA_041984905.1 Verrucomicrobiales bacterium | reverse complement strand
CTCAGGGGCCGGTGCCGGAAATCAGTCTCTTGCCGGAGGCGAACCCTGAGGAGGGTGCAAAACGATGGCGGATCTGCATGGTCACGCAAGTGATCATTGTCCTGCTCAGGCCGATAGGCTTCAGAATCCGCACTTGGTTCACGAGCCGTAGATGTTGGCGGAATCCTTGATTTATTCCTGCTCTGTTGCTAACAAGACGCTAACCGAATCCACACTCATGCACGCCCGTCGCCGCCGCCCCAGTTGGTCCATCCGAATCCTTTTTGCTCTGGCCATCCTGGTCATTGGGTATGCCTCTTTTTACATGCAGACCCAGACGGTGACCAATCCCTGGACGGGTGAGGACCAACGGATTCACAAGCAGATGAGCACGGAAGCGGAGATCCAGATGGGCCTTGCGGCCCTGCCGGAGATCAAGAAGATGCACGGCGGCGACTTTCCGGATCCGGGACTGCAGGACCTTGTGGACCAGGTCGGCGCCAAGCTGCTGGCGACCAAGTTTGTCGGCGATACCCCATACAACTTTGAGTTCCACCTTTTGGATGATCGCACCACCATCAACGCCTTTGCGCTGCCGGGCGGCCAGATCTTCATCACCTACGGTCTCTACAAGCGCTTGCCGGACGAAGCGGCGCTTGCTGGAGTGCTGGGCCACGAGATTGGCCACGTCCTGGCGCGGCACGCGGCCGAGCAAATGGCCACGGCCATGAAGAACGCCAGCATTGCTCAAGCGACGGGGGTAGTGGCTGGTGCGGATGGGAATAATCCCCAGGTGGCAGCGATGGTGAATCACATGTTGAACACCAGATACGGGCGTGAGGACGAGTATCAGTCAGACGAAATCGGGGTGCGGATCTTGATCGATGCCGGCTACGACCCGGAAGGATTGCTGGAAGTCATGAAGGTCTTGTCGGAAGCGTCCCAGGGAAGCAGTCCCCCGGAGTTTCTCAGCACTCACCCCAATCCCGGCAACCGCCTGGAGCGGATCCGGGAACTGATTGCCACCTATCAGTCCTAGAGAACAATCTTTCCAGGGCGTATTTTTTGCTTCCTACGCCCTTGGAAGACAGTTAGCGTGACGGGCATGAGAGCCCAGTCACTGATCCTGGCGATTGCGGTCGCGGGAACGGCTTTCCTGGTGGCCCAGGACGAGGAACTTGTGTTGAAGCACATCCTGTCCGAGTACCAGCGTCAGCTGGAGTTGATGGATCAGCCTTTGGTCCAGTTGGCGGAGCAATACCGGGCGGCCTTGGAGAAGCTGGCTTCCCAGGCCCAATCCAGAGGAGATCTCGAACTACTTCTGGAGATCAAGGCAGAGCAGGAGCGCAATGCCCTGACCAACCGGCCGCCGCCGTTGATTTCCGAAAAACCACCACTGGCATCCGTGGAGGAGATCTATCAGAAGAGCTTTGCCAGGAAAAATGAAGAGGTGAAAGCCGGGAAAGCCGGCGCCATGCTCAATACCCGGAGGCAACTGGAAGGGCTGGTGCAGAAGTTGACGACTGAAGGCAGGATCGAAACCGCCCTGGCCGCTCACAATGCTCTTGAGAACCTGGGCAATTTTCAGGGTTCCTCATCACCCCCGGCATTTGCCAGAGCCATGAGTAGTGAGGAGTTCATGCCCAGGTGGGAGGACTTCAAGCAGGAGATGGCGCTGGAAGAGATCAAGAAGACAACGGGACCGGGCCCT
This sequence comes from Verrucomicrobiales bacterium, assembly GCA_041984905.1. Classification (GTDB taxonomy): domain Bacteria; phylum Verrucomicrobiota; class Verrucomicrobiia; order Verrucomicrobiales; family DEV007; genus JBHIXE01. The sequence continues at coordinate 11,918 of JBHIXE010000115.1, read as the reverse complement.
GGCTATTACGTGACTTCCGTGACTTCAGGTGAGCCGGCGGACACTCTGGGCATCGTACCTGGTGATCGCATTCTGCGAGTTGAAGATCTCGAACTCTGGCACCAGTACAATATGGATTGGGGCCGTGAAGACGAATCGCGGACCTTGTTCTGGCAGAAGCCGGACGGAAGCATTCATTCTGGGAACATACCTCCCGGGAAAATTGGGATCTTCAGCTTTGGAGACCTGCGAGGAGAGGGGTATTACCTGCACAACGGCAACCGGGATGACAAATGGGATGACTTGCTCCTGACGGGAATCCTGATGAGCGATCGCGACCCGGCGCTGGCGCAGACGGCCCTGTTTCAGGCGGGAGAGATGGGGTATCCCTACGATTCCGTGTCGAGTGCCGCCGGACTCAAATTGAGCCTTCATCAGAATCGCCCCAAGGATGCCTGGGAATATGCCCGGCATATTCTCAGCCAGAACGGACAGGACTACAGTCAGATTCCCCGTGCGCTCTATCCGACCTTTGCCCAGGCGGCTCTTGCCAATGGCAAGTTCGATATCCTGTGGCAGAGCGAGGAGGCCACAGGGAACATCCTCATCTCTGAATTCGACGAGGTCTGGCCGGCCATGTTGGAGAAACACAAAACGGTCCGCCTCGACTGGGATGTCGACGAGCGTCCCTCGGAAAGGATCCCGTTGATGGAGGGGGAGGACATCTTATCCAAGCGAGTGCTCTCGAGCACCAACTTCCTCAAAGTGCAGACCCACCACTTGCCACGCGGTAAGGGCATTGGAGAAAAGCATTCCCCAGGGGCAGGCCGCTATGTAGCCTCGTACTACACCTTCAATGATGGGTTGAAAAATGTGGTGTGGGAGATGGACCTGACTTTGAGCAAGGCTCCTACGACGAAGGTGACGACCGGCAGCTATATTACCGCGGGCTTCCTGCGTGAGCAGGAAGGAACCAAGTTTCCCGAGGTGCTGCTCTTCAAAATCTACCTCAATCACAAAGTGCAGCCGAGGTATAGTGTCTTGCTCGGCCGGTGGAACACTTACTTTCATCTCAACCCGCTCCCGGAAGGGGAACCCATGCGGCTCAATCTTCGGTTGATCCGGCTGGGAGATGAAATGGAGATGCAGGTCAACGGCGGGACGGTCTTCTGGGGGCCCTTGCCCGAGCCGGCGGACAATCTGGGGCTCTTTTTCAAGGCCGGAAGTATCGATGTCACTTTTGACAACTACAAGATCACGAAATTGCCGGATACATCGGCTCAGTGATCGAGAAACCACGCGGCCATCGTGGAGTAAAGCGGCATGGGAGTGATCAGCACATTGTTGTGGTCTCCTCCCTTCACTTCCACCCACCGTTTTTCCCTGCCGCCAAAGCCATCGAAGAGGCGACGGCCACGTTCCTTGGAGATCAGGTGATCCACATCTCCATGCGCCACCAGGACTGGAGCAGAAATTTGATGGGCCCATTGGGCAGGAGTGATTTCGCCGGTCCGGACGCCGCCTCGGAGGATGGCAAGCCTCTGGGTGAGGCTCGCAAATGCCGGACCTAGCGGCCCCAGCCGATTGGTGGATTGCTCTTCCACCAGGGTTTCCAGGTCGTCAAAAGAGCTGACGATGACGAGACTATTCCAAAGGTCAGGATGTTGGGAGGCATTCCGGATCGCGAAGCATCCGCCCATGGACATGCCCCACAGGCTGGCGGGTTGGGAAGGGAATCCATACTGACGGCTCATCTCTGCCAGCACTTCACTGGGTAAGGATGTTTCCAATGCGGACCTTCCGAAATGCAGCGATTCGACTGGGCTCTCTCCGTGGGCCGGAAGATCGGGGAGCAGACAGCGAAACCCCGCGGCACAGAATCGCTCCGCCACGGGCAGGAGGTCTTCTTTGCGGCCCCTGCGTCCATGAAGCAGAACCAGTGTGCCCTGAACCTGACCGTAGGAGGGAAGGGGGTAACCCTGGTTCACCAGTTGGGACCGGAGAAGCTGGCCGCGTTGGGCCGGGCCGGCAGCTGGATCAGGTGTCACGAAAAGACAGGGAACCTTGCCGTCCAGGCAATGGGTAGCGGTCACATGGATCCCATGTTGGGCCTGATTGGTGAGCCAGTCCTGATGATAGTCCATCAAGGGACGGCGGGGTGGAGCGACCAGCTGAGTGGATGCCTCCCACAACAGACCCGTGGGAACGACCACCACCAGTGTTAGTGGCATCCAGAGGAGTTTCCGAAGGCGGCCGGGGGATCTGATGAGCAAATGCAAAATTCTACAGGGTTACGGCCGCCGATCCGGTGTCTCTTTCTTAAAATTGAGGAAATTTTCGGGCTCTGCCGAAACGTCCTTTGAGAATTTTCGATGGCGATTCATAGTCTCCCGCTGATGAGCCTTCAGCCTGCTCCTGTGTCATTCCTGGAACGGATGCGCGATACCGTGCCGATCCTTCGTTTCAAACAGATGGCCAAAGCTTCGTTTGGAATGCTCCCGGCACGGATGTATCTGAGATACTACCGCGAAGTGCTTCAATTGCCGGACTACGACATCATTGAGATCGGCGGGGGAGGTGGAGCTGGCAGCGTGGCCATGGGTTGGGCGCTGAAGGAAGCGGGTCGCAAGGGCCGGGTGATCGTGGTCGAGAAATGCGAAGGCGGATCCCGTTCGCGGCGTGGAGATTACTCCAGCAACGTGGAGCGATTTGAGGAGAATCTGCGCTTTCATGGGGTTGCTGACCAGGTGAAGCTGTTTCCGCATTACCTCTCTGAAGAAAACGCCGGAGAAGTTTTGGCTCTGGTCCAGACCGATCGCATAGCGGGGCTTGTTCACGACGCAGATGGACTCGTCTATCGGGACTTCCTCCTGTTCTGGGATCGACTGATCGACAATGGTCTGATCATCGTAGATGACTTTGAGCCTATCCTGCGTGCAACCAGGTCCAAGGACGGCCCGATCAAATACAATTACAAGAAGCTGCTCACCTACTGCATCGTATCAACGTTGATCGAATGGGGATTATTCGAGCCCACCTTCTATCGGAACAACACGCTGTTTGGCCGCAAGCCGGCGGGAGGAGATCTGAAGCGTCTGGATCGGGGCCTTTGCGAAGAGTTGGAGATCAATGCCAAGACCCTTTGCCAGACGATGAACCAGAAGAGGCTGAGGGCCTGACGGCTGCGGTTGACCGGCTTCAGCGCTTTCCGTAGAAATCCTTCATTTTCTGAAGACCGCCCTGAGGCCCTACCACGGTCAAGACATCCCCGCGTTTGGGTGAGAATAGAGCGGTGGGGTTGAAGTCTCGCTTGGCCTCCCGGTCCACCGCCACCACGGTCATCCCGGTGCGGGTGCGGACGTGATTTTCCGCGAGGGGCTTATCCAGCAAGAGCGGCAATTGGTCCACCGGGATCTTGTGCATCTCGATCTCAGTGGAGACATCCATGATATCCGCGTGGGCGCCGTGATCCACCACTGGAGTAGTCAGCATCGCCATTACCTTGGATGCACTGAGGACCGGAGGGCACACCACCCGGTCCGCGCCAGCCCGGATGAGTTTGGAATGGGTTTCCGGATCTTCGGTGCGGGAGATGATGTTGAGATTCTGGCTCAGCTCACGGGCGGTCAGCGTGACAAACACGTTGTCTGCATCCTTGGGGAGACAGGCGGCGAGCCCGGAAGCGTGCTCGATCCGTGCCTCATGATACACCTCTTCTTCCATGGCGTTTCCCCGGATGACCAGGATGCCGTTTTCTTCCGCCAGCAGCGCCTTCTCCTCTTGGAACTCAATCAAGACAAAGGGCTGATGTTTCTCGCGAAGCGCGGCACAGAGGGCTCGGCCCATCCGGCCATAACCCACCACGATATAGTGTCCATTCAGTTTCTGGATCATACGCATGAGACGCTTGTGGTTCAGATACAGAGTGGCCTCTCCACTTGCCAGGAAGGCCACCACATTACCCGCGGCGTAAATCGTCGTGAAAATCCCGCCCAGCATGAGAAAGAGGGCGATCGGCTTCTCTCCATCCGTAGCGGCTTCCATACCCACGGTGGTCAGGATGATGGTCGTGAGATAGACCGCATCGAACCAGGAATGCTCCCCCGTCACACGCAGTCCCACGGCCCCTACGACGATGAGCCCGAGCAGGATATACACGCAGAGCTGCAGGTGCCGGATGTGTTCCTGAAGTTGACTGGTCACGGCACCTGGAGAGTTGAACGGGAATAGTGAAGGTTATTGGTAATCCACCGAGAATCCCTGCACCGATAGGGTGCCGAAGGCGAAGCCAACGCTGACATTGGTCTTCTTCCCGGCGAGACTGTCGTGAGTCACGACAATGGGTTCGCTGTCCCCAATCTTGATGGTAGCCGTCGTTCCCTGGAGATGAACCTCGACATCGGTCCAGACGCCATCTTGGATTGCGAGTTCCTCCACGCGGCGAGCGGCGATCGACTTGGTATCGGAGTCTGGAGGAAAAAGACGGAAGTCCGAGTGTTTGCTGCCTGTGACAATCCGGAAGACATGGCCAGCTTCGCCATTGATGGTGAAGACTACGTTCTGGCAGCCTTCAGGCTTGTATTGGTATTTCACCAGGCAGTCCGAAAAAGCCAGGTTGTAGAAAATGATAGGACCGTGGTCTTTGTATTTCTTATAGAGGGCATCGTCCTGGGTGCACTTGGCGATTCCCTCTTCGATGATCCAGTCTCCGCGCATGGCTCGCCGCTCTGGAACCTCAGCGGACGAAAACTCATCCACAAAGTGGGTCGTCGGATCCGCGCCTTGAGCGCAGAGGACAAAGGACAGCACTGCCGCGAGGGACAGCAAAAGTGATCGGGCCAAGTTCATGAGACTCCGAATCGGTCCTCCGATTCAGCGCGAATTTGGGGGCGACTTCCCCGAAGCGCAAGCAGGTAAATCGGGGATCAATTCTATTGATCCTCTCTTGGGACACGAGAACTCCAGTAGTCTGGCTTTCGGCTTTGGTGTGCAACCGCCAGAACCCAAATGGTCTCTTCCCTAATCATAAAGGCAAAAAAGTAGGGGAATCGATCCATATTGACTCGGCGGTAGTATCCAGCACGCAAGCTCCAGCGCTCGGGATCTTGGCATATCTGATCGGATACGACTTCCAATCAGTTCTGAAAAGACACCGCCAAATCTTCGTCGATCGCACTATAGTGATCGAGGGCCTGCTGGATCTCTATTTCAGCCGAGGAGTGGAATTTCAGTTCGTAGGCCAACCTCGTTCCTGGCGAATCTTCGCAAACAAATCTTCCGCAGTGGTCCCTGTTTCCTCACCGCTGAGAACTTCCTGAGCTCTTCGTTGAATCTCATCTTCCCAAGCAGCATCAATCTCGTCCTGCTCATCGGGTTGTGCCGGCTGAGGACAGCTCTTCAGCAAGTTTGCTGCAAGTTGAAGACGCTCCTGCTCAGGGAGTTGAAGTGCCTCTCGTTGAAGTTCTTCTAAGCTCACGTGAGTAAACTATCACAGAATCCCTCAATACGCCAAGTTTGGGGCGAGCCAGCGCTCGACCTCCTCGATGCTCATGCCTTTGCGTTGGGCGTAGTCTTCGATCTGGTCCTTGTTCAGCTTGCCGACATTGAAGTAGCGAGCCTCCGGATGGCCAAAGTAGAGGCCACTGACACTGGCTCCGGGATGCATGGCCATGCTCTCGGTGAGAATCACGCCGGATTTGTCAGTCGCCTTCAGAAGATCGAACAGGATGGTCTTCTCCGTGTGGTCCGGGCAGGCGGGATAACCTCCGGCGGGACGGATGCCGCGATAGCGCTCCCGGATGAGGTCCTCGGTGCTGAGATTCTCGGTCTTGCCAAAGCCCCATTCTTCCCGGACGCGCTTGTGGAGAAACTCCGCAAAGGCCTCCGCGAACCGGTCGGCCAACGCCTTGGCCATGATGCCGTTGTAGTCATCGTGGGCCGCTTCAAACGCCTTGGCAAACTCGTCCGCTCCATGACCGGCGGTAACAACAAAACCACCCAGGTAATCCTTTCGACCGGAGTCCTTGGGAGCAATGAAGTCTGCCAACGCGTAATTTGCCTTACCAGACTTCTCCATCTGCTGACGCAGGGTATGAAAGGTCGTGAGGACCTCATTGCGGTCCTCATTCGTGTAGAGTTCGATGTCATCGCCCACCCGGTTGGCAGGGAAGAATCCGTAAACGCCTTTGGCGGTGAAGGCCTTCTCTTCCAGAATCCGAGCGAGCAATGTTTGGGCGTCATCGAAGAGCTTCTTGGCTTCTTCACCCACAAATTCGTCCTCAAAGATCTTGGGATAGCGGCCGCGTAACTCCCAGGTGTGGAAGAAGGGTGACCAGTCGATGAAGGGGACCAGTTCTTCCAGCGATTGATTCTCGATCTCCCGGATACCCGTGAAGCTGGGCTCCGCAATATCGGCGTTGGCCCAATCCGTCTGGAAAGCGCGCTCTCGAGCGACCTCGATCTTGAGTAGTTTTTTGGCTTCGTCCTTGGCGGCAAATTGGGTCCGCAGTTCATCGTGGCGGGCTTCGTTCTTGGTAATGAAAGCAGCGCTTCCGTCTTCGCTCAGCAGAGAACTCACTACGGGAACGGATCGGGAGGCATCGAGCACATGCACGATCGAGTGCTTGTAATTCGGGGCGATCTTGATGGCGGTGTGAGCCGGACTCGTGGTCGCGCCCCCAATCAAAAGGGGAATGCTGAATCCTTCCCTCTGCATCTCCTTGGCCACGTGCACCATTTCATCGAGTGAAGGGGTGATGAGTCCGGAGAGACCAATGATATCGGCATCCAGCTCGCGGGCCTTGTTAAGGATATCCTCGCAGGGCACCATCACGCCCATATCCGTCACTTCGTAGCCATTACAGCTGAGCACGACGCCCACGATGTTCTTGCCGATGTCGTGTACGTCGCCTTTGACGGTCGCCAGGACGATTCTCCCGGCGGATTTCTGATTGGGGTTGGCGGCTTTCTCTGCCTCCATGATGGGCGTGAGCCAGGCCACGGACTTCTTCATGACCCGGGCGCTCTTGACTACCTGCGGCAGGAACATCTTTCCCGCGCCAAAGAGGTCTCCCACGATTCCCATACCGTCCATGAGCGGTCCTTCGATGACCTTCAAGGGCTTGCCGTATTTGGCGAGCGCCTCCTCGGTGTCCTCGTCAATGTAGTCGGTGATCCCCTTGAGGAGAGCGTGTTCCAGGCGCTTCTCGACCGGAGCATCCCGCCAGCTCAGGTCGACTTCCTGCTGTTTGCCAGCCTGTCCTTTGAACTGTTCGGCGTAGTCGACCAGGATTTCCGTGGCGTCTTCGCGCCGGTTGAGCAGCACATCCTCAACCTTCTCCAGCATGTCCTTGGGAATCTCGTCGTAAACCTCCAGCATTCCGGCGTTCACGATGCCCATGTCCATCCCCGCCTTGGTGGCATGATAGAGGAAGGCGGCGTGCATGGCTTCCCGCACCACGTTGTTACCGCGGAAGCTGAAGGAGATGTTGGACACCCCACCGCTGACCTTGGCGCCGGGCAGGTTCTCCTTGATCCAGCGTGTCGCGTTGATGAAGTCGAGCGCGTAGTTGTTGTGCTCGTCCATCCCTGTGGCCACGGTGAGGATGTTGGGGTCGAAGATGATGTCTTCCGGATTGAAGCCCACTTCATCCACCAGGATCTTGTAGGCGCGTTCGCAGATGCGGATCTTGTCTTCGTAGGTCGCGGCCTGGCCCTGTTCGTCAAAGGCCATGACCACCACGGCTGCCCCGTATTTCATCACCTTGCGAGCGTGATCCTTGAACACCTCCTCGCCTTCCTTGAGCGAGATGGAGTTCACGATGCCCTTGCCTTGGAGTTGCTTCAGCCCGGCTTCGAGGACCTCCCACTTGGAGGAGTCCACCATGATGGGCACCCGGGCCACGTCCGGTTCCCCTTGCAGGAGCTTCAGGAAATCCGTCATCATCTCCACACCGTCGATCAGCCCCTCGTCCATGCAGATGTCGATCACGTTGGCGCCGTTCTCGACCTGTTGACGCGCGACAGAGACGGCTTCTTCCAGCTTTCCTTCCTTGATCAGTTTCCGGAATTGAGGCGAGCCAGCCACATTGGTCCGCTCCCCAATCATGAGGAAGTTCTTGTCCTTGGAATGGTTGTAAACGTCGGAACCGCTGAGCCGTAGAATGGGTTCGGGTTGGGCAATCTGGCGCGGCGCCTTGCCTTCCAGGGCCTTGGCGATGGCAGCGACGTGTTCCGGGGTGTTGCCACAGCAGCCGCCAGCCAGGTTCAGGAAGCCTGCGTCGGCGAAGTCCGCCATTTGCCGGCCCATGTCATCCGGCAACAGGTCGAAACCAGTTGGGGCAAGCGGATTGGGCATCCCTGCGTTGGGATAGGCGGAGATATAGGTAGATGCCGCGGTGCTCAGCTCTTCCAGAGAACTGCGCATCTTGTCGGGTCCCAGCGAACAATTCAGTCCGACAGCGAGGGGTTTCACATTGGCGATCGAATTCCAGAGCGCTTCCACGCGCTGAGCGGAAATCATGGTCTCGCCGCCCATACCTACCGCGGCGGAAACGATTACCGGCAGGTGGATCTTGTCCTCGGCGAAGATGTCCTGAATCGCCACCAGTGCGGCTTTCGAGTTGAGGGCGTCAAAGATGGTCTCAACCATCAGGATATCGGAACCGCCTTCGATGAGAGCGCGGATCTGGTGTTTATAAGCCTCATAAACCTGCTCAAAGGTCACCACCCGGAACCCGGGATCCTCTGCATCGGGAGATACCGAGAGGGAGACCGTCATGGGGCCGATCGCACCGGCCACATAGCGCTTGCGGCCCGTGTCGGAACCGATCTTGTCCGCCCATTCCCGGGCGAGCTTGACGGATTCGACGTTCAGCTCCCAGGCCAGATCCTTGAGGAAGGCGTCCTCAATCACTTCCTGGTAGAAGTCCGGGTCCTTGCGGCCACCTTTTTCGCGCGGGTCTTCTTTAAAAAATTCGCTCTGCGCGATCGTGGTTCCGGAGAAAGTATTTGTCTCTACAATGTCGGACCCGGCCTCATAGAAACGCTTGTGAATGTCCCCGATGACGTCCGGGCGGGTGAGAGAAAGGATGTCGCCATTGTTCAGCAGATCCTTGGGCGCCTCCTTGAAACGCTCACCGCGGGCCTGTTCTTCGTTGAGGCCGTATCCCCGAATGGTGGTGCCCATGGCCCCGTCCAGAATGAGAATGCGGTTCTGGAGGGCGGAAGCCAACTCCTGAGTGAGATCCTGAGTAGAGGTGGACATGAGTCAGGAAACATAATCGCGGAGGCAGGCTCTTCAAGCCAAACATCGTCATATCAAGATATGTAGATATGTTCCTTCTCGGGGCGGGGGCCACGGGAGGGAAAAATCACAAAGATTATGCGGTTGACATGCTGGACGAGCTTTGGGCTATACTGGGCCACTAATAGTCGAAAACCCAAGTTTGTTCCCTTAATACGCAATGAGCGACAATCAGCCGCCAAAACCGCCCAAGCCCGAAGCGAAGACTTCAACGGTTCCGTTGAAGAAAGAAACCGTCCGTATCACGCTGAAGGCCAAACCAGGAGAGGGAGCTGGAGAAACTGCTCCAGTGCCGCCTCCGCCGTCTGCGGCTACCGCGCCTGCCCCTGTGGCTCCTCCGCCGAGCGCACCACGTCCGAGCGCTGGACCTCCAATTCCAACTGCCCCGGGCGCGCCGAAGCCTCCGGCTCCTTCCGCACCGGCACCTAGCGCGCCGAAGCCTGCTCCTCCGTCCGGTGCCAAGACCATTCCTTTAGGGGCGCCTCCGACCGCTCCCGGTGCTCCCAAGCCTCAGTCCATGTCCCCGGCTCCGACTCCGGCGCCCGCTCCTCCAGGAGCAGGAGGGGCTAAGACCATCCCGCTGGCGAAGGCCACACCGACTCCGGCCCCCGGCAAGCCGCTTCCGAAGGCTACTGTGCCGCTGCAAAAGACGCAGAACATGGCCACGGGCGCTCCAACGACTGCCCTGAAGCCGCCTTCAGCTGCCGCTTCTCCAGGTAGCGCTGTGGACGACGACTACGAGTACGAGGAGTATGAAGAAGAAGCAGGCTTGATGCCCTTCGCCATCATTACTCTGGTTCTCTCCGTCTTCCTTCTGGCGGTGGAAATCTTCACCTACACGGCCGTTTAGTCTTCTTTAGAGGCGTTCAACCCCGTTTCCGGAAAATACTGTCATGCCTTTCGCGCTTATCGTCCTTCTCCTGGCCGTCGTGGTTCTGGTCTTGGAAGTTCTGACCAAGTTCATCGCCTGAGTCTCTGGCGGCTCCTGCTTTCTACGGTCCCTCCATTCCGAGGGATCGTGGTCAAGTGCGCACGCGTTTCGACTTCCGCCAAGTTGCGGCATCTCTGTTGCGTACCCTTCCTCCTGGGCTATGATGCTCATCTCTAGCCCATTCCCTAAGAACACAATTTCCCACACACTACCATGGCTGCTGAATCTACCCTTGAAATCACTCAGGCGAACTTTGCCGAAGTCGTCGAACAATCCTCCGTTCCCGTTCTCGTGGATTTCTGGGCTGAATGGTGTGGCCCCTGCAAGATGATCGCTCCTCTGATTGACGAGCTGTCCGCGGAAGTAGGGGACAAGTTCAAGGTGGGCAAGGTGGATGTCACCGCCAACCCGGAACTGGCAGCGCGTTTCAACGTGCGCTCCATTCCTCAGCTTCTTTTCTTCAAGGACGGCGAGGTCAAGGACGGCGTTACGGGAGCCATTGCAGACAAAGGAGCGCTCTTGGGCAAGCTTGAAGCTTTGGCCTGATTCCAGTCCCCGTCTTTGTCTTGATTGAGACTTAGCTTGCTGCGGCCAGCTTGCTGAGTGGATTGGTGAATTCCCGCTTGAAGGCGGTTTTCATTTCTTCCAGCTCTTCTGGTCGATCCCGGAGATGCTTCTCCATCTCGGTGATGTCTTCGAACAGTTTGGTGCGTTGGGCGCGGAGACGCTCCAGCTCCTCCAGCAGTTCGAGACGCTCGTGACGAAGCCGCTGATCTTCCTGCAGCAGGGCCGCGTGTTGGCTACGGGAGACTTCCAGTTCGGAATCCTGATCTCCGCGAGCAGACTGCAGATTGGTGAGCTGGGTTTCCGTGAGTTGAACGGCCTCGTCGAGATCGCGTAAGGTCCGATGGCGGTCCCGCAGTTGGATCTTGAGTTGCGCCAGCTCGTCTTCGGCACTGGCGATCCGGTCATGCTTGGCCTGCAAGCGCGCCTGGACTTCGGCGACATCTTCCTGGGCCTTGGCCTTGTGAGCGTCAGCTCGGGCGAGAAACTCCCGCAGATCCTTGCTGTCCTCCAGCAGCTGTCCATGCTGCTGCTTCACCTCCTGCACTTGGAAGCAGAGGCGCTTTAAGAGCTTCATCTGCTGCCTGGCACGACGGCGCCAGGTTTCTCGGCGAGAGATCTCGAACTTGGTGGCTTGCAGCTCTTTCCGGCACAAGGCGAGCTGATGGCGCTTTTTGTCGAGCTGCCCGGCAAGGCGTCGCAGCGTCGCTTCCAGCTTCGCGCTCTGCCCATTGACCCCATTCAGGATGCGGCGGTATTCCTGAGTTTCCTCCTTGAGCTTGCCATGTTCGGCGCGAGCCGAATCCAATCGGCTCATGACTTGGTGAAGCTCCTTGGTGTGCCGGGCGAATTCGCGCTGACAATCCTTGAGTTGCTCGCGCTCCTCACGGGCCTTTGCCAGGCTGGCAGTCAGGGCCTGTAGATCCTTCTGATGGGACATCTGGTCCGCTTGAAGTCGCTCCAGGTGACTTGCCAGCTTGCGGCGCTCCTTCCGCATCTCGTTCAGCTCGCTCTCCAGGTCTGCGCGACGGCGGACTTCCTCCGCGCGGTGCTGGCGAATCTGCTGTAGCGCAGCGGTGGTGGATTCGAGTTGCCGGGTTTCCAGGCTCACCTCCCGCTTTACGCGAGCGAGTTCACTGA
>JBHIXE010000114.1:0-13648 GCA_041984905.1 Verrucomicrobiales bacterium | reverse complement strand
GACATTTCTGTCCGTGATCCATTATCCCTTTCCGACTGCGCTTTTGTTTGAGTGAATACAAACAGTTTTCGTGAAAAACATGTCCACAATAAAATAGCAAAAGCCGTCGAGGATTGACATCAGAAATGGCGGAATCACATAATTTACAAATACCATATCCCCCTCCTTCGGCCACATTCGTTTTGAAGGCGTGTCCCGCAGTGCCCACGTGATGGCAATACGTATTATGGAATCCATTTCTCAGCAAGTTATTGGCAGTCCGGTACATTTGCGTCTCATATTTGTACGTACTCAGCATGACATCTATAGTGTCTCTGTAATATTCATATTTCTCAGACGACTCCTTATCCACCAACTTCTCAAACATATCGCAAAGATCAATGTTCTTCTCCGTCCCCAGGTAGCGGCAGAGGAAGTAGGTCTGTTGCTGGCCGCTCCAGGTGCCGTTCTTCTTGTGGCCCTTGGGGACAGTGTAGCGGTAGTTGGTGCGGCACTCCATCAGCTGGTAGAGACTCTGGCCGATGCCGATCTCTTCCTCCACCTCGCGGTAGAGCGCTTGCAGCAGGTCTTCACCCTGGTCAACGCCACCTTGCGGAAACTGCCATGCGTTCTCGACATCGCTCCGCTCAGCAACGAGAATCTTGCCGTCGGAACGCCGCATGATGGCAGCAACATTGGGACGATACTTTGCCATGTTAGGGGCATACTCAATCCTCCTTCAGGGAAGCGTCAACCCAGGGAATGAAGTAAGTTCAGTGGGAGTGAATCGGTGAGTCAATTGATTGGATCGAAGTTCTTCTGGCTGGGGTGCCTGGTGGTCATTCTGGGCATTCTAGGGTTCCTGTTCGGCTACCAGTGGCAACCCGAAACGCAGGTCCGACGGGTTCAGATGGCCCTGATCCAGGCGGGTGAGGGCGGCAACGAGAGGGCTCTGGAGAAATTGATCTCTCCGAGCTATGAGGATCCCTGGGGGTTGAACCGAACCCAGTTGATCCAGGCTTTCAAGGAAGTCCGGGGACAGTTTCTGGTGCTTCAGGTCATTCCGAGCGACATCGAGATTCGCATCGATCCCAGCCGCGGCACTGCCAAGTTCGCTTCGAAGATCGAGTTCCAGGGGAATGGCCCCTACGCCACGGTTATCAAGTCGGAGGTGAACGCGTTGACGACTCCGTGGATCTTCACGTGGCAGAAAGAGGGGAATATGCCCTGGGACTGGAAACTGACACGGCTCGAGAATCCGGGGCTGCCCACCTTGAAAGGATATCGGCCGGGAGATGTCGGTGGGATGTTGGACAGTCTTTGACCGATATCGGCTTTTCCGTTACGATCCGCGCAAATCCCATGAAAATGCCCCGATTTCTCTTCCTGGCTTCTCTCTTTCTCGCGCTCGGCCTGAGTTCGCTCAGCGCCCAGAACAATAACAATAACAACAACGATCCCCCTCCTGGTTGGCGCGGATACCTGAGCATTCAGCATCCTACCGGTCAGTTCGTGATGCCCTACTCGCGGCTCGTCTCGATCAGCCGTCACGAGTATCTCATCGATGGGGGAGGTAAAGTCTACGAAGTTACCATCGACACGGCGGGCTCAGTGGTGGCTCGCTACTACTTTCTGGAGAATGCACTGAAGAACAGTTCGCTCAACGTGACCGGCGCCGTGACTGGATTTGTTGATCGAGCCGAAGACGTAGCGAAGAGCAAGACTGGGATGGACACCAGGCCTGTGGTGAAGCACTACCCAGATACCACGCATGCCCGAACCACGGAGTTCAACCTCACGAACAAAGATGATCTCGGAAAGATCTACGATCACGTGATCCATGAATGGATCGTGCAGGGCGGAAAGGCGGACGGGAAGACGATCCGGGTGAACTAGATCCTCCGTCCTGACAAGCCCCTTACACTGCCTTGTAGAATAGCCCCGCAATCGTGGCGGTCATCAGCGTCGCAAGGGTGCCGGCGACCATGGAGCGGAAGCCGAGCCGGCAGAGTTCTGGCCGGAGCTTGGGCGCCAGAGAACTGATCCCGGCAATCTGGATCCCGATCGATCCGAAATTGGAGAATCCGCAGAGCGCGAAGGTGATCATGAAGACACTCCGCGGCGAGAGTTGATTGGGTTCTTCCAAGGATCCCAGCCGCAGGAATGCCAGGAGATCGTTAAAGAAGAACTTGGTGCCGAGGAGTTCGCCGCAGACGAGGAGATCTCCAGTGCCGATTCCGATGATAAAAGCAATGGGGGCAAAAAGAAACGCCGCGACGGACTCAATACTAAAGGTGTCGTAGGTGCCGCCGCTCAATCCACCGATCAGTTGGTGAGCGCCCAACGAGCCACCTATTGCCCCAAGTATCCAATTCAGCATCATGATGAGCCCGAAGAATGCCACAATCATGGCAAAGACATTGAGCGTCAGCTTCATACCATCACTGGCGCCCTGGGTAATCGCATCGAACACATTGCTGCCCACGGATTCGCGCGGAACGAGCAGTTCCTGATTGGGAGATTCGGTTTCCGGCACCAACAGCTTGGCCATGATCAGGGCGGCGGGTGCACTCATAATAGAGGCGGTGAGGAGCAGTTTGGCGACCTGCTGCTGCGCGGCCTCATCCGTCCCTCCCAGAATGAAGACATAAGCGGCCAGCACTCCGCCGGCAATCGTGGCCATTCCGCCGGTCATCAGCGCCATCAGTTCGGAGCGGGTCAGCTTTTCCAAATAGGGTCTGATGAGCAGGGGCGCTTCCGTTTGTCCCACAAAGATGTTGGCGGCTGCGGCGAGACATTCCGGACCTGACAAGCGCATTGCCCGGTGCATGACCCAGGCAATTCCAAAGACGACCCATTGCAGGATTCGCAGATAATAGAGCAGGGCGGAGAGAGCGGAGAAGAAGATGATGGTTCCGCCGATCTTGAATGCGGCCACCACTCCGTTCTTGGATTCATCCGCCAGATCGCCAAAGAGAAGTCCGATCCCATCGAAGGAGAAGCTCAGCAGCTTGGTGAAAAGAGCGGCGAGAGACCCCATCAACGCTTGAAATCCCGGCACCCAGAAAGCAAAGGCCGCGATCAAGATCTGCAGCAGCAAACCTCCAAACACAATTCGCCAGCGAATGGCGGACCGGTCACAGCTGAGAGACCAGGCGAACAGGAGCAGCAGTGCCACTCCGAGCACTCCTCGTACAAAGAAAGCAATCGGGTTATCGAGAATCATAGACGGGCAACCTGGATCCTGCCCGTACCCTATTTGAGAAAGGTGTTCAACAAATCCATCCCGCTTTTAATGAGGTCCTCTGACTTTTCCTGGGCTTTGTCAGGGTTATTCAGAATGTCGTTGATCTGTTCCATCGTGGATTCCACACCGCCAGCCGCCAGCTTCTGAATGAGATCATGTTGAGGATCATCCAGCGTGCCACTGACCGTAATATTGGTCCAGAGATGTCCTTCTCTGGCGTCGACAAAGACC
This sequence comes from Verrucomicrobiales bacterium, assembly GCA_041984905.1. Taxonomy (GTDB): domain Bacteria; phylum Verrucomicrobiota; class Verrucomicrobiia; order Verrucomicrobiales; family DEV007; genus JBHIXE01. The sequence continues at coordinate 10,191 of JBHIXE010000114.1, read as the reverse complement.
TTTCGTTCCGCGCCGGGGATCCAACTGAGGGTATTGGGGATCACCCCGAGTTGAAGTTGGCCGTTCAGATTCCGGTTCTCCACCTGCAGATGCCCTTCCAGCCGTGCAAGTCCGTCAGACTGCAGCTGGATGTTGTAGATCTCCGTCGTTCCGTTCTGGTGAGTAAACTCTGCCGTTGCCTGGCTGAAGGCAATGCGCCGAAACCGTTCGGTGCTGGTATATTTGGCGAGACTTTCCAAGGCGGGAACAGACTCCAGCACGCCTTTTTCTACTGTCACGGTTCCTTTATAAAGAAGGGACGCACTATCGCTGGGTTTGCCCGTGACCGTGGCATCCACACTAATGATGCCGCTGAATTTGGTGGTCAGGTCAGGTGGAATGACCTCGCTGGCTTTCAAATCCGTCAGCGTCGCTTCTAACAGGATCTCATCGTCGCTCTGTTTGACATCGCCATGCACATTGAGCTTGGCACCTCCGTCCAGATAGAACTCGGCATCAGAGATGTAGAAATCACTGCCTGCCCAATTCATTTTGAGGTGACCGATAGTCATCTTGGGGAGATCCTCTCCCTTGAGGGTTCCTCCTTTGGCTTCCAGCCGGATGGGACCGGAATTGGGCGGGGGATAGATGGAGGTATGGACGCCGGTCGCCTTGATCTCCTTGTCTCCATACCAGTACAAGTTGGTATTGCCGATACTTACCGGGCCGACTTCCGTTCGCTTAGGAATCAGTTTGGCGAAGAAGCCCTCTGATTGAGGCGCGCTGGATTCCGGCTCGTCCAGCATTTCGTCAGGAAGGATGGCTTTTGAGCTGGCGTATGGTCCGGTGAGCCGGTCTTTGTCAGAAAAAACGAGATCCAACTGGCTGGCATCGACGCTGGAGACTTTCCAGACGCCCCGGCGGAAGTTCTCGAGACTGAGATCCAGATCCGTCCGGAGCCCGGAAATCTCCATGCTGGTGAAGTTGGCGTCTTCGTATCCCTGAGCCTTGAACCGGTTGGCATAGGCGGAAGTACCTTCCCAGTTCACGGAATCCAGGCGGGTCTGGGTCCGCAGTTGGTCGGAGATTTTTTCTGCGACCGTCTCCCGAAACTCATCGCTGCGGATGAAGTTCTTTACATAGGCGGAAACCCCGAAAGTGACGATCATGAGAGAGACCGCAAAGACGGCGAGCCCAATGAGCAGTCCCAGGAGGACATTGCCGGGAGAATGATGCCAGGAATGAGAGTGTTTGGTGTGTCTCGTCATGTTGAGGTCAGGAAACCAAGCTTATTCTACCGGGTAAATCTTGCCAAAAGAGTCATCTTTTTGCTAGCCGAATGAAGAAAAGCTCCATAATGGACTTCGTTTCCCGGCAGCTGGATCGCCAACCCCTCTGAAAATCACGTGCTCGAATTACAGAATATCAGCTTCGCCATTAAGCATGACGGAGAAACCCGGAATTTATTGGAAGGCATTTCATTGCGCGCTCCCCGAGGGCACTTCATGGCGATTGTGGGACCGTCAGGATGCGGGAAATCCACTCTCCTGAAAACCATCGCAGGAATCAACCTGGAATCGGAGGGGGACCTCTTCTGGGACGGACGCAATCTCTCGGAAGAAGGGGATCTGCACCCCGCGGAGTTTGGCTACGTTCCCCAGTTCAGCATTGCCTTCGAACAACTGACGGTGGAGGAGAGCGTGGACAATGCCATTCGGCTCCGGGTGCCCACTCGCAATCGGGCAGAGATGGAGGAGCGGGCCGACCAGATTATCGAACAGGTGGGCCTGGATCCCATTCGGGAAAGCCGGGTTGCGGTTCTGTCAGGGGGACAGAAACGCCGCCTGGGGCTTGCGCTGGAGATGGTGACCAATCCCGACCTGCTGCTGTGCGATGAAGTCACCAGCGGTCTGGATCCCAAGAGCGAGAACGAGATCGTCAAGCTGCTTCATTCCCTCGCCAAGAACGGCAACCGGCTGGTTATCAGTGTAACCCACAGCCTGGGAAATTTGGATCTCTATGATTCCGTACTGGTGCTGCACGAAGGACGAATTGTCTATCACGGTCCTCCGCGCGCCCTGAATCACTACTTTGGGGTGAGTGAGGCGGAGGACGTGTATCCGCAGTTGGGGAAACGGGATTCGGAAGCGTGGCGGGTCTCCTGGGACAAGCATCGCGAGGAGTACTATCAATCCATGCCCGCGGCGCCGGCGCATGGAGTCGAGCACGAGAAGAAAAAGCACCGGAGCCCCGGCTTTTTTGCTCAAGTCAACGTCTTGCTGGAACGGCGCTGGAAGATCTTTTTCCGCGACCGGACTCAGTTGCTTCTGCAGTTGGCCATGATAATCGGGTTTCCTGCCATCGTGGTGTTGTTTGCGCTCAATGGAATCGATGACCTTCTTCGTCCAGCGGATTCTCTGGCGGACAATCTCGCCCTGGAAATGCAGGAGCGGATGGACATCCTGGCCAACAAGATGGAGGTAGGTGGAATTATATCCGGGCTCATCATGTTTCAGGTGGTCTTGCTGGCGCTGATGGGATCCAACAACTCAGCTCGAGAGATCGCAGGCGAGCGCCAGATCTTTGAAAAAGAGAAGTTGGGAGGTCTGGGAAGTTTCTCCTATTTGACCAGCAAGTGCCTGTTTCTCCTGGTCTTGGTGCTGGTCCAGTCCATCTGGATGTATCTCTTTGTCTTCACAGTAGGACAACAGTTGGGGGCCAATCTTCGCTCGGACCTCATCTATCATCCCTTGCTCCTGATTCTGGTGAACGCGGCCATGACGGCGATCTGCCTTGGTATCTCTGCTTCGATGCAATCTCCGGATCAGGCGTCCTTGCTGAGCATTTACCTGGTGGGCTTCCAGCTTCCTCTCTCTGGTGCGGTCCTTGCGCTGCCATCGATTGTGGAGCCCTTCATCCAACCCTTCATCTCTGCCTACTGGAGCTGGTCCGGGACCGTGAAGTCCCTGGATGCACGCTACTATTCCGCGGTTGATCAAGTGACGGATGCGTCTCTGCATGGCACCTCGTTATGTCTCTTTGTGCTGGTGGCTCACCTGCTGGTCGGCCTGTTCATCGCGCAGATTGGGGTTGGCAAGGGGCGATGGAGCGGCTAAGAGCCTTTTGCATTCCCCTAACGTCCCCTTACCCCTATATTGAGGGGAAAGAGTAATTTTCACTCCTCCAAACCCAAACCTCTTCTTACCTACATGCCCCGCAGAGCCAGCTCTGGAGTCAACACCGGACAGATCGTCGGACTCGCCGCCGGAGTCACTTTCATTCTCGTAATCGCCTTTCTTCTGTTCAAGATCCTGATGGGGGACTCTTCTTTTGGAAAGTCACGGGATCCTGGGTTGAGTCTCAGCGCCAGTTCGGACCTCGATATCCGGGCCTACCTGAACAATGCCAATTCTCTGCGTGGAAACGCCTATCGCGTAAAGGGCACAGTGGAAGAACAGCTGCGCTGGACTCCCGACCGGGGACGCCTCATTAGCCTGGAAGTGGACGGAGCTTCAGATGTAGATCCTATCCCCGTGCTCATTCCTCCGGAATTCAGTCATGTGAATATAGAAAAAGGCGGAGAGTTTTATTTTGTGATAGAAGTGATTGATGGGGGACTACTTGTCGCCCGGGAAGTGAAACAGATCTAAACTAGCCAAGTCATCCTATGAGTCGAAGCTACCTAACAAATGCCATGCTGATGGCGGCCTGCGTGTTAATGATACCGGGTCTTCAAGCGCAGGTCTTCACCCCGCAGAGCAGCGGAGGAAGCAATTCGGGCGGAGGCTCGAATTCCGGTTCGTCCAGTTCACAGTCTTCCTCAGGCAATCAGGGGAACGGCAATGTCTCGGGCAATCTCTTACCGATGTTCGATCCCTCTTCAGAGACAGTGATGTATGAAGGGCAACTCTGGAACGTGAATGACAACCGGGTCTTTAACGCCAGGTTTGAGAAGTATCTCAATACGCCTCCCGCGGACAGCGATAACGATCAGGCCTATCGCGAGACTCTGGAGAAGATTCGCGACGTGCTTTCTCCTCATAATAAGGCAAGGGGGGGCGAGCCGAAGCTGTCCAATGCGGTAGTATATCTGGAACAGGCCGCAGGGTTCGAGCAGGACGGCCGCATGTGTGATTCCCTGGCAAACCTGATCTATCGTGTCTGGTTGGCGCGAGAAGAGGTGTCCAACCTGGAGCGTGCCAATGAGATGCTGCGCCGTGAGCGGAAGAATACGGTCAGAAATGTGGATCTGGTGCGGGACACGGAAACCAAGCCGGATCGGCGCAAGGTCGGAGAAGAAGAGCAGGAGAAGCCGGTCGATGAGACGACCGTGAGCTCTCTGGGGGAGTATGCCACCCAATACGCCGAGATTCAGGCGAAGATCGTGGCTAACGAGGGCAAGATTGCCATCTCGGAAGTGGAGAGCAAACTCGAGTTTCAGGCTCTCATGGTGCAGTACTTCATGCAGCGCCGCTTTGAGCACGTGGTGATTGCCGCTCGTATCTACACAGAATTCTACAAAGACGGTGGCGGAAAGATCGAGTTCAAGGACGGCTCCGATGCGGAGAAGATGTTCAAAGAAACCGCCGGGTTCGATCCCACCGTCAGTTCTCTGGATGCGTTGGCGAATGAGGCCATTCGAGATACCAAGCAAGCCGTCGAAGCATTTGATTATCTCATTGAGAAAGACGAGCGCGCCAGTGCTTCCAAGCGACTCATGGAGGCCTACATGGTGGGCGAGTTCCTGCCCCCTATTCAGACCGTTTCCCTGGAGAAAAAGCAGTCGATCCTGGAATTTGTCAGGACCTACAACCAGCTGTTGTCCTCCATGCAGGTGAAGAACTACACCCTGGCAGAAGAGAATGTGACACGGCTCAGAGAGCTCGCCAATGACTTTGACTACTCAGCACCGCTGACGGCGATCCAAACGGCAAAGGCGACCAGCAGTATGCATATCCAAACCGCGGTCAATGCGGCCTTGAAGGGGGATTCCCTCTCTTACAAGGAAAACGTCATGGCCGCCACGGAGATCTGGCCCACCAATCCGGAACTGGAGAGGGCATTCAAGATGACCACGGAAATGAGCAATGAGCAGGTCCAGTCCGTGAATGACTTCGACCGTCTCGTCGGGACCAAGAGTTTCCGGCAGATCTACTCCGACCAGGGCCGATATGCCGCCGCACTCTACAAAGATGAAGAGCGTCAGGGGAGCCTGAAGGAGATCATCGGGAACATCACGGCCATCGATGTAGCTATTCAACAGGCGGATGCGCTTGCGCGTCGTGGAGATCAGTGGGGAGCCTGGGAAACCATTGAGAAGGTCTATGAGGATTTCCCGGATGATCCACCGCTGAGCCGGGTGCGTTCTGATCTAACCACTCAGGTGGCTGACTTTGTCGCTGCCCTGGAGAAGGCGGAGTCTCTGGAGGGACGGAAACAATACGGCTCCAGCCTGGCGTGGTATCTGAAGAGTCGCCAGATGTATCCGGCAAGCACCTTTGCTCAAGAGGGGATCGACAGGTTGGTGAACCAAATCCTTCCTGAAGGCGGGGAAGACAGTTGATGTTACTGCTTCAGAATTAGTTCTTACCGGATGTTATCCGGAACAATCAAAAAGAAAGGGAGCCAAACGGCTCCCTTTCTTATTTTAGGATGAAAGTAAAATTGAAGGGTGATTACTTGATGAAATAACGAGCTTCCTTGAGTTCGCCTTTCTTTCCAAAGACATCAGACATCTCCTTAAGGACCTTGGCGGCGGTCTGGTAGTTCACACCGCTCTTATCGCTAGCTCCCTTCAGGGAGACGCCATTTGGTCCTGCCTCCTTCACGGCGGCAATCAGGCGATCGCGCACTTCCGAAGAAGCCATCCGACGCCGTCTTTTCTTCGGGGCGCGGCTGAGCTTGGTGGCCTTGGCTTTGTCGGGGCTTGCGGCTACGGTAGAAGTGGTAGCTGCAGCTTTCCGAGGAACGCTGACGCCGAGATCAGCAGCACGTTGTTGAGACTTTTTCAGCTCTTGTTCCAAGATTGCAACACGGCGCTGGTGAAGCTCGGCAAGCTTGGACTCCAGGCCAGTAATTTCGCGATCAAGAGACGCTATATCACCAGAATTCATATTTGTTTGTATTACACAGCGCGTCCTTCTTGTCTACAGTCATTATATAATAAATGAAAAGCTACGGCCTAAGTATATTGTGGAAAAGTGAGATGCAAACTTGGTTGGGTAAGGAAACGTACGGCTCTCCTCTTACTTAGTCTTGTTATACCTCTAAGATAGTATAGAGATCAGAGCCCATTAAGGGGTTTGGCAGAAATGGCCGATTTCCCCCGAAAATTTTCGCTTTACAAGGGTGGCACAGGGGTGTTTCGTGCTCGCCCCCAAAGAATTGAGCTCAGATTAACTGTCGTTGGTCTTCGGGGTCGGCCCTCCTGAATAGGGGCGTTGGCGCAGCTCACCCGAAGGTAACCCGGCTTTCATCAGAAAAAATACATGTCAAAGACGATCGCTCGCTTCGAGATGCCTCGCCGTCTCGAAAAAGACGAAGATACCGCCACGGAAACCTATTCCAAGTTCACCGCTGAACCCTTCGAAGGCGGATACGGACACACCGTGGGTAACTCTCTCCGCAGAGTTCTGCTCTCCTCCCTGGAAGGAGCAGCCATCACCTCCGTGCGCATTGGTGGCGCATCTCATGAGTTCACCTCCCTTCCCGGTGTGGTGGAGGACGTTACGGATATCATCCTCAACCTGAAACGGGTGAAGTTCCGCCACTTCGAGAAGAAGGAACCCGCCACTCTGAGCATCTCCGTGGAGAAAGAGGGGCCGGTAACCGCTGCGGACATTCAGGAAATTTCTCAATACGAGATCGTCAACAAGGATCAGTTGATCTGCACCCTGGACCGCAAGACCAAGTTCGAACTGGACATCGAAGTTCGGGTCGGCCGCGGGTTCAACACTAGCGAAGACAATAAGTATCCGGACATGCCGATCGGTGTCATCGCGATCGACTCCATCTTTTCCCCGGTGCAACGGGTTCGTTACGCCGTGGAGAACACCCGTGTGGGGCAGCGCACGGACTACGACAGCCTGATCATGGAAATCTGGACAGATGGCCGGATCGAGCCCGCGGACGCACTGCTTCAAGCCTCCGCGATCCTTCGTCACCATTTGGATGTGTTCGTCAACTACGATGACTCCCTCATCGCCTTTGATGCAGAGCAAGAAACGCAGACGGAAGGTGATCAAGAGCTTAAGAAGCTGCTCAACATGAGCGTCAACGAGATCGAACTCTCCGTGCGTGCGGCGAACTGCCTGAACAACGCCAACATCACCACGGTTGGTCAGTTGGCCATCAAGACGGAAGCCGAGATGCTGAAATACCGCAACTTCGGTAAGAAATCCCTCAACGAGATTAAAGAAAAGCTTTCTGAGCTTGGCTTGTCTCTTGGTATGCAGTTTGATCCTGCTCTCCTGGAATCGCCTTATCCCACTCCTTTGCTGGGTGAAAGCGGGCCGCGGGGCGGTGGATTGCAGGATTTGATTGAAGGTAATCTTAACGATTACGATGAATAGGGTTGCGAATCATCGATTTCGCCCCCATTAGAGCACTCCCTTTGGATTTGATATGAGACACCGACGCAAAACTTCGAAACTGCAGCGGACCGCCTCTCAGCGGAAGGCCTTGCTTTCGGGACTGGCTTGCAGCCTCATCGAGCACGGCCGCATTCGCACCACGCTGGCGAAGGCCAAGGCGTTGCGCCCGGTCGCGGACAAGCTGGTGACCCTGGGTAAGCGGGATTCCCTGCACGCACGTCGCCAGGCGGTTGCCTACCTGCGTCACGAAACCCCTGTGAAGAAGCTGTTCGAGGAAATCGCGGTTGCCGCGAAGGATCGTCAGGGCGGCTACACAAGGATCGTGAAGCTTGGCTATCGCACGAGTGACGCAGCTCCCATGGCCCTCATTGAGTGGGTCGACTCAGCTGTGGCTGTTGAAGACGAGTCTGAAGATTAGTCTGTCATAGCGTAGCTGAACCGCTTTAAGTTTACCGGGGCGCGGGGCTGATCTGTCGGCACCCGCGCCCTCTTGTTTTTGTCAGCATGCTTGCAATTGGCTTCCTCCAGTGAGAAGAGAGGCGTATTTTTGAAACTATAGGAAATGCAGATTCCAGACACCGCTCCGTTTACCCCAGAACAGCGCGCCGTGCTGAACCAGTTGTTGCCCTCCTTGAATCCGGCACAGCTCCAGTGGTTGCTCGGCTTTGCCGCTGGAATCGATGCCGCGTTGCGTCAAGACGCCCAGGCGCCCGCCGCTCTGAGCAACATGCCAACCCCAGCGTTGGGCGCTGCGGCTCAATTGCTGGCCACTACAGCCGCTTCTCCTGAGGCAACCCCTGCACCGCAGGCCGCGGCTCCTCAGAACGTCCCGGTAACCATCCTCTTTGGCAGCGAGTCCGGAAATGCCGAGTCTTTGTCGAGCCTGACGGAAAAGGAGCTTCGCAAACGCGGCTTCAGTCCCAATGTCGTGGATATGGGCGATACCGATCTTGCTGCGCTGACGAAAGCGGAGAACCTGCTCGTCATTACCAGTACCTGGGGAGATGGGGATCCGCCGGACAACGCTGTCGCCCTGCATAGCGAGCTGATGGGAGAGAACGCACCTTCCTTCAAGGGCGTGAAGTATTCGGTCTGCGCGCTGGGAGACACCAGCTATGACAAGTTCTGCCAAACCGGGAAGGATTTTGATGCCCGTCTCGAGGCCCTGGGAGCAGAACGGATATCTCCTCGAGTGGATTGTGACGTTGATTTTGACCCGCCTTATCAGGAATGGTTTAAGGCGGTCGTCGCCGTGCTGGGAGAACAGTTGCAGGCGGCTCCCGCCGCCGTAGCAGCAGCCGTTGCAACTCCGGTTGCTGCAATGCCCAGTGTTGCACCAGTGCAGACGGTTCCCGCGATCAACGCGGTCGTCTACGATCGGAAGAATCCTTTCCGCTCCACGATTAAGGAAAAGATCCTTCTTAGTGGGAAAGGCTCCAAGAAGGAAACCTGGCACTACGAGTTGTCTCTCGCGGGGTCTGGCATTGCCTATCAGCCGGGAGACTCGCTGGCGATCGTTCCCATCAATGGCCAGGATATCGTCGAGCCAGTCCTGAAAGCAGGGAGCTTCATCAAGGGATCGGTATCGGTGGAAGGGGGATCGGTGATGTCGCTTGGCAGTGCCTTGGCCAGCTTCTATGACATCACGACGCTGACCAAGAATATCCTGGAGAAATACAATCAGTTCGCCGAGTCCAAGAAGATTGACCGGCTCTTGGCGGAACCAGACGACCTCAAGGCCTATATCGAGGGGCGTCAGATCGTGGATATGCTGGAAGATTTCCCTGTGAAATCCCTGACCGCGCAGGAGTTCACGGGAATCCTGCGCAAGCTTCCTCCACGGATGTACTCCATCGCCTCCAGCCTCAGGGCACATCCCGAGGAGGTTCACCTGACGATCGCCGCGGTTCGTTATCATACGCACGGCAAAGACAGGAAGGGCGTTGCTTCTACCTATCTGGCGGACCTGGTGCCGGTCGGCGGCCATGTGCCTGTGTATGTCGCGCCCAACAAGAGCTTCAAGCTGCCCGAAGATCCCAGCACGCCCATGATCATGGTGGGACCTGGCACGGGCATTGCGCCTTTCCGGGCCTTCATGGAAGAGCGCCAGGCCTCGGGTGCGAAGGGGAAGAACTGGCTGTTCTTTGGCGATCAGCACTATACCTACGACTTCCTCTATCAGTTGGAGTGGCAGGACTACTTGAAGGATGGAGTCCTGACCCATCTGGATGTGGCTTTCTCTCGTGACCAAAAGGAAAAGGTCTACGTACAACACCGTATGCTGGAGCGCGCTGAAGAGCTGTGGCGCTGGATCGATTCCGGGGCCTACTTCTATGTCTGTGGCGATGCCTCACGCATGGCTGGCGACGTTCACGAAGCGTTGATCCAGATTGCGGAGAAGCAGGGCGGCAAATCTCGCAGCGCGGCGGAAGATTACGTGCAGTCTCTCCTGAAAGAGAAGCGCTATCTGCGGGACGTGTATTAGGACGAGGTCGGGAGGAAGCAGAAGCACTTCAGACGGAGTTGTAGTGCCGGAGAAGGACGCAGCGCTTCGCGCCTCCCTAGTCTAGAGCGATTTCAGTAAATCGGTAGCCGATGGAAGAGGTTAGGGATTAGGAAA
>JBHIXE010000113.1:256-13753 GCA_041984905.1 Verrucomicrobiales bacterium | reverse complement strand
CACCGCACGGAAAGCCGCTTGGCTGCCGGCGATCTTGATCGTGGTCCCCAGCGCCAGATACACCTCGTCGGCGGACCACTGCGCGTCGCGCCGGTCCACCTGGATATCCGCCTCCCGCGCCAGCCACCGGCGTACGGTTTCCGGCAGGGGGCCGCTTTCGGTTTGCGCCAGGGTCTCCAGCAACGGCGGCGGCAGCACCGCTTCGCGGTCGCTGATCACCGGTTGCGCATCGATGTCCGCAGCGTGGTTGAGGGTGATCCCGGTGACACTGAACAGCACCATGCTGATCGGGATTGGATGGGCGCTCTGGCAATCCATGGATCGACCGATCCACTACGAGAGCATCGCCCAGAAAGGCCTCCGGAAATTCTGGCCCTTCCTCATCGCCGTCGCGGTCAAGGCTCTCTACATCGCTCTCCCGGGCCACAACCATATTCTGGGAGCGCTCACCTCGATCGCGCTTCTTGCCACTTTGGGACAGGCATTCCGCCATCCGCCGATTACCGCTCTGAACTCCCGGTTCTTCACCCAGACCATGCCGGTTCTGCGCCTGCAAATCGTGGTCATGTACTGCTGGGCAGCCATTCAGAAGATGAACTGGGACTACGTCACCCCGGAAGTCAGCTGTGCCTCCGAATTGCACATGGAGATCATGCAGTACTTCCCTTTCATCCCCAATTCTCAGTGGGAGTTGTGGGTTGTAAGCTGGATTTCGATCGGTATTGAGTTGGCGATTCCCGCATTGCTGCTCTTTCCCCGGACGCGTCGCGCGGGATTCGTGCTGGCGATTTTCTTCCATCTCTGGCTTTCCATTCACCACGCCGCCGGAATTTTCAGCTTCAGCGCCCTGATCATGGGTATGCTGGTGTTCTTCCTGCCGAATCCCGCCGCGGAAACCATTCAAGCCACCTGGACCCGGCATCTGGAATGGCTGGGCAAGGGCAACAAAGCCCGTGGCGAAAACATCGTACGCTTTGGCCTGCTCTTCATCTTTGTCCCCACGGTGATCACCCAGACCGCCCTCTACCTGATCCTCGGCCGGGACTATGAGACCTTCTGGATCTCCAATCGAGTGGGCTTCTGGATGTGGGCCACCTGGGGTGTATGGCTGGCTTCACACTACCTCGTAGCGCTCTGGAGAACCCGCGATCAATCTCAGCGGCTGCCCAACCGGTTGGTCTGGACACCGGCTCTGATCATGCTGATCCCCGTCTTCATGAATGGGCTGAATCCCTGGATCGGGCTCAAAACTCAAACGTCCTTCTCCATGTACAGTAACTTGCGCAGCGAGGGAGAGGGCAACCATATGTTCCTAAAGCGCGTCGACATCTTTCCTTTCCAGAAGGACATGGTGGAGATCGTCAGTTCGGATCCACCTCTGCTCCGCCCGAGCAAGAATCCCGGAGGTATCCAGCAGTTTGCCAATACCGGGGCCATTCTTCCCTACTTTGAGCTCCGCCGCCTCGTCAGCAATGAGGAGGGAGACCTGGAGGTCGTCTATTCCCGGGATGGAGAACTGCTGACGGTGATGCGCCGGGATGGCGAGGTTTCCGGAGACGAACACCTTTTTGAGCCTCTTCCCTGGTACCTCGGTAAGTTTCTTTGGTTCCGGCGTCACGAGTCATTGACGGAGCCCATGCACTGCACCCACTAATGGGCGTGCCCCTATCGTCCTAGCCTCGTCCCTCCGTGCTCAGTGCTCTGCTTACCAGTATTTCCTGGGCGATCTCCGCAGTGTTCGGACAGCGGGCGGCGCGTCACATGGGCAGCACCGTGGCCAACTTTACCCGGCTCACCGTGGCGATGCTGCTGCTCGCCCTCTTCACCTTCTGGCTGCAACCAGACTCGCTGCACCGCACCACCTTCCTCTGGCTCTTCATCAGCGGATTTGTGGGATTCGGCATCGGCGACATGGGGCTCTACCTCGCCTATGCCCGTGTCGGATCGCGGATCACCATCCTGGTGACCTTCTGTATCGCGCCTGTGCTGGCGGCCCTGGTGGAATGGCTCTGGCTGGGGACAACCCTCACCTGGGCGGAAATGGCGGGCATTGCCGCGATCGTCCTGGGCGTCTCCCAGTCGCTCAAACCTTCCTCCCCGGATAGCGAGCGTTACGGGAGCTTTGCGTTCGGGATTGGTATGGCGCTGGTCTCCGCAGCAGGTCAGGGAATGGGAGCCGTTCTTACCCGGCAGGCCAATCAGAAGGCCCTCGAATTGGCAGTGGAGGTGCCCGCCTTGAGCCAGGCATTTCAGCGGATCACCGCAGGAGTGCTGGTGTCGGGACTCTTCCTCCTGTTTCTCAAGCTCCGCCAGCGCATGTCCTTGAAGTGGACAGGGCCCTGGAAACCTCGCTACGCGACCTGGATCATGGGCACGGCGATCTTTGGTCCCGTGGTTGGAGTGGTGCTCTATCAACACGCCCTCGCGACGACGGAGAGCGCCATTGTCCTCGCCATCGTCGCCGCCACGCCGATCATTCTGATGCCCTTTGCCTACGTCTTCGAAAAAGACCGCCCCAACGCACGCACCATCATCGGCGCGGTAGTCGCCGTGCTGGGCATGGCGTGGCTGGGAGTGTATCGAATAATGCTGAAGTGAGCGCGAACTACTCTCACAGTTTCTTTGGTATTCTCGAAAGTGGAATTAGGCGTCCCTTCTTCTACGTTGGGGACACGGACATGAAATTCACCGGATTGTGGTTCATCGCCAGGGGATTTCACGACGCTTGGTCCGAACACGATCTAATCTCTCCTTCGGGTGCCTTGATTGACCAAGAATTTCTGAAGTATCTGAGGGACAAGCTTGGGCTTGAAGATCACCAATGGACATTTCATGACTCAATCCTCACCAATTGTGGCGGAGATCAAGCCAATGCAATGGATACCCTGGAGGCGTATCTCAAAGAGTTCCGACAAAATTTTCCGACTCTCTTTGAGGACTAGCTTGCCTAATACTCCGTCACACCTGGCTTGGGAAAGGCCAGCATCTCCCGGTAGAAGCCTTCCAGCTTTTCGATCTGGGCTTCCTGGGTGAAATTCTCCCGCATGTCCGCAGCGGCGGCTTTGCTCATGCTCCGCCAGCGATTTTCATCCCGGGCCAAATCAATGAGCGCGTCTCTCAAGGGTTCCCATTGGTTTTCGGGACTCAACAGCCCCGTGACGCCTTGCTGAACTGCTTCAGGAATCCCTCCATGCAAGGTTGCCACCACGGGAAGCCCTGTGGCCATGGCTTCGAGCATCGAGTTGGGAATCCCCTCCTGGTTCTGATCCGCCGTGAGCCGGCTGGGATGCATGAAGAAATGCGCCGACCGATACAGCGCCGAAAGCTCTTCCACGCCAAGGAATCCCGGAAACTGGATCGAGTCGCCAAGGTTCAGTTCCGTGGCCTGGCTCTGCACCTTCTTCATGAGCGGCCCTTCACCCGCAATGGTCAGCTTCGCCTTGGGGAACTCCTTCTTGAAGTCAGCAAATGCTTTCAAGGTGAGGTCCAACCCCTTTTTCTCAATCAAGCGGCAGGCCTGAACGATGTGCCAGGAACCATCCTCCGGGATCGGGCGTTCCTCATAGGGGAAGCTATCCATCGGAATCCCGGTGCGATTGATCCGAATGTTCTGCTCCGGACACCCCAGTTCGATCAGCCGCTCCTTGAGGGACTCGGACCTGGCCATTACCAGAGGTAGCTCCTGAAGGAGTTGCTTCAGGCTATCCAGGTAACCGGGCTGGCCTTCGCGCGGTTGCACGTCCATCCCATGGAAGGAAACCGTAGCCCGTCCGCCCCACTTTGGCAGGAAAGGCAGGAGATGCACTCCGTGGTGCCCAAAGTAGATGTGGAGGAGATCGCAATCTCGCCGCTTGAGGATTTTCCCCAGGGAACCGTGTTCGCCGCGGTAGATGAGCGGCGGCGCTTTCATGATGTATTTCAGCCAGAACCGGCGAATGAAGTTGGAGCGCTGCTTCTTGGAGATCTCGATATCGTCAAAGGGGAACTTGTCCTCGTTGAGACGCTCTTTACAGATCACAAAGGTATCGAAATTCTTCAGTCCCGTGACCTGCCGGTAGATGTGGAGCATCTCTGCCTTGAGGAAAGTCGCGCAGTAGCTTCCAACGAGAGGTTTTGACATGGCCAGACCGTGTACGGAATCGCCGCTTGTGCAAACAGCTCTTCGCACTAGTATGCACCCGTGCAACCCAGTGAGACGCCGGAAGATCGGGAACTGGCCTGGATTGGCGACGCGGCTCTCGCTCTCGTCGCACGCCAGTGGATCCTCGATACCATGGGAAGTATCGATGGGGAAATCCACCGCAAGATCACTTCCAACAAGTTCCTCCGCAGTTTCGGGCATCCCACCAAGGTGGAAGCGGAGTTGGGCGTGATCTTCAAGGCTGGGGGGCTCATTGCCGTCCGAACCGAGTTCGAACGACGTTTCGTGCCGAAGTTCCGGGAGTTTTACCCACTGCCGTCACCCACTGCCGACTCTTAGGAACTCGACTTCGGTGGAGGAAAAGCGCTCCGAATCTCGGGTTTCCCCAAGCCATGGAGCACCATGATCGCCACGGTGGTGCCATGGGGAAAGTTCACGAGGTTGAAGATCGAGGACCAGGTCACGAATCGTCGCCCCGAGGGTTTCAGACAGAAAACGCCCGCACCCATCATGAGGAGTCCCAGAAACCAGCCAAATCCCATTTGGAAGGCCAGGTAGACCACAAAGGCCGAGATGAGCGGGTTCGAGCCAAAGACTTCTTCGCTCTCCACCAGTGCCATGGGATTCAGCCACCAGGCATCGCCGTTAATGAGCGTCTGGGTGATTGCCATGATGGAGAGCAACAGAGTCAACGCTCCCCCTGCGATTTGTAAGTACCCCATAAACATGAGGTAACCCTCCCCTTTTCGAAGCGAGGAAGTTACGTGGTTGGTTGCACTAAGGGCCATGCCTCACGTGATCGCATGGGTCGTGCCATTGGCTGATTGCCCGACGGATGACGGCGGTGACCTGTAGCTGCCGTGCAGATTGCATAGTCGAAATCCGAAATCCCAATCCGAAATCCTCCCCTAATGGGGTGCTTTGCCGATGAGCCCTTGCAGCTCGTCTCGCAGCGGTTGCAGTCCCTCTTCCTCCATGGCGGAGATGGGGATCACGGAAATCTTGGGGAAACGCTGACGAATCTTCTCCAAGTTCTCCTCGGATCCCTCCAGATCCATCTTGTTGGCCACGATGATCCAGGGCCGCTTGGACATCTCCTCGTCATAGAGCTTGATCTCCGTCCGCAACTGCTCCAGGTCGGCGATCGGGTCCCGTCCTTCACTACCCGCCGTATCCACGACGAAAATCAGCAGGCTGCAGCGCCAGATGTGACGCAGGAATTCGTGGCCAAGACCCACATTCTGGTGCGCCCCTTCAATCAATCCGGGGATGTCCGCAATGGTTGCCCGGCAGAATCCTGGAAACTCCACCACGCCGACCATCGGCGTCAGCGTCGTGAAGGGATAGGCCGCGACTTTGGGTTTGGCGGCGGACAACTTGGTAAGCAGCGTCGACTTGCCGGCATTGGGAAAACCGACAAAGCCCGCGTCCGCAATGCGGCGCAGCTCCAGGTAGAAATAGCCTTCTTCTCCGAGTTCGCCGGGAGTCGCTTCCTCCGGCGCGCGATTGGTAGAGCTCTTGAAGTTGATGTTCCCCTTCCCACCTTTGCCGCCTTTGCAGAGCACAAACTTCTGTCCTATTTCCGTGAGGTCCGCGATCAACTCGCCTTTCACGTTCTCTCCCTCACTGGCGCCCACCGTGTCTTCTTCCTGCGCGTCCATGTCATAGAAGAACGCCATGCCGTCTTCCACATTCTCAGGCTCATCCCCTCTGGCACCCTGCGCGGCGTAGACGAGAGTGCCTGGAGGAACGGACAGGACGAGATTCTTGCCGTTCTTGCCAGTCTTTTGCTGACCTTGACCATGGGCTCCGCGTTCGGCCTTGAGGTTCGGCTTGAAGAAGAACGCCTTCAGGTTGTCCACATGCGGATCCACCTTGAACACGACGTCGCCTCCGCGGCCTCCGTCACCGCCGTCTGGGCCGCCCTTGGGGATATACTTGGCCCGCCGGAAGCTGCGGCATCCGTTCCCGCCATCGCCAGCCTTGGCGTAAACTCGCAGGTGATCTACAAACATAGTCGTCTAATCTGGCTCAACTTTGGGCCTTCGTCCTCAGAAACCTGACGACTGGAAAGCGGCGGGCTCAGGGAGCAGTCAAACCTGGACCTGCAAGGTCACCTCGCAGAGGTCCTTGATCCGCTTCTTCACGTTTTCGTTCGCCAATTCCTCACCTTGGAAGGCGTCGCCGGTGGTGTAGACAAAGCGCGGGACAATCCAACAGCGGAAATCCAGCATCAGAGAATTCGCCAGCGCCATGATGGACATGTAGCTGGAATTGCCGCCGGCGGCGCAGAGGAAGCCGACGATCTTGTCCTCCCAGATATCCTTACCAGTTAACTCCACCAGATTCTTCAGCGCGGAGTTGGCGTCGTAGTTATAGATCGCCGTGGCCACGATGTAACGGTCGCAGGCATCCAGCATTTTGGACACGTTCGACACCTCTGGATCTCCGTAGGCAGCGCCACCATCGCAAAGCGGCAAGGTATGCTCCTGCAGATCAAGAAAGGTGACGGTTTCCCCCAGAGACTCGAGATGTTCTTTGGCGGCAATGGCCAGGGCCCGGCTGCGACTCCCTGGACGAAGGCTGGAACTGATGACGGCTATCGGCATGAATCTGGAGAAAACGAACTCAGGCTACGGCTTCTGAAGAAGACAGGTTCCAACGACGATGCGCTCTGACCGCGATTCGGTAGTAGTCGACCAGTTTTTCCGTGGCGGCATGCCAGTTACAACCTTCCATATCTGCACGGGCCTGCTTGGCGAGTCGTTGGCGCAATTCCGTGTCTTCCAGCATCCGCTTCAGATTGACCAGGAAATCCTCACGGTCGTCTGAATCGAACATCAGGCCGTTCTCCCCATGCTGGATCACATCCGGAATCCCGCCTGCGCGAGCTCCAACTACGGGAACGCCTGAAGCCATGGATTCCATAGCGACGAATCCCAGAGTCTCCGTGTCTGACGGAAAAGCGAAGACATCGGCGCTCGCATAAGCCTGGGCCAGTTGCTGGCCTCTGAGATAGCCGGTGAAATGGACATCCGTTCCGCGGAACATCTCCTTCAACTCTTCCTCGGCCGGACCACCACCCACGATGGCGATCTTCACATCCGGGATCTTGGTCGCTTCGAGCAGCCAACTCACCCGTTTCTCGTGAGAAAGACGTCCCACGCAGATCACGAGTGGCTTCTCCGGCTCGCCCTGAGACAGGAAGTGCCGCATCTCTTCACTCCGGTTCTCGGGATGATAAGTCACCGTGTCCACGGCTTTTGGCCAAACGCGGATCCGCTTGATGTTGAGCATCTTGGCCACATCCACCATGGGCGCGCTGGTGGTCAGATTCAGCTGCGCCGTGTTGTGCAACGCACTGACATGGAGCTTTCCGGGAGGGATGAGGAAGTGGATCTTGAGCCGTTCCGCGTACTGGTAGAGGTCCGTGTGATAGCTGGCCAGCATGGGAATGTCCAACTGCCGCGCGACCACGGTTCCCCAGGCACCCAGCACAAAGGGATTCACGGTGTGCACCACGTCCGCGCCAAAATCCCGCAGCTCGGAGTAGATCCGCGTGCTGGGCATCCCGAGCCGCAACTCCGGATACCAGGGTTTGAAGGGAATCGAGGGGATCCGCACGACTGGGAATCCCTGATAACTGCTGATGTTTTCCTGCCGCTTGTACTCCGGTGCAAAAATGATCGCCTCCATGCCAAGATTCGGGAATTGATCCAGAGTCTTGACGATCCGGGTGACGACCCCATCGATCTTGGGAAGGAATGTCTCGGTAAAGAACGCTACGCGCATTTGCTGCCGGCCTCGATAATAACGGTGGTTACGGGAAGACAGCGGTCAGGCCACCGGGGCTGACTCTTCGGATTTGAGTTTGGGGACTCCAGCTTGCTGCTCCTGAGTCCAGGTTGAATAGCAGGGAATCCTCTTTTTGTCACAGCGATCCGCGTATTTTCTCGCGATTTCCGTGACCTCTTCCAGCAGTCCATCACTCAAGGTGGTGGGCTTCAAACCGAGGTCGAGGAACAGGTCGTTGTGGACGTGCAAATCGTTCTCGGGAGCTTCCTTCCGCGGATTGCTGACCATGGCAACTTCCGCGCCGGCCAGCTTCGCAACCAGTTGCGCCAAATCCCGGACCCGGTGAGTCTCCGTCATCTGATTGAGGATCTTGACCCTGTCCCCGCGACTGGGCGGGTTCTCCATCGCCAGTTGGATGCAGCGCACGGTATCCCGGATGTGGATGAAAGCGCGAGTCTGTCCACCGGTGCCGTGTACCGTCAGCGGGTAACCCACGGCGGCCTGCATGAGGAAACGATTCAGCACCGTGCCGTAATCCCCATCATAGTCGAAGCGATTGATCAACCGCTCGTCCTTCAGGGTTTCCGGGGTGTTGGTTCCCCAGACGATGCCCTGGTGCAAGTCCGTAATCCGCAGGGAGTCATTCTTGGCGTAGTAAGCAAAGAAGAGCTGATCCTGGGTCTTCGTCATGTGGTAGATGGAACCCGGATTGGTCGGGTAGAGAATCTGCTGTTCGATCTCCTCGCCCGTCTCGGTGGTCACCTTGATGTCCAGGTAACCTTCCGGAATCTTCATCCCGGCGGTTCCATACCCGTAGACACCCATGGTGCCGAGGTGGACCAGGTGAATATCCAGCCCAGATTCCACGATGGCGCAGAGCGTGTTGTGGGTGGCGTTCAGGTTGTTGTCCACCGTGTACCGCTTGTGCGCGGGGCTCTTCATGGAGTACGGCGCCGCCCGCTGCTCCGCAAAGTGGACGATGGTGTCTGGCTTCTCCTCCAGAATGATGTCCAGAAATCGGGAGTAATCCTGGGCGATGTCCACCCGGTAAAATCCAATGTCCTTGCCCGTGGCTTCCTTCCAGGCGGCAATCCGCTCCCCCATCGGGGTGATCGGGGTCAATGAAGTGACTTCGAGTTCGTTATCAATGTTCCGTCGAGAGAGGTTGTCCAGAATGACAACGTCATGACCAAGATTCGACAAATGTAGGGAGGTCGGCCAACCGCAGAAGCCATCGCCGCCTAGTACCATTACTTTCATGAAATAAGACTAGTCAGAATTCGAAACCTCGGTGAAGAGCAAGGGGTCCTTCACCATTCGTAACCATTTAGGCGCTACCTCTACGCCTGTCATCCCCGGAAACAACCTTTCTTCGTTTCTTTCAACCATTTTGCGCTGAAGAACCAGAATGAGTGAGGCTTTCTAAATTCCCTCACAAACCCTTGACTCAGCTAAGGTCTTACGCTCGTTGACTGCTGGCGGGTTACTCGTAAATTCCCCGACTCGAAACAATCTACATTCCATGGCAGACGACTCCTCACAAGTCATTCAGTTTCAAGCCGAGGTTCAGCAGTTGCTGGACATCGTGGTGAACGCTCTCTACACGGACAAAGAGATCTTTGTGCGTGAGTTGGTATCCAACGCCTCCGACGCTCTGGAGAAGCTGAGACACCTTCAGCTCACGGAGAAAGAGGTGTTTGATAGCAATCTGGATCTGGACATCAACATCCACACGGATGACACCGCCAAGACCATCACCTTCACCGATTACGGCATTGGCATGAGCCGTGATGAGCTGGTGGAAAACATCGGCACCATCGCCCATTCCGGCTCCAAGAAGTTCCTCCAGGCCATGCAGGAGGATCAGCGCAAGGAATCCGCCCTGATCGGCCAGTTCGGCGTGGGCTTCTACAGCGCCTTCATGGTCGCCAAGGAGGTCCGGGTCTACACCCACAGCTGGCGTAACGACGATGAGCATCTCGTGTGGAAAAGCGATGGCAAGACGGGCTACACCATCGAAGAGGCTCCCGGGCAACGGCGCGGCTGCAAGATCGTGGTGGAGCTGCGGGAGGACTACGAAGAGTTCTCCTCAGCAAGCCGCATCAAAGAGATCCTGGAGCGCTACTCCAACTTTGTCCCCTTCCCGATTTATCTGAATGGCGAACGGGTAAATACGGTGGAAGCCATCTGGCTGAAGCCCAAGAACGATGTCACCGATGAGCAGTATGCCGAGTTTTACAAGTTCATCGGTCATGCCTTCGATGATCCCCGCTATCAGATGCACTTCAGCGCGGATGCACCGATCGACATCCATTCCCTGCTCTTCGTTCCCACGCACAACCCGGAAAAAATGGGCATGGGCCAAATGGATCCCAAGGTGTCCCTCTACTGCAAGAAGGTCCTCATCGATCCCAGCCCCAAAGGGCTCCTTCCGGAGTATCTGCGATTCCTGACCGGAGTCGTGGATAGTGCGGACCTGCCCCTGAACATCTCACGGGAAAGCATGCAGGACACGGCGCTGGTCAAGAAACTGAACCAGGTCGTCACCAAGCGCTTCCTCAAGTTCCTGGAGAAGGAAGCCTCATCAGATGGTGAGAAGTATCAGGAGTTCTACAAGGATTTCAGCCGGTTCATCAAGGAAGGGATCGTGTCCGACTACGAGAATCGCGAGCTTCTTGCCAAACTGCTGCGTTTCGAGTCTTCCATGACGGAGCCTGGCGAGACAACGTCCCTGGAGGACTACTTGTCCCGAGCCAAGGAAGAGCAGAAAGAGATCTACTACCTGATTGGGCATGACCGGGATTCGATCGAGAGCGGCCCCTTCCTGGAAGCCTTCAAGGCCCGGAACCTGGAAGTCATTTATTTCTATGAGGTGATCGACGAATACGTGCTCAGCTCACTCGGTAAGTTCGAGGAGAAAGAGCTGGTGGCAGCGAGCCGTTCGGATCTGGAATTGCCCGAGACCGATCAGCCTTTTGAAGGCGATGCCCTGACCGATGAAGACGCCAAGGGACTCTGCCAGTTTCTCAAAGACGAGTTTGGCGAGGTGGTCACCAAGGTTGAAGTCGGGACGCGCCTTGTGAATCACCCGATCGTGGCGCTCAATCCGGACGCGGGCAGCAATCCCCAGATCCGAGAGATGATGAAGGCGATGGGTGGTCCTGCCGGTGCCGTGACCGTGGCGGTGGAGATCAACCCGCGCCACTCCATCATGAAGAATCTGGCCGCTAAGCGAGAGGAGAATCCTGAACTGGCCAAGGTCACTGCCGCCTATCTGCTCCAGAACGCCCTGCTTGAAGCGGGTCTTCTGGAAAGCCACAAAGCCTTGGTCCAGAACGGCTTTGACCTGGTGGACAAAGCTCTCGCCTGAGATTCTTGCAGTTCTTAAGCCTGCGGGCGCTTACTTCCGGCGGAACATCGAAGAAATCCGCAGGAAGGCGCCCAGGGCTGGGACCACTACGGACATCAGAGCGCTGAGCCAGTTCTCAATCACGAAGCTCTTCACAAAGCTCGGCACGTTAATGACCACATCAATCGCGTCGCTGCGGTAGACATTCACGGGCTTGGAAGCTTCCACTCCGTCAATGGAGAAGATGGCAGACAAAGTGACGCGCATGGTATGGGTTCCCCGCTTGCGAGGCGTGACGGTCCAGAGCCACTTGGTATCGGCAGCATCAGAAACGGCCTGGCGCTCAGGCACTACTGCCTGAATATCAAAAACTTCCGAGTCACCGATCAGCTTGGCTTCCATGACCCGGGACACCTTCACCGAAGCCGTCCGCGTGGGATCATCACTGTTGAGTTGCTCGATCAACTGCTCGGTCGTCTTGTCCAGGCTGAGAATCAGTTCGATTTCGTCTTCTTCCCCGAGAGCCATGGTGGTCGGGGTGTTGAACGCAATGTTGCCATCCCGCATGGAAGCGAGCACCTGATCGACGGACTCCTCAGCTGGATCGACGCTCTTGCGCACCATCGCTGTAGGTGCGCTGGGCGCTTCCGTCATCAGCACCATATCCGCGGCCGGCATCGCCGCTTCTTCTTTGGGCTCTGGCGAGAAGAATTCGTAGGCCGCCTGAAACATGTCCGGCTTCACGAAGAAGACCGCCACCAGGGCGATCTGAAGGACAAAGATAGTAAGAGCGAGGTTTCCGATAAATTTCACGATGGCACCTTTGTTCTGTTGTTTGACGGAAGGAAACCAAAATCTTGCAACAGATTCCAAGGTTTCTTCTCCTAGAATCCTTCCGACCTCATTATGTGAGTTTATGAATCAGCCACTCGATGGTCCCCTGCGCCTGTGAGCCGTAGCCCCCTGAGAACAGGTTATAGTGGTTCAGTTCGTGATACAGGTTATACCATCGGCACCGTTGCTCAAAGCCTTTGGCCATGGGCCAGGCTTCCTGATAGCCGCGGTAAAAATCGCCCGAAAACCCGCCAAACATGTGGGTGAAGGCCAGGTCCACCTCCCGGTCCCCATAGTAGGTGGCCGGATCAAAGAGGACCGGAGCCCCTTCCTCATCAAATGAGGCATTCCCGCCCCACAGGTCTCCATGAACCAGGGACGGGACTGGTTCATATCCAGAAAAAAGCGCAGGAATCAACACCCGCATTTCCTCCGTCTCGGGCAACCGCAGCCCCTTCCTCCGGGCGAGCTGCATCTGGTAACCCAGCCGGTGTTCCATCCAGAAATCCTGCCAGTCAGCAGTCCAGGTGTTGGGCTGCGGAGTCTCCCCAATCACGTTATCCCGATGCCAGCCAAACTGGCCATTGGAACTGCTGGTCCGGTGAAGAGCCGCCAACTGCTGCCCCATGGCGAAGGAGTCGCCCCGGCTTTGCATGGAGATCGCTTCCAGGACCAGGAAGGCCTCACTCCCCTCGGATCCACAGGCAATGGGCTTCGGCACCCGGATCGTCTGGGTGCCCGCCATTTCCTGAAGCGCTTCGGCTTCTGCCTCGAACATCGGCAGGAGATTGCTCCGGTTCAACTTCACAAAGTAGGACTCGCCCGTTGCGGCCGTTGCCAGGAAGGCCTGGTTGATGCACCCCCCGCCTACGCTACGAGGACGCAACTCGCCTGGGTCGGCGCCCGTGGCTTCCGAAAGCGCTCGCTGGACCGATCGCCAGAGTCCACTCATCCGTCCGTCAGAGTTCCTTCCAGATACTGGCGCAGGATCTCCTGACAGCCCTCTTCCATCAGATCCAGCACCAACTCAAACCCTGCATCTCCGCCGTAGTAGGGATCCGGAACCACCTTGTGCTCAGAGTTCGGACAGAAATCGCAGAAGCGGACCAAACGCGCCCGTGGATTGGAAAGGCCATCCCGAATACGCTTCACGTTCGCGTAGTTGTCCTCATCCATCACGAGCACCAGGTCGAAGGTCTGGAGGTCATCCCGTCGAATCTGGCGAGCCGCCCCCCTCATCTCGATGCCTCGCTTCCGGGCCGCACGACTCATTCGCAAATCGGGTGGATTGCCTGTGTGGTAGTCAATGGTTCCCGCGGAATCGATCGTAATCTCATCCTGGAGTCCGGCTTCCGCCACCAACTGATACATCACATTC
>JBHIXE010000113.1:0-246 GCA_041984905.1 Verrucomicrobiales bacterium | reverse complement strand
CCGGCAGATATTCCCCATGCAAACGAACAAGATCTTCATTCCCCTGAATTCTAACCGCACCCAAATTCAGAATCCACCAAGTGCAACTGAGGAAGGTCAATCAATCCGGCTCCTCTCCCTTGACGTAGATTCCATCGGGGCGTGAACTAGCCCTGCCTCGCGAAACTCTATGCAGGACCGATCCCAACTCGACGTCGTGGCCCTGGTGACGGCTTACAACGAAGAATCCACCATTGGTGAAGTCCT
>JBHIXE010000112.1:0-13807 GCA_041984905.1 Verrucomicrobiales bacterium | reverse complement strand
CATTGAAGCCATCGCGATCCAGAGGCTCGCTCATGTGCTTTACCAGATGGGGCTGCCCCTGCTGCCGCGCATGATGACGGAGTGGGCCCACAGCCGCACGGGCATCGACATCCATCCAGGAGCCTCGATTGGATCCCACTTCTTTATCGATCACGGCACCGGCGTGGTGATTGGGGAGACCTGCGTGATCGGTCAGCATGTGAAGCTCTATCATGGGGTCACGCTGGGTGCTCGCAGCTTCCCCAAGGATTCCGACGGCCGGATCGTCAAGGGCCACAAACGTCATCCCAACGTGGAAGATTATGTGACCATTTACCCCAATGCGACCATTCTGGGCGGTCAAACCACGATTGGCGCCTCAAGTACCATCGGGGCCAACGTCTTTCTTCGGGAAAGCATCCCTCCCAACACCCTCGTAACCACAGAGGGCTCCTCCCTGCGTATCCTCAACAAAGATTCTTCTGGAGAGAAACCCAGCCAGGAAGATCTCTCCGCTCAATCTGCCGCTTTGTGATTCCTGAGATGAAGTCCACTTCCAAGCAACAAATGGAATTCCGGCTCTTTCAAGCCCATCCCGAAGTCAAATACCATCAGCCCACTCCCCCGCCGCCTCCCGTCAGGCCGCGCCCGGAGGGGTTTGACCAGGAACTGACGGCTCTCTGCCATGAACTGGTTCTGGATCTCGGCCTCTCGGATCTGGCCAACCAGATCAAGGTTTCCTGGAATGCCCGGCTTCGCACGACCGCCGGTCGCGCCTACTGCGATTCCCAGGCGATCGAGCTGAATCCGGCATTGGTCGATATCTCCGAGGACGAGATCGATCGGACCCTGCGCCATGAACTGGCACACCTGATCGCCTATTATCGTGCCCGCAAACAGCGCATCCGCATCGAGCCTCACGGCCCGGAATGGAGAACCGCTTGTACGGACCTCGGGATCGATGGCGAGGATCGCTGCCACAATCTGCCCTTCAAGCGCGTGCGTCAGCAGCGCAAGTTCGCCTACACCTGCCCCAGCTGCGGTCACCAGATCTTCCGCGTGCGCCGCATCCGCAAGCAAGCCGCCTGCTACACCTGTTGCCAGGAGCACAACAACGGGCGATTCGATTCCAAGTTTCAGCTGGTGGAAGTGAAGCTCGGTGACTCGTCCGTGAACCTTGGACAGTAACCGATAAGCTGTTTTGAAAAATGGGACTGGATACAGTGGAACTGGTCCTGACCTGGGAATCCGGGTTCGGCATCTCCATCAACGACTCCCATGCCAGCCAGCTTCGCAGGGTCAGTGACGCCGTTTCCCTGATCAGCACCCAGCTGGGAGCCATCTCCGCCCCTTCATTTTGCCCAGCCCAACGCGCGTTCCACGTCCTAAGGCGAAGCGTCCGCCAGGCCACCGGAGATCCCCAGCGGCAACTGAATCCGAACAAACGATTCCCAAGACTCAATCGCCACGAGCGCCATCGGTTCGAGAGCGATTTGGAGGACCAGATCGGCCTCACCGGATTTCGTGGCGAACGTTGGAACATTCGCCACATGATCATCGCTTTGGTGGCGACTGATCTGTGGCGGCTGAAGCGACCAGACGAGCCCTGGACTGAGGAATTGGTCCGAACCGGAGTTCGCTACGCCATCCGGGACGTCGCCATACCCAATGATTCTTTCTCCGACGACGCTCGTTTCATCGAGGACTTGGGAATGGATTAAATTCTCCGTTCGGGAGAGTTCTTCCATCTCTTTTTCGATGACGAAAGTGGCCCATTGTTGGGCAGAGTTTCGAAAAACACTTATTCGTGAAGGTATTGGATGAGTCGTCTTAAGCCGACTGTTTACCGTCCACTGTCGCACTGTTCACTGAAGCGGCCATCGGCCGCAATCACGCTCAACCCGCCCGGAACTCCTGGGAGTAATCCTCCACCTGGGCGGCGGTTGTCGCGTCTTCATAAGGGACACCATCGCTGTGGCGAATGCCCTGAAGCGTCTTCTGAGTGCCGATCCGGCTGGCTGGTCCCTTGATGAGTCGCGCCACGCAATCGACAGCCACTGGAGCGGCCGCCATCGCGCCAAGAGCGAACAAGGAGGTCGCGATCGCTTCCCGGCCCCGCTTGGAGAGCTGGGCCCCCATGAGAATGCCGATCCCGCATCCGACCACGGTCGGAACCACGGTGGCAGCCAGGCCCACAAGATTCTTGTCCACGGGCGGTGGAACTTTCAAATTCGGTTCTTCTTGGGGAATCTCTGCCATGATGGTTGTGGTATTTCTAAGTTGGTGACACCGATACGACGCCAGGTACAATCCTCCAATTCAAACTTTGTGCATGAATAAAACCTCGCAAATCCGGGGGTTTAGGTGACCTTCCGTCGATGTCTGAGGAACACTACGCACTGATTCTCGCTGGAGGGAGCGGTAGCCGGTTTTGGCCGCTCAGCCGCCATCGCCGTCCGAAACAGTTACTCCGTCTTTTTGACGAGGAAACCCTGATTGAGAAAACTTTACGTCGCTTGGACGGAGTGTTACCCCCGGAGAACATCCTGATCTTGACCAATGCCGAGCAGGAACCCGAGGTGCGGAAGGTCGTCACCTCCATCCCCCCAGAGAACATTCTCTCCGAGCCGGCCAAGCGAGACACCGCTCCCGCCGTGGCCCTGGGTGTGGGCTGGGTGGCCCGGAAGAACCCGAAAGCGTCCATGGCGATCCTCCCCTCAGATCAGCTCATTCAGGATGAGGACGCCTACAAGCAGACGATTGGCGATGCGCTCAAGATCGCCCAGGAATCCTCTTCCCTCTTCACCATCGGTATCAAGCCAACCTGGCCCTGCCCCAGCTATGGATATGTGGAGCGCGGCGCGGAATGGAAGCCGGAGACCGTGGACACCAGCCTGAAGATTTATGAGGTGCTGAAGTTCCGGGAAAAGCCAGCGCCTGAGTTGGCCGAGCAATACCTGGAAGCGGGCAATTTCACCTGGAACGCCGGGATGTTCATCTGGTCGATCGAAGCCGTGACCAACGAGCTGAAGCAGCATTGTCCCGAGCTGACTTCTTTCATTGAGGATCTCCAGTCCGCAGAAGACATGAACGCGGTGATCGAGAGTCAGTTCCCGACCTTGCCCAAGACCTCGATCGACTATGCCCTCATGGAGAAGGCCGCTCAGGTCTGCAATATCGAGGCGACCTTTGACTGGGATGACGTGGGCGGCTGGCCTTCCGTCGCCAAATACCTCACTCAGGATGACGACGGCAATTCCGTGAAAGCGGAACTCTGCACCATCGATGCCCAGGGGAACATTGTGTATTCGGACAGCGACCAGCAGATCGCGCTGCTTGGCGTGCGGGATCTCATCGTGGTCCAGACCGGCGACGCCTTGCTTGTGGCCCACCGGGATCACGCCGACGACATCAAAAAGTTGGTGGAGCGCGTTCCCAAAGAACTACAGTAGATCCTATGCCGCGCTTGCTCGCGATCGATCATGGAGACGCCCGGATTGGCCTCGCCCTGAGTGATGACCTGGGGATGTTCGCCCATCCGCTGGAAACCATTTGGGTCGCCAAGCAGGATCCAATCGCACGCATTGTCGAAGTCGTGATCCAGCACAAGATCGCGACCATTGTGCTTGGGATGCCCTTCCGCATGGACGGGACCGAAGGCACCGCCGTCGCCAAGGTACGGGACTTTGCCGAGCAATTGCAGGAGAAACTGGGAGAAGGCGTCACCTTTGTGGAGGTGGACGAGCGGCTCAGCACCAAGACCGCGCAGGAGCAGCTCCATTCCTCGGGCCGCAAGGTGAAGGATAGCCGCGCGGTCATCGATCAGGCCGCCGCCGCTGTGATTCTCCAGGACTATTTGGATTCTCAGGCTCCACCCGTCATTCTGGATCCCTGGGCCGAAGACGACGATGCGGATTGGGAAGAGCCAAATGAGTGAGTATCGCCGGTTCAAGATGACGGTCGCCTACGATGGTCGTCCCTTCGAAGGCTGGCAGAGCCAACCCAGCGGGAACACCATCCAGGACAAGCTCCTCGCCGCGCTGCAATCCATCCATCCTGAGATCAAGACGGTGCAGGGTTCCGGCCGCACGGATGCCGGGGTGCATGCCCTGGCCCAGATCGCCCATTTTGATGTCGCTCCAGCCTGGCGCATGAAGGGCGAGGAATGGCGGCTGGCCCTCAATACCAAGCTGCCGCCTACGATCCGCGTCATGGCTTGCGCAGAAACCGCGCCGGACTTTCACGCCCGTTTTTCCGCCACAGGCAAGACCTATCGTTACGAGTTGTTCACCGGTCCGGTCCTGCCGCCACTCCGGGCTGGTCTCGCCTGGCACTTGCGAAGCACCCCGGATGTTGCGCTGCTTCAGGAAGCGATCTCGCTTTTTCAGGGAGAGCACGACTTCGCAAGCTTCGCCGCCAATCGCGGAGATCCGGCCCTGAACCCGGAAGACACGAATCGGCGAGTCGATGTCGCCCGGTTGGAAGTCGCGGGCGAGGACATTCACCTCACCTTTCATGGCAACGGGTTCCTCTACAAGATGGTGCGGCTCATGACCGGCGCGATTGTGCGTTGTGGTCAGGGAGGAGTCAGTCTGGAGGAAATCCGCGAGCTCTTGAACCACCCGCAGCCGGGCAAGAAGTCTCCTCTCGCCGCCCCAGCCGATGGATTGTATCTTGTGAGTGTGGACTATCCCGATTCACCGAGCACCTCATGAAATCCGGTCAGGACGTTCCTAAAGATATCGACAGCTACATCGCGGAGTTCTCGCCCGAGATTCAGGCGACCTTGCAGAAGCTGCGGGCCACGATTCAGAAAGCCGCGCCGGATGCCACCGAAGCGATCAAGTATGGGATGCCGACCTTCGTGATGAAAGGAAACCTGGTGCATTTCGCAGCTCAACAGAAGCACATCGGCTTCTACCCCGGCTCCTCCGGCATCGCGCAGTTTCAAGCGGAGCTAGGAGAGCACGTCACCGGCAAAGGCACGGCGCAGTTTACGTACGGCGCTCCTATCCCCTATGCGCTCATCACCAAGATCGTGAAGTTCTGCGTTAAGGAGAATCAGGAGATCGCCGAAGCGAGGGCGAAAAAGAAATGACCACCGCTCCGTAGAAAGTGAGAGCCAACCTCTTGAAATACTACCACCTATTGCCTCTAGGCGAAATGCTAAAGGCAAGCACAAAGGGTGCGCTTTCATATTAGCCTAGGGCAACGCCCTAGGTTTTTGTATATTAGGAATCCAAAGCGCTGAAAGCGCGACTCAGGCTGCTGATGGATGAGTCGCGCTTTCAGCGCTTTTGATTCTAACAACCTCAATCCTAGGGCGTTGCCCTAGGCTATTATGAATGGCGCTTTCAGCGCTGGTTGTTAGCGCCTCCAGCTATTCCTATACCGATACCGTTTATCCCCCAATCTTCTTCAACTCAAAGTTCCGCCCCAAGGGCTTCGATGCTTCGTAGATCTCCCGGTTCTTCTCCCGAGCTTGATTGCGCAGCGTATTCATCTCCGGCTCCAACCGGCTGAAAATCTCCTTCACGCGATCCGGTTCGTTGGGGAAATTGACCCGAGTGCGCTTGATCTGTTGCCAGTGTTTGCGCAGCGGATAGATGGACGCTTCGTAACGCTGCTCGTTCATCTTCGCGATGGCCTGGGCCCGCAGATACTGAGGACGATCCGGGATGGCATGGAGATCGATTCCCAGCGCGAGTTCCTTGGAGGAATAGCTCGGTTCGCCTACGGAGTCCCCGGCGATGATGAGTTGGTATTCCCCCTCTTCCAACCCCACAATCGTCAGCTTCTCGAAGTTGAACCGCTCATCGATTCGCGCCGCATCCACGCCAATCATGGCTTCGTCCGGGAACGCCCAAGGCAAGGACTTCGCTTTCCAGATGAAGCTCAAGTCCTTCGTGGAACCGCTCACACTGGAGATGCTGCCGCCGTCGGCGCGCGATTCCCAGCCTTTCTCTGAGCCCATGTAGTAGAGTCGAATACTACCAAGGCTCTCCCGCTCCGGGGCCAGGGCCTCAATCACCGCTCCCGCAATCACCGCGTGCCCC
Organism: Verrucomicrobiales bacterium; assembly: GCA_041984905.1. GTDB lineage: Bacteria > Verrucomicrobiota > Verrucomicrobiia > Verrucomicrobiales > DEV007 > JBHIXE01. Next base: position 7,772 of record JBHIXE010000112.1, on the reverse strand, counting down.
CCGGCATCCGGCAGAATGGCATCGGTCATGATGCTGAACTCCGGATTGAGTTTGCGATGCTCCAGGGTGACGGCATTGAGCGCACCCCAGGCATCGACGAATCGCAGCCCTCGGGTCATGGCTTCGTCTCGCAACCAGGAGGTGTAATAGCCCATGACGCCGTTGTAGTATTCCGAGATGGGCTTGATGCGGAACCGGTAGCTCTCATCCTTGGCGACGCGTTGCGTATGAACGCGCATATCGAACATGGGCGGGCTGACAAGGATCGCGTGAATGCGCCGCTTCTTCAGGTCGTCCAGCAGGAGCCGCATGTTCTCCTGATAGGTCGAAAAGGCCTCGCGGTCGAAGTCCTCGAACTGTCCATCGAAGGTGCCGAGCATGATCATGCAGATATCGATCTTCCGCTCGATGACATCGTCCTCCAGGCGTGCCAGTACGTCGGCTGCCGTGTCGTTCATGGATCCCGCATTGTAGAAGACCATCTGCTTGTCGGGATACCGGGTGATAAAGTAGTTCTCCACGTATTGGCACCAGCGACCGTCGTAGGTGGCTTCGTCCCCAATGAAGGCGAGAGCGTCGCCGCTACCCCACTCGAAATGCTCCGGCAACCGGGATTGGGCATGCGTCAGGACCGGAGTCAGGAGGATTAGCGCGATCACTACCTCCAACCGCCTGAAAATCATGGCTCGTTCTAAACTCAAAAGATTCCTCATTCTGATTCCGCCTTTCCCCAACCACCGCCACCGGGCGTCTCGATAACGATGCGGTCGCCAGCCTGAACGGAGACCGCGGCCTGGCTCTCCAACTCCCTTTCCCCTTCTGCGCCAATCAGGACTTGGCGGCCCGTTTTTCCTTCACCGCCTTCTTCCAAACCATAGGGTGCAATGACCCGGTGCTGGGTGAGCAGGGAAACCTCGAGCGGTTCGATAAACTCAAACTCCCGAATGACGCCATCGCCACCTCGATACTGGCCCGCACCGCCCGATCCTCCCCGAATCGCGAACCGGCGCAAGCGCACGGGGTAACGCTTCTCGATGATCTCGGGATCGGTGATGGCTGTGTTGGTCATGTGCGTGTGCAAGGCGCTCGCGCCATCGTAACCCGGTCCCGCGCCCGCGCCACCCGCGATTGTCTCGTAATAGCCAAAGCGCGGGTTGCCGAAGATGAAATTGTTCATGGTGCCCTGACTGCAGGCTTGAATGCCAAAGAGCTTCAGCACGGTATCGACCAGCCGTTGACTGGTCTCGACATTCCCCCCGACTACAGCGGGACAAGCGCGTGGATCCTCCGGGAAATTCGGGTTGAGGAAGCATTCCGGCAACCGGACTTCCAGATCCCGGATCAGCCCTTCGTTCAGGGGCAACTCGGAATCTGTCCACAAGCGCAGGCAATAGAGCAAGGCGCTGCGGACAATGGCCGGGGTGGCGTTCAGGTTGGAAGCCTGTCTTGGGCTGGTGCCCTCAAAGTCCAGGATGAGACGCCCTTCGGACTTCCGTGCCGCGACACAGATCCGGGCTCCGCCATCCAGTTGTTCCTCGGCGTATTCCGTTGCCAGCGGTTTGTTGGCAAAGGCATCCTCAAAGCTTTGGTGCGCCTGCTCCGTCAATTGCCCCAAGTGATGCTGAATCACATCATGGCCGTAGGTTGTCGCCAGGGTTTGCAGAGCCTCCACTCCACGCAGATTGGCAGCGGCCTGGGCCATGAGGTCGGCGCGATTGTCCTCTGGATTTCGGGTCGGGTAAGGCGCCGAGGTCAGCAGGTCCACGAGTCCATCCAGCTTTGATTCCCCGCTTTCGAAAAGGTATCGGGGCGAGATGACGACGCCTTCTTCCTCCAGGTTCGCGGCATCGGGCGGCATGGACCCGGGTCGAATGCCTCCAATCTCCGCATGGTGAGCGCGATTGGCGACATAACCCAGCAGTTCTTCGCCGACATAAACTGGCGAGATCACGGTGACGTCCGGCAAGTGGGATCCGCCGAAGCCCGGGTGATTCGTCACGGCCATGTCGCCTGGCTTCAAAGGCAGAACCTTCACCACCTCGCGAACGCACAATCCCAACGCTCCGAGGTGAACCGGAATATGCGGCGCATTGACCACGAGTTCGCCCTGGCGATCCAACAAGGCGCAGGAGAAGTCCGCTCGCTCCTTCACGTTGGTGGAGATGGCGGAACGCTGCAGCATCGCGCCCATTTCCTGGACGATGTGTGCGAAGCGATGCCGGAACAGTTCCCGAATCACAGGTGAGTTCTGGTTCAAGTCAGGGTTGGAGTCAGCAGTTCCGGCTCGGATCTTCTCTGCCCGCAAGGTGCCGCGATCGCCCACCACGGTTTCCCAGCCGTGCTTGAGATAGAAGGTGCTGAAGCGGTCTTGAATCACCACAGGGCCACGCAGGCGCGAGCCGGGTTTCAGGGTCTCCCGGTCCAGAAAGCCTCGTAGGTCCTGGCAGGTGCTGGAGTCGGGGAAGAGCTCGCTGGGCACTTTGGGTTCCGGAGTAGAAACGACCACCCGCAGGCTCACCAGCTCCAGACGTTGCTCAGGCCGGATCTGATAGCCGAACACCGCTTTGTATTGCTGACGGAAGGTATCCGCGAGTTTCTCGGGATCACCGATCTCCAGAGTCAGGCTGGAGTCCTGTCCCGCGAGTCGAAGTTCCGCGAGTTGTCGTCTGGGCGCCACGCCTTCGAATCCTGCAAGATCCTTCGTGGCATCTTGCCGAAGTTCCTCAAGCCAACCCATCACCTGATCCTGACAACTCGCCCAATCCTGGAGAATCTGCCGTTCCGCGAAACGCTCCACCACCGCTTGATACAGCCCATAGGCGCTCAGCACTCCGGCTTCCGCCGGTACGAGAATGCGATCCATCCCGAGTTTCTCCGCGATCTCACAGGCATGGAGCGGACCGCCACCGCCAAAGGCCAGCAGGGCATACTCACTCGGGTCCGCACCTTCTCGTACGGAGATTGTCCGAATGCTGTCCGCCATTTGCTCCACGGCAATCGCCAGGAGCCCTTCCAGCACCTCGGTCTCAGAACTGGCGCTGGCTCCCATGGCGTCCATGAGTTCCCGCAACCTGCTTCGCGCGGCTTCCAGATTCTCGGGGCCAATCGGAATCCCGAAGTTGTCGGGGTCGATCCGTCTCAGGAGCAGGTTCACATCCGTGATTGCGAGCGGGCCACCCCTTCCGTAGCAGGCCGGACCGGGATCGGCGCCCGCGCTCTCCGGTCCTACGCGCAACCCGGCCTCCGTCCATTGACAGATAGATCCGCCCCCGGAAGCCACCGTCTCAATGCGGAGCGAGGGAGCGAGGAGCTGGGCACTGCCAATGCGTTGCTGAAACTGGTATTGATAGTCCCCGTCATAGCGGGCTACGTCCGTGCTCGTACCTCCCATATCAAAGGTGATGAGCCGGTCGCAACCGCTGGCCCGGCCAATCGCCGCTGCTCCCACCACGCCTCCAGCCGGCCCACTGAACAGAGAGTCCTTGGGATGATAGCTGGCTCTGGATTCGAGCCCACCGGCACTGGTCATCGTGAGCATGGGATTGGCCTCACCCACCGAGCTCTGGACATGATCCAGGAACTCCGTCATCACCGGCGTGAGGTAGGCATCGATGACCGCCGTTTCTGCACGTGGCACAATCTTGATTTGCGGGGCGAGCTCACTCGAAAGGCTGACATGCTCAAAGCCCAGTTGGTGCAGATGCCCCCCCAGTGCTTGTTCGTGCTGAGGATTCAGATAGCTGTGAAGCAGCGCCACGGCGGCGGTGCGATGGCCCTGCGCCACCAATGCCTTGAGCGATTCCTCATCCAGGACGTTCAGTGGTTCCAACTCCTGACCGTCCCGGTCCAGCCGTTCCTCCACTTCGACGACGCATTGGTAGACCGCCTTGGGCTTCTGATGGTTCAGCGCAAATAGATCGGGCCGTCGTTGATCGCGGATCTCCAGCAGATCTCCGAATCCCCTGGTGACCAGAAATACCGGGGGCGCGCCCTTTCCTTCCAACAACGCATTGGTTCCCCGAGTGGTGGCGAGTCGCAGATCCAGTTCCGGAAAGGTGGTGCCTGGCGCCGTTCCCGTAAGAAGCCGCGCGCCAACAACGGGAGCTTCTTCCCCGGTAAAGAGATCGATCACCTCCGCTGGTGGCAGATCACCGTCCAGCCTCAGACGACCTGTCGCTTCCTCCCAAGACTTCACGCGAGCAATGGTCCCGGATACCTCCGCCTGGAATCCCTCAAAGAACCCATCCGGAGTGGACCAGTTGGCGGGAATCTCGAGAATCCGCTCGCGGGGGGACAGGTGTTCCGTGACGCGAGCGCGAACGCGGCCGGACGAGAGCAGCTTCACCAGAACCGGGTCCGGGGAGCCACTTGCCAGCCCCCAACAATCCGTGAAGGTCCCACCCGTATCGATGCAAATTTGCCAGGAAGCCATGTTCTCAGATACCACTCACGCCCTCTTCCCCCTTCGCAAACCGATAGGAATGTTGCAAGTGAGGACTGCGAGAGATGTCTGGCCAGCGCGCTGGAAAAACCTGTTCCGGTGAATGCAGGAAGAATCCCCCCGTCAAATCAGCTGTATCCTCCTCACGGATGCGCCACAATAGGCGGGGGTTGTCAGCGACAAAAAAATCGTCACTTGTTTCCCACGCCAACCCGAATTCAAATAGTCACACCATGAGACCCCTTGCCATCATTCTCTACAACCTCAATCGCCTGGCCCTGCTCTTGCTGGCCCTCGCATTCATCAGCTTCTTCCTGGTGTCCTTCAAGGGCTTCAGCAATCCCAATATTCAGAACGCTGTCCAGTTCTCCACCGCCTACCTGCCCATCCTCCTGGTGCCAGTGACCATCTCCATGGCAGTGGCGCTGCTGCTGCGCTACCTGGTCAAGGGCAAGGGCGAGAAGCTGACCTTTGGCGACTTCTTCGCCGCTCTCATTGCGCTGGTCCTGCAAATCGCAGTGGTAGCCCTGTATCACTCCCGGGCTGAAGTGCAGAACTCCCAGTTCATCCTCAATATCCCGAACATCGATATCCTCGTGGAGAAGGCGGAGCCTTATGGCATTCTGGCGATCGTGGTCGCCCAATTGGCCGCGTTCTTCTTCTACTGGGTTGCGGACCCGAATCCGAAGCAGAGCTAAGCGATGGTCGTCAGACCTTGACGTGATTCGACAGAAGCCCCCAACGGGCATCGAGGAGGAGGGCATAGACCCGCATGAGATCATCCGGGATCTGAATCTGGCCCTCCTCTTCCGCGTATTTCTCTTCCAGGGACTTCCGCAGTTGTTTGTCGAGAGTGTCGTCCAGGCTGATGATCCTCATGCTCCAGTCATAGAAGAAAGCCGTGCCCATGGGCTCATAGGAGATCAGTTCCACGGCGCGATGACGGTCATCATTAATGATCTTCGCATACAGCTCGTTCACGAACTTGACCGGACCTTCCAACACCTGCAGAAACCGGTCGCCCGAAAGGAGGAGCAATCCCGTAATCCCCTGCCGCTCATTGTTTGCCGCCGATTGATTCACCAATTGGGATAGCCTGGTGCTGTCCAGGACATCCTGAGAAGCAATGCTGCGATAGATGAGTCTACACCGTTTCATGATTCCGTTCCGCCCTCTTTGAGGCTCCGTACTCCACCGGCAACTCTAGTAAAGCCCCCACCGCTTGTCTAGCCTCCTTCCCCGAAGATGGACATCCCCCCACGGGGAGGTTACTCTTCCACTCACTTTATGACCGTTCCCTTCAACGAACTCACCGCGCGACTGCAGAGCGGCGTTCTGGATCCCGTGAAACAGGCCTTCGTCGACAAGGACGAAATCGTGGATCTGATGAGCGTGTGCCTCATTGCCGGAGAGAATCTCTTTATTCTGGGCCCGCCAGGAACCGCCAAGAGCGCCCTGGTACATGAATTGGGCCGGCGTTTGGATGGCTCCACCTTTGAGTATCTCCTGACGCGGTTCACGGAACCCAACGAGCTTTTTGGACCCTTTGATATTCGCAAGCTGCGGGAAGGGGTGTTGGAGACGAACACGGAAGGGATGTTGCCGGAAGCTTCCCTGGTCTTCCTGGACGAGTTGCTCAATGCGAACTCCGCGATCCTGAACAGTCTGCTTACGGTCTTGAACGAACGGGTGCTGCGGCGCGGCCGGGAGACCCTGCAACTTCCTATCCTCATGGCCATTGGCGCGAGCAACCATCTTCCGGAAGATGATGCGTTGAGAGCGCTCTTCGACCGGTTCCTCATGCGGGTGCGCAGTGACAATGTGGACAACAGCAATCTCAACAGCGTGCTTCGAGCCGGGTGGGAATTGGAACGAACCTCCGCGGTAAACCAGGGTCCAGCGGTGAGCCTGGCCGAGATTCAGCAGCTGCGTGGATTGGTAGGCCAGGTGGATCTCTCGCCGGTCCTACCGCAATACATCGAGTTGATCGTCCGGCTTCGCACCATGGGGATCCCGATTTCTGATCGGCGTGCGGTCAAAGTGCAGCGCCTCATGGCAGCGAGCGCCATTCTGTGCCAGCGCATGCAGGCGCATATCACCGATCTCTGGGTATTAGAACACATCTGGGACATTGAGGAGCAACGGGAAATCCTGCGGTCCGCGGTGCGTGAAGTGATCGATACCGGTCAGGAAGATGGTTCCGTGGTGATCCATCCCCGCGCTCAGTCGCCCGACCTTCCAGACCCGGACGCCATTCTTCAGGAGGTGGAACAGATCCAGCTCGAAGCCCAACAATATACGGCTCAGGGCCAACCCGTACCCTCGGCCCTCTCGGACCGGCTCAGCACGCTGGAAAGCCGTTCGCAATGGGTGGAAGGAGAGGAACCCCGAACGTATCTCAAGCAACGATTTGTGGAAGCGTGGAGCCAGCTCAACCAGACGGCCTGAACCTTGCGTGGGCCGGCGTCCTGCAAGCCTCCGACGCCGCTGCCGTGAATCACCTGCGGCACCTTGCTGGTACGGAGATTGCGGAAGCCGGTGAGGACCTGTGGATTCGCGGGCCGCGTGAGGAAGGAAGGTTACCCAAGGAATTGGCGAGAGTGCCTTTCCGGGATCTCTACGCCTTATTGGCGGAGGACAAGGTCGGCGCACTCGGCAGCCAGGTTCCCATTGGCAGTCTGCCTGCCGGTCTCTCCTGGAAGCCGGTGCCGGAGGTCTTTCAGCCTGCGCTGAGTCGCCGTTCCCTGCCCGCGCCGCAGGATCGTCTCCCTTTGCCCCAACTCCAACTGGTCCGGGGAGGTGAAGTGGCAGATCCCAACCTCCTTCGATTGCCCCTGGAGACGTTTAGCAATTGGGTCACCAGCGCGGCGCAAGTACGCCTGAGCTCCCTGATGTTCGCCTGTTCCGCCGAAGCAGAAGTGCTGGTATGGGGTCGCCCGCTTCCCGCCTTGCCTGGAACCCGGTTTGTCGAAACCGAGGGCCTGGGGGTCCTGGCAGGTTGGAAATGGGATCCGCCGCTTCCCGCATCAAGCCTGGCAAGTGCCCTGCAATTGCGCCCGGGCGATCTGGCGCTCCTGAGCGAAGGCGAGCATCGCTGCGTGGCGCTCGCCGACTGCTGCGCCTCCTACTTCCCGCGGTTCCACCAGGTGGCGCTGGAGATGATCAAGGCCCAGGGCGGGATCTTCGGCTGGGTCAGCGACGCCGCGAGCTTCGCCGACGCCCTCAAAACCGCCGCAAAAGCGGCCTGACCGACAGGAGAGACGACATGCAGACGAAGGAACCCGCTCTCTGGACCCCGGGGGACTGGAACGCCCTCTTCGGTCTCGGGACC
>JBHIXE010000111.1:9175-14053 GCA_041984905.1 Verrucomicrobiales bacterium | reverse complement strand
CGAGGCGAAATGTCGGAGCGCGAGCGGCTCGCTCGCCAGCGTCGGTCCTGACTGTTTACTGTCGAACTGTCGCACTGTTCACTGAACTAAGCGTTCACCCCGGGCACCTTCACGGGGAACACCTCGTTCTCATCCATCTGCTCCTTCAGAATATCGATGGCTTGCTGGATCAATTCGGGATGCTCGGCGGAAATGTCATTGGATTCAGCGCGATCCTTGACGAGATCGTAGACTTCCCAATCGCCTGGTTCGCGGGTACGGAGTCCCTGCCGAACCACTTTCATGTCGCCAATCCGAATGGCGATCTGGCCGCCGTACTCGGGAAAGACCCAGACCATGGGATTGCGGGATTCCATGGCTTTGCCGCTGGTGATAGTGGGCCAGAGACTGATGCCGTCCAGGTCATCCGGGGTCTCCAGGCCAACGGCTTCCGCCAGAGTCGGGAACCAGTCCGCAAAGTAGCCGGGCGTGTCATTGACAGTGTCGGCGGGAACCTTGCCAGGATACTTCACGATCATGGGGACACGAATGCCGCCTTCGTAGACGGATCCTTTCCAGCCGCGCAGATCCCGGACGCTGTTGAAGAAGGCGCCGTCAGCACCGCCCACATGGAAGTGGGTCGTCTCCAGACGGGGATGCGTGGTGCCATTGTCACTGCTGAAGATGACGATGGTGTTGTCCGTCAAGCCATGCTTCTCCAGGCGCTCCACCACTTGGCCCACGTAGCCATCCAGGTCGTTGATCATGGCCGCGTAACCAGCATGAGGACGGGGGTGCGGCAGGTATCCGCATTGGCCGCGGTAGGGCTCGTCATCCCATTCTTCCGGGAACTTCTCCACGGACTCTCTGGGCGGATGCATCGCAACGTGAGGTTCCGTAAAGGGGAGATAGAGGAAGAAGGGATCCTCCGCGTGATCGGAGATGAACTGGACGGCCTCCGCGATCATGAGCTTGGGCGCGTATTGCTCTCCAATCCAATCCTCCAGCTTCACTTCGCCTTCCGGCTGTTTCTGATGACCGGGAATCGGGTTTTTGTTGATGAAGATCTGCTCGTCATTTCTCCAGATGTAAGGGGGGTAGAAGCTATGTGCCACGCCCTGGCAGTTGTAGCCAAAGAACAGGTCGAATCCCTTCTTGTTCGGGTCGCCCGTGCTGGTGACGGGACCGAGCCCCCACTTGCCCATGGCACCCGTGGCGTAGCCGAGTTTCTGGAATTGCATGGCCATGGTGACCGCCTGCTCGGAGATGGGGTATTGGCCTTCGAACCAATTGGCTCCCTCGATCGAGGTGGCCTTGTAGTTTCCTCGTACTTCCGCGTGCCCCAGGTGCTTGCCTGTCATGAGGACACAGCGTGAGGGTGCGCAGACCGGAGCTCCGGAGTAATGCTGCGTGAAGCGCATTCCTTCCTTGGCAAGCCGGTCGATATTGGGTGTGGGAATCTTCTCCTGTCCGTAGCAGCCGAGCTCGCCCCAGCCGAGGTCATCCGCCAGAATGAAGACGACGTTGGGCTTTTCCTGGGCCTGTAGTTGGAGCCAGCCAAACAGCAGGACGGCAATGATAGAGAATGGGATTTTCATGGTTGGAAGGGCAGCTAGTTGGATTGTAATTGGCTCGCTTTCAGTGTGTGGGAGTATTTCACTTCACCGTCGATCGTCACGCAATCAAAGGTAACCTGGGGATCTTCCTGAGTGGTGTCAAAACGCATCAGGCCAAAGGAACACTCGTCTTTGTAGCCCCAGATGAGACCGGGCGTCTTGATCACCTTATGGGTGTGGCGGTTGGTCAGTTTGGAGCTTTCGAACTCGTAGAGGGTGTAGCCATTGGGCCGCTCCGTCGTGCGGAGATCCGTGCGATGCCGGTCCGCCGCGACCAGAAATACACCGTCGATCTTGTTGGATTCGATGAAGGAGAAGATCTCCTCTCGCTCCTCGGGGTAACCGTCCCAGGGATCTCTGCTGCCGGGCTTGATATCGGCAGTCCAGGGTACCGGCGAAGTGAGGATCTTGAAGGTGGCTTCCGACTTCTGGAGCGTGTCCTTGACCCAGGCTTTCTGGACAGGTCCAAGCATGGAACCGCCCTTAAGATCCCGGTAATAGCGCCCGTCCAGCATGATGAAATGCACATCGCCAATCTGGAAGTCGTACCAGCAGCCAGGCAGTTCCTCGCCGCCGCCGTAGGAAGGGTTCACCCAGTTCTGACGGAAGGTATTCCAGACAGATCGCTTCCAGGCCGGCTTCTCGATCTCTGGCCCGGGAATGCAGTCGTTATCGCCGAAATCGTGATCGTCGTAGATCGAATAGATGGGAGTCGTGGCGATAAGGCGTCGCCATTCCGGGCGTGCCTGCCGGCGATAGTAGCAATAGTGTTGGCAGAGCAGGTGTTCGGGTTGATCGATGTAGACGTTGTCGCCCAGCATCAGCATCGCGGAGGGCTCGAACTTGAGGATGGTGTCCCACATATATTCCCACTCCGGCACATAGCCCGCGCCACCGCCGAAGGTGACATTGAAGGCAGCCGCTTCGCCTTTGGTTGGATAGGTGGTGAACCGGGTATTCTCCGCAGATTGAGGCACATTGTCGATGAGGACCTCGTAGTCGTAGGTGGTGTTGGGCTCTAGTCCTTCCACGCGGATCACACCGGTCAAATCAGTGTCTTCGGTGGTCTTCACCCCTGGATAGACCTGGTCTCCGATCCGAATGTGAACGGCGACTGGCTTGGCCGTCCGAACCCACAAGGACGCCGAGCTATCGGTGACCGAGCCCACCATCGGTCCATGGAGCAATTGCAGGGAATCCCCGTCGTTCGCGGCATACCACTGTTTGTAGGCGTCGGTTTTCCACAGATCCGAGAGCAGTTCGCGAGGTCCTGCCACGAGGCGACGGAAAGGAAGCCCAGCGTCGAGTGCTGCCTGGGCCTTGACCACGGCGGCGTCCGAGTCACCACGCTTCAACTCCATCATCATCTCCACAAAGAGCGTTTCCGGATCGTCGGCATCAGCCTTCTTGAGTTCCGCTTCCGCCTTGTCCAGGTGATTGGCGGCAATGAACTGCGTCGCATTCCGTTGAGGATCGTGCTGAGCGAAGACAGAACTCAGCAGGCAAAGCGTGAAGAAGGCAAAGACGGGGATTCTGGGGGGCATACCCTAGGATTCAAGCAAGGGGCCAAAAGGCTGGCAATGTCTTTTGTCACCGCTAACCGAGACATTCCGGTGAATCCTTTACTTGCCCGGTCCGTCTGGATAGAAGGCTACGAGATTCTGCCGGGGACGGAGGCGGCGCAAGGGTGCGGCGTTTGGATGTGGGATGTATGGCGGAATTGAAGCTTTGCAACATTCCTACCCCCATCCACACTCGCTCTCATCATCATGCAGGAGTTCCTCCAAAACGTTCAATGGGCCGAAGTGGTCCCTCAAGTTGTCGGTCAGTTCCTTGGGTTTGTCTTCGGGATCATTGCCACCTGGTTTCTGGTGTTCCGCAAGCGTCTTCGGGCCTTGGAAGCCATTCACCGTGGGGATACCGACATCGTGCTCTTCCAAATGCATGTGCTCTATCCGGTGGGGAATCGCTTTGCCTTGCTCTTCCGCAATGCCTGTCCCAGCACCACGATCAACGAACTGTATCACAATGCCGCCGCTCAGGATGAAGTCCGGCGTCTTGCGGAGAAGACCTCACTCCAGGATCCCATTCTGGATGCTCGGAATTCGGTAGGATTCGAAATTGTGAACGGAGCGTTCTCCGAGATCGCAGGTCATCTGGCCACTACACCTTTCCCACGAGAAGTGTGGCTCTTTGCCATGACTTCCGAGGACCGTTCTCTGGTGAAGCGGCGTTGCATCCGTTGTTTCCTGATTCGTCAGGAAGATTTGGAGCAGTTCGCGGATTGGAACTGGTGCCGCAACATGCTGGTTTGCGAGAAACCCTGGCACTGGGTTCGCATTGTCACGCTGCATCGCATCGCCATGCAGTGGAAAAACGATGGTGCGGAAGACAAGCGTTCCGCCAAGGCCATGCCTTCTATTGACACCGGAACCCGTTACCGCATCTGGCAACTCTCCGCCGGGATCAACCGGGACGAAGTGCCGATCGGTGAGCCCATCGAGATTCCCTGGGAGCAGCACGAGGAGACGCTCCGCAAACTGGGCTTGGATGTGGCCACCGGGGAGGCGATCCGGTAGGGATCAGTGCGACAGTAAACAGTGCGACAGTAGACAGTCTTTTCTTCTGGGGCTCAGAAGCGTCGCGGGATCACCTTCTGTTGCTGCACCAGCTTAACGATCTGGCTGGAGGGCAGGAATCCGCGCCACTGGGTGCCGGGATAGAGAATGCAGTCCCGGCCGACGATGCTGCCGGGGCTGAGGACGCTGTTGCAGCCGATTTCCGTGCGGTCACCGACGACGGCGCCGAACTTGCTCAGCCCGGAGTCGAGTTGTTCGCCTTCGGCCTGGACGACCACATTACGACGGTCCAATCGAACATTTGAGAGAATGACGCCGGCACCCAAGTGCGCTTTGTAACCCAGGATGGAGTCACCCACATAGTTGAAGTGGGGGATTTCCGCATGGTCGAAGAGCAAGCAGTTCTTGAACTCGCAGGAGTTGCCCATCATGACGCCTTCCCCGGCGATGACATTTTCCCGGACGTAGGCCCCGCTGCGAATGATGCAATTGGGCCCAATCCAGGCCGGACCTTTCACGGTGGCAAAGGGCTCCACGACCGTGCCGGGACCCAAGTGAACATAGGGTCCAATCGCCGCCTGGGCGCTGACGTCCGCTGCGGCGTGTTGAGGGCCGGTAATGTGTTCCGCCAGGTAATGCTTGATGCGACCGAGGGCCGTCCAAACGGGTTCCCCGGGTTCAAAAAGCGCTCCGTGCTCCGTGTG
>JBHIXE010000111.1:0-9165 GCA_041984905.1 Verrucomicrobiales bacterium | reverse complement strand
AGGTCGAGGAACTGCTCAGGAGCGAGGTCGGCGGGCATAGGGATCTGGAGGATCGGGAAAGGGGGCGCGGTGATTACACCGTCATGATGTCAGCTTCCTTCTTCTCAAGTGCCTCATCAATTTTGGCCACGTGATCATCCGTCAGTTTCTGGATGTCCTTTTCGTAAAGCTTCTGATCGTCCTCGGTAATTTCGCCTCCCTTGGCCGCGGACTTGATCTTGTCCATGGCATCGCGACGGACAGAGCGCACGCCAATCCGGGCTTCTTCCGCCATTTGTTTGGCCAGCTTCACCATTTCTTTACGGCGCTCTTCGGAAAGTTCCGGAATGGGCAGACGGATGATCTTGCCATCCACGTTCGGGTTGATGCCGAGACGGGATTCCTTGAGGGCACGCTCGATGTCCGAAGTCGTGCTGGCATCAAAGGGTTGCACCACGATGAGCCGAGGTTCCGGCGTGGTGATCATGGCGAGCTGCTTCAGTTTGGAGCTAGCTCCGTAACTCACCACATTCACATCAATGTTTTCCACCAAGCTGGGCGAGGCCTTGCCGGTGCGCACGGTTGCAAATTCGTGGGAGAGGAATTCGACGGTTTTGTCCATCGCATCCTCGGTTTCGAGCATCAATTCGTCAGCGTCCATTCTCTACAAGTTGGGTTGATCAAACCCACTATGTAAGGCAAACCGGGCAGCTTGTCAGGCCGTTTTCTCGTTGAGGATGATGGTGCCAATCGGCTCGCCCATCAGGGCGCGGCGGATGTTGCCTTCGGCAGTCATGTCAAAGACGACGATCGGCTTGTTGTTTTCCCGGCAGAGCGAGAAGGCCGTGGTGTCCATCACCTTGAGTTCCTGCTGGATAGCTTCGGTGAAAGTGAGGGACTCATAACGCACGGCGTTCGGATTCTTCTTGGGATCGCTATCGTAGACACCATCCACCATGGTGGCCTTGAGCACGGCGTCCGCATTGATCTCGCTGGCGCGCAATGCTGCTGCGGTGTCCGTGGAAAAGAAGGGATTCCCGGTTCCCGCGCCAAAGATGACAACCCGGCCGCGTTCCAGGTGACGGGTGGCCAAGCGGCGAATGAAGGGTTCGGCGACGTTCTTCATCTCGATGGCCGACTGAACGATGGCCGGAACTCCCAGGCTTTCCAGGGTGCTCTGAATCGCCAGCGAATTCATGACCGTGGCCAGCATCCCGATGTGGTCCGCCGTGGCCCGGGCCATGCCCCGGTTGCTGGCGCTCACTCCGCGCCAGAAGTTGCCTCCGCCTACGACAACTGCAATCTCCAGACCGGTTTGATGCGCCTGCTGGATCTGTCTGGCCATGTCTTCGACAATCTCCGGCGAAATATTGTCGTGGCTGTCCGGCTCGCGAAGAGCCTCCCCGCTGAGTTTCAAGACGACTCGCTTAAACGGTCTCCGCTCCTTTTCTGTGAACATTCTGGGCCGCCACCAAAGCAGAGCTCTGGCCAGATGCAACGTGGTTTTGAAAGGATAAATCGAGCGGGCAGCTCGGGGGATCACTCTCCGTCGTCGGGAGAAACAGAGGCTAGCCCAGGACCGTGCCCACCTGGGCCGCATCACCGGATCCTGCGAGGAAACTCCTCACGTCGAGCCGCTTGCGGCCTTCCAGCTGGACTTCCTGGAGCCGCAGACAGCCTTCCCCGCAGGCCACGACCAATTGATCGCCCTCCGCGACGGTGATCGTTCCCGGCCTCGCCTCTTTGGAACCGGTTAGGGCGACGCTTGGGGGAAGGATCTTGAGCTTACGACCATCCAAAAGGGTGTAGGTGCCAGGCCAGGGATCGTAGGCCCGGATGAGGCGCTCGAGTTGTTCGGCGCTCTTCGTCCAATCGATCTCGCCGTGTTCCCGGTTCAGTTTCCGCTCGTGGGTAGCGCGGGAATCGTCCTGAGGAATGCGAGGTGCTTCTCCCTTTTCCAGCAGAGCCAGGGCCTTGCTCAAGGCCACGGGAGCGATCTCCGCGAGCTTGTCGTGAAGTGTTTGTCCGGTATCCGTGGAGAGAATGGGGCAAGTCTCCACCAGCAATTCATCCCCCGTATCCAGGCCCACGTCCACATACATCACCGTGATGCCCGTCTCGGAGTCGCCATCGCGAATGGCAGCCTGAATCGGTGCCGCGCCACGGTGCCGGGGCAGGATGGAGGCATGCAGGTTGAGGCAGGCAATGGTTGGCAGATCGATCACTGCTTTCGAGAGGATCTGGCCATAGGCCATCACCACGATGACGTCCGGCTTCAGCTCCTTCAGTGCTTCCATCTCCGGTGATCCCCGCAGTTTCTCGGGTTGGAAGACCGGAACGCCATGCTGCAGCGCCAGGTTCTTGGGCTCTGGCGCGGTCAGGATCATCTTGCGGCCCACAGGACGATCGGGCTGGGTGAATACGCCAACGACTTCGCCGCCGTCCCAGTCCAGCAACCATCTTAGCGAGGGCAGGCCAATGTCCCCCGTTCCCATGAAAACGATCCGCATCTTGGGGCTTACACTACCACCTTGGACATCTTCTTCCAGGATGGGGTTTCCATGATGACCTGGAGGACGTCAGACAGCACCTTCACCGGAGGCTGGGAGGCGTCGATCGTGTTGACGAGCTTGTCTCCGTAGTACTCCAGGATGGGCTTGGATTCGTTGGTGTAGATCTCGAACCGGCTCTTGATGGTCTCCTCATTGGCATCATCCCAGCGGTTTTCCTTGAGTGCGCGTTTGCGAATCCGGCGAGCCAGCTCATCGCGATCCGGGCAGGAGAGATGCAGGACGCAGTGGATGTCCAGGTGCGGTTTCAGGAGCTTGGCCTGCTTCACACTCCGCGGAATGCCGTCCAGCAGGAGGAAATCGATATCCGGCTTGAAGTGATCACTGGCGATCTGCTTGTCGATCTGAGATTTCCACAACTCCACCGTCAACTCATCCGGAACGAGTTGCCCCCTGGAAGAATACTTCACGAACTTCTGCCCGATGGGAGAGCGAGTGTCCAGGGAACGGAACGCGTCGCCGCAGGAGAAATAGTGAAAGCGTGGGATGTTTCCAATCACGCGTCCCTGGGTGCCCTTGCCGCAGCCGGGAGCGCCGAAAAGAAGAAGGGTGCGATAACGTTTTGACTTGGGTTTGGCGGTTTTGGTGGGTGGCATCGAGGTTGAAATCGGGGGATAAAGCGCTAAAGAGCCGCAACTTCGCTGACAATTCAACTTCCCGATTGGAGCAAGGCTGCTAATTTGAACCCCACTTTCCACCGCGTTTTGTCTTTGAAAAGATCGTTCAGCTTGTTCCTCAGCCTGCGCTACCTGCGACCCAAGCGCACCTTTGTCTCGGCGATCACCGTCATTTCCACAATTGGAGTCGTGATTGGGGTTTCAAGTCTGACGGTGGTGATCGCGATCATGACCGGGTTCAACATCGAGATGCGGGAAGCGATCCTGGGATTCGAGCCGCATCTGGTGCTGAGTAAGGACGCCAATGAGCCCATTGAGGATTGGTACGAACTGCTGGACGAGGTCGCGGAGGTGCCGGGCGTATTGGACGTGGCGCCCAATGCTCGCGGGCAGGTGGTTCTGGATTTCAACCGGCGAGTCTGGGTGGTGCAGATCTACGGGATCGATCCGGAACCGGGAGGGTTCTCCGATCAATACGAGACGCTGATCGGCAATGGTGTGGGCGAGTTTGACCTAACCGACGACAACATCGTGATCGGCTCCACGTTGGCCCGGGGCATGTCGATCAATGTGGGGGATACCGTCTCGCTCTTGTCCCTGGTCAATGGTCGGGAGATGCTCGACGCCTTTAACACGGATCGCAAACCGGAGAATCTCATCCAGCCCGCCGAACTGACCGTGGTGGGAATCTACGATTCCGGTCGTCATGACTACGACGACACGATCGTGTTCATCCCTTTGGAGATTGGCCAGTATCTCTATGATCTGGGCGGCAGCGTGGACAGCATCCATGTACTCGCTGAAGAGCCCTTCCAGGTGGATGTCGTGAAGGAACGCCTCGTGGCGCTGGTTGGTGACCGCGTGAATGTAGATACCTGGGTGGAGAGGAACAAGAAGCTCTTCGATGCGGTGGCGCTGGAACGGCTCATGATGTTCTTCCTGCTCTTCATGGTCATCGTCGTGGCGGCTTTCTGCATCATGAACACCATGATCACGGTGACCACCCAGAAGCGGCGGGAGATCGGCATCATGAAAGCGGTGGGCGCGCGGACCGGACAAATCGTTGGAGCCTTCCTGGGACAGGGGATCCTGGTAGGTCTGTTAGGCACCAGCCTGGGGATCGGCTTTGCCTTCTTTGTCCTCCTGATCCGCAAGAATCTCGTTCACGGCATCGCTGCGATCACCGGTATGGATATCTACTCGCCGGCTCTCTACTCTCTCTATCAGTTGCCGGCCATGATTACGATCCTTGACCTCATGCGCATCGCGGGTGGCGCGTTCCTGGCCTGTGCGCTGGCGTCCTTATTGCCGGCTTATGTCGCATCCCGGCTTGATGCTGCTCTATCGCTCCGTAACCAGTCTACCATTTGAACAAACCCTTCAGTCTGTTTTTGAGTCTTCGATATCTGCGACCCAAGCGGTCGTTCGTATCTCTCATCACCATCATCTCGATTGGCGGCGTGGTCCTGGGCGTCTGGGTCCTGACCGCGGTGAACGCGATCATGACGGGGTATGGCGAGAAGATTCAGGAGACCGTGCTGGGCTTTGAGCCGCACCTCGTGGTCACGCAGAGTTCGCTCATGTACAACTGGCCCGAAGTACTGGAGAAGGTGAAGGAGAACCCAAACGTGGTGGATGCCGCGCCTTTCTCTCACGGACAAGTGGTCTTGGATCATGGTGAGCGCCCCTGGGTCGTTCAGGTTCAGGGCCTGGATCCGCAACCGGGCCCCATTCTGGATCGGCTAAACTCCCTCATTGTGGAGGGACGCTTCGACCTCTCGGATGACTACGTCGTCATCGGCAAAGCCCTGGCTGAGGAATTGGGCGTGACCGTGGGGGATACCGTTCTCTTGCGTTCCCTCGCCAATGGACGCGAACTCCTGGACGCCTATCATGAAGGCAGGGAACCGGACAATCTCATCTTCCCGGCGGAGATGGAAGTGGTGGGGATCTTCAGTGGCGGCCGTTATGACTTCGATCGCGAATACGTCTTCATCCCGCTGGAACACGGCCAGTACCTCTACAAACTCGGCGCCGCGGTGCATGGCGTCTCCGCGCAATTGGATGACCCGCACCTGGCCGAGCCGGTGAAGTACGACCTCTACCAGCGATTGGGAGAGGACGATGTCATTACGACCTGGGCTGAGCGGAACTATGCGCTTTTCGAGACGGTGACGGTGGAGCGGCTCATCATGTATTTCCTGCTATCGCTCATCATGATGGTGGCGGGCTTCTGCTTCATGGCCACGATGATTACCGTAACGACCCAGAAGCGACGGGAGATCGGGATGTTGAAAGCGGTGGGAGCCCAGGTGAGCCAGATTGTCGGCGTGTTCGTATTGCAGGGATTGGTCGTCTTTGCCATCGGGACGGGACTGGGCCTGACCTTCGCGATCCTGTTCCTGGCTGTCCGGCAAGAAGTGGTTCAGCTGATCTCCAGCGTCACGGGCATCGACGTGTTTTCCCAGGAGATCTACATGTTGAGTGAGGTGCCCTCTCATGTGCGGCTGGTCGATGTGCTTTCGATCTCAGGCGGCGCTTTTGTGGCCTGCGTCCTCGCTTCTCTATTGCCGGCGTATTTTTCCGCTCGCATGGATGCCGCTCAGGCACTCCGCGATGAATCCACTGCCTGATCTGTGTCATGGACGATATCTATCTGGTAGTCGATAAGCAGAAGCAGGGCCCCTTCACCCGCCGTCAGGTCTATGAAAAGCTGGAGGAAGGGAAGGTCGATCGGAAGACGCTGGGCTGGATGCAGGGGGAAGACTCCTGGAAACCGCTCGAAGACATCGAGTCTGTGCTCGTCCTGATCGAAGAACTGGAACAGGAACAGTTGGATGAGGAGCTGGCCAAGAATCCCGGACCTCCTCCCGCGGCTCAGACCCAGGTTCCGTATGAGAAGCTCACTTCTCATGCCTTTGCCCGGTTTGGGGCGCGCATGCTGGATGTCTTCCTGTTGCACACCATCGTGCTGATGCTGGTGCCGTTGCCGGAACCACCGGTTGACGATCGCACTTTCTGGGAAGGCTTGCGGGAGGGAATGACCGAGGAACAGCAAGCCTATACCTACCGGATCCTATTTATCCAGATGGGTAGTATTCTGGGCTGGCACCTCTTGGAATCGGTCTTTCTCGCCACCATTGGCACGACGTTCGGCAAATACCTTTTCAATCTCCGGGTGCAGACAAGCCGAGGCACCAAGTTAGGGTTCCCGACCTCCCTGTCGCGCGCCATTTTGGTGTGGCTGCTAGGAATGGGAGGCGGCATGGCGGCCCTGCAGTGGATCGCGAACTTTCTGGCTTTCCGGCGCTTGCAGCTCAACGGGATCACCACCTGGGATCGCATGCTGAAAACGGAAGTCATTCAGGGCCCGATCTCCCAGTTCCGCATGACGCTGATCTTTGTGTCTTCGGCACTGATCTTTGGGGCGCGCTACATCCTCCTGACCTAGCACTTCTCCTCAGGGTTATTCTGGACAAGAAGGATTGCCGTCCCTAGGGTTTCGATCATGGCAATCGTTACGAGTTTCTCTCGAATTCGGAGTTTGGTGATCATCGGAATCTTGAGCGCCCTGATCATCCCGGTCATTGGTCAGGACAACCAGGAAGAGGAATCCGGGGGCGGTTTCTTCAGTGGGTTGCGGAAGATGATCCCCACCGATACCAAGACGCTGAAGGAGAATCTGGACTCCGCCTGGAAGAGCGGTTCGGAAAGCTTCCAATCCCTGCTCGAATCCGGTTCGGACGCCAATGCCAAGATGGAGTCGATGCTGGGCTACCTGGACGAAAAGCTGGCAGGGAGGGAATCCGCCTTCACCGACGAACAGATCGCAACCTACGCCACGGAGATAACGCCTCTGGTGGAGGAGTTGAACCATCGCAAATTCATCAAGCAGCCGGAGGTCAAGGCGGTGGGTAACTTCCAGATGATCCAGATCATGGCCCGGGATCTCGCGCCGCAGTATGAGAAGATGTTTCCAGATGTATCGAAAGCGGTGATTTATCTGCGCTCCTACTATAGCGCCAGCCTCATCGCGCCTTCTCTGCTTGGAAAATACGGAGCGGAAGATCACATCGTCTATGTGCTGCCCCAGAACTTGGAGTCGACCATGGAGACCCGGGAGATCGATCCCCAATATCAGGATCAAATCATGCAGATTGTGGTAGGGCACGAACTGACCCACGCCATGCAAGATCAGGAGATAAGCTTGCAAGAGACCTTGCTTGCCACCGAATCCTCCGATGAAGGCAGCGCGTTCAGTGCCACCATCGAAGGGCACGCCGTATTCATTCAGAACGCCGTGGCGGATCGCCTGGGATTTCAGGGAGCGGCCAAGGAAGCTTCCCAATTCTTCGTTGCGGGAAACATTGAAGAAGACGCCTGGCTTTATGAGCGCATGATGCACACCCAGGCCGTTCAGTTCGAGCAGGTCTATGCGGGTGGCGAACGCTTCATCAAGCATCACTTCCAGGAAGGGGGGATGGACAGGATCTGGGAGATCATGGACGCACCTCCGAAGCGTAGTTCAATGATCACTCAGCCGGAGACCTACACTCCCAATCCGGAACCCTTGCCGGATTACAACGCCAGGGTCAAGGCTTCCTCCATGCCGATGGTGCTGGGTGATGAGTGGGGCCTTTTCGCCACCAACATGGGCGACTTCAGCCTTCGTACGATCATTGCCGAAGTGGAGCGGGAGAAGCGGGAAACCATCATGCGTGGCCTTCAGGAATCCGTCTTTATCCTGATGCCCCACAAGACGGATCTCAGCAAGAGCATGGACGTGGCGGTATTCGAGTTTGATACCGAGCAGAACGCCGAGCTCATGGTGGAAGCGATCGATCATCTCTCCGCTCAGAGTATGAAGGATCTGGAGCGGCACTCGAAAGTGCGGGTGCGAGATGACAGTCAGATACCTCACCAAGTCGGTGGCGACCTCTCTGGAATCCTGCACCAATACACCCTGGAAGAGTATCTCTTGGGAGAAACGCCGGTGCGGGACTTCACCCTGCGTCAGGGCAACTTCGTGGTCAGCTTCCTGGATACCGGCTCCGGGCTGACTCAGGTGCAGCTCGACCGGTTGATCGAAGCGAGCCTGGGGCAGGTTCAGTAGGAAGTTCTCAGTCTTCCCAGACAGCCAGGACTTTACGTTCTTGCCAGAACTTCTCCAAGGTCCATTTGTCATGGATACAGCAGGGAATCTGAAGGGGACTCAACCGAACACTGATGGGGTGTGAGGCCTGCCCCTTCCATGTGCCGATATCTACGACTTCGGTGCCCTGCAATTCTAGTCCCCTGGATTCCAGGTAGGCCAAGATCGCAGGAACTTGAAGGTCGACTCCAGTGGTAGCCTCAGAATGGGGATTGCGTAATTCCTTCGCGAGGCCAAGTAAGATTTCTAAGTCTTCGGGATGGTTATCCAGGTAGACCTCGTAGCTGTGGTAATACACCGTTTGAAGGGCTTGCTCCTGCTCCACAAACTCGCCATCGATAACATAGCCGATGGTCCAGCAGCCCTCTCCATATTTGCGGTCCCTCCCTTGTTGGCGAGCTACTCTTTGTTTCTCCCCGCCAGCCCGGCCTATCTTTCGCTCTTTGATGACCCAAGGCATCGCTTCTTAGTGTCACACAAAGTTGCTTGGAGTTCTACCAAATCCAAAGGAGCGGTCGGGTCATTCCACACCACATGAGAAAGCGCTTCTTTGTCGTATCCCTGCTACTGGTCAGCCTTGCCGCTACGACTCTCTTTGCGGAAACCCTCCAGCCCACTGCGACCTACACTGTCAAAGGGCGCATCAGTGACAACCAGGAACTGAGCGGGATCGCCAAGCTTGGGAATTCCGTGCTGATCTGCGGAGACGAGGTGAACACGGGCCAGATCCTGGAGATCGATGTCGCGGCCAAGACCATCACGCCAGGCAAGAAGATCAAGCTGGATGATGAGAACAGAGAGCCTCTTGACGATGCGCGCGCGGAGGTCTACCGCATGTGCACCGGGA
>JBHIXE010000110.1:8288-14070 GCA_041984905.1 Verrucomicrobiales bacterium | reverse complement strand
CCGTGGTGGCCACCAAGGTGCTCTCGCCCGGCTGGGCGGTGATGCTGGCCGCGGGCATGAACCTGATCGGCGCGCTGACCGGCACCGCGGTGGCGCTGACCATCGCCAACGGCCTGCTCAACACCAGCGTGGTCGAGGTCACCCCGCAGGTGATCCTGTGCGCGCTGCTCGGCGGCATCGTCTGGAACCTGATCACCTGGTGGAAAGGGCTGCCGTCCTCGTCCTCGCACGCGCTGATCGGCGGCATCGTGGGCGCGGTGCTGGCCAAGGCCGGTCCGGGCGCGCTGATGGCCACCGGCATCATGCGCAAGGCGGTCTCGAAATTGAGCCAGGGAGCCTGGAGGATCTGCTCGCAGGTGTAGTAGTCCGAAGTCGGCCCCCACTCGCGCCAGCTACGGTGCCAGTTCTCATTCCAATCCGCCTCCGCGTCGGGAGTCAAAAGGAAGAGAGTAATGAGAAGAATCAGCCGCATGCCAATCAGGGATACGCTACGCAGGGACCTCGCCTTTCCCTTTAGTATCGACCCGACTGAATAAGGTCGTCATCCCATGCGATGGCGTCACTGCCAGAAACTCTCCCCGTCTTTCGCAACGAAAGGCTGCGTAAGAATGCCCTCCCTCAGCCTGCAGCATTCCATCATCGGTGAGAGAAAACGGGGCATGCAATACACATCTAATATGATCGCCCTCCATTATGTCCCAGCGGTACTCACCGTCTAATGTGAACGTCAGGAACTCACGTCGCGAGTCGTAGTTCGGGATTGCCGTGGAATGCCCCTGCCACCTTCCAATCAGTTCGGCCACAGTCATACTCATTTCGATCTAAACCTACCCTTTCCCCTTGCCTCGATGCGAGCGTTCTCGAAACTGGCCGGGCGTTTCTCCATGGGTGCGGCGAAACAGAGTCACGAGGTGAGATGCGTCCCGGCAGCCGCAGGCCGACGCGATCTCCTGAAGCGTGGCGTTTCCTTCCACCAGAAGCCGCTCCGCGAGCTCCATTCGCAGGCGCTGGATTTCCTGAAGAGGTGTCCGGCCCAGGGCCGACTGGAACTTCCGCTCCAGCAGTCGCCGGCTCACGCCTGTCTCGCGCAAGACGTCATCCACATTGATCCGCCGGTGCAGGTGGGATCGCATGAAACGCAGGGATCGATTCACAATCTCATCGTCCGTGCGATGCACCTCGGTAGAGTGCCGGGAAATCACGCCGCTCGGCGGCAAGAGCGCAGACTCCACCTGCCTGTCCCCATGCATCATTTGATCAAGCCGGCGAGCCGCTTCCTGTCCCACCAAGCGGGAAGGCACGGAGATGCTGGAGAGCTTGGGCGCCGCCAACTCGCAGATCAATTCATCGTCGTCCACACCTAACACGGCGATATCTTCCGGCACCCGGATTCCCGCGCCGCGACAAAGCGTGGTGAGGTAGAGGGAACATTCGTCGTGGGCTGCAAAGAGCGCGGTCGATTTGGGGAGGCGCTGCAGCCAGCGCAAATCCTTCGGCTCGTCCGGCCGGCCCTCATTGAGATTCGTGCTTACCAGTTTATGCCCGGAGTCTTGCAGAGCTCGTTTGAACGACTCCTCGCGAATCCGGGAGAATCGCACTCCCTGTACTCCCACAAAGGCAAAGCTGCGAAAGTGCCGCTTGAGGAAATAGCGCGCCGCCAACCGACCAATCTCCCGGTTGTCCAGGCCCACATGGAGGAAGTCGAATCCTTCCGGCTCATCAGAGAGGTGGACACAGGGCGTGGAAGTCTGAGACAATTCCTCCAGCGTTTCCCGGGAAAGCCCCGCCGCCTGGAAGAGGATGCCATCCGGCTTACTGGTGAGTGTGGTCAAGCGACGCAGGCCGGGCATCTCCAGGCGGATCAGCCAATCTCCGGACTCGGCCACAAAATCGCGGATGCCAAGCAGCAGATTGCGCTCGTATTGCACCCGCCCCTCAAGGATGACGGCCACTCGTTTCAGCTCCACCGGCATGTTGTCGTAAATCCACAACAAACTACCCGCAAAATGCGGATAGACCAAGCTCGGAATTCGACGTAAAACCTATACCCATCAAGCCGGAGTGTTCTTCTGATGGAACACAGCCGGCGACGAACTCCTAACCTATCCGTTACCATGACATCCCAAACCGAAACCCTTGGTGAAGCCACCATCACCGTTCGGGACATTGAACTCCCCACGCAACAGAACTGGGACGACTCCCTGTTTCCGCTGATTCTCGAATGCCAGAGCCCGGACGCTACCCTGGAGCAAGCGCTTCAATGGGTGAAGGAAAACAAAGACGAACTGGAGGCCAAGGCCGCCAAAAGCGGTGCCATTCTGTTCCGCAATTTCCCGCTGCACACGGACCTGGACTTCGATGCGTTTATCCGCGCCTTTGATTTTCCAAAGTTCAAGTACGAGGATTCCCTCTCGAACGCGGTGCGGACCAACCGGACCGAACTCGTCTTCACCGCGAACGAAGCGCCAAAGGACGTGACCATCTACCTGCACCATGAAATGGCGCAGACCCCGGTTTACCCCAGCAAGCTGTTCTTCTTCTGCGAGCAAGCGGCCGAGGAAGGTGGCGCGACTCCGCTCTGCCGCTCCGATGTGCTCTTTGACATGCTCAAGAAGGAACTGCCCGAGTTTGCGAAAAACTGCGAGGAGAAAGGCCTCAAGTACCGCAGCGTGATGCCCGCCGCCAATGATGCACAGTCCGGCATGGGACGCAGTTGGCAAAGCACCTTCAGCGTGGAAACCCGGGAAGAGGCGGAAGCCGCCATGGAGAAGCTGGGATACACCTACCGCTGGCTGGAAGACGGCTGCCTGGAGGCCACGACTCCCCTGCTGGACGCCGTACGGGAAATGCCTGATGGTCGCAAAACCTTCTTCAACCAGTTGATCGCTGCCTTTGAGGGCTGGAAAGACACCCGGAATGATCCTGCCAAGGCTATCACCTTCGGCGATGGCACTCCGCTGAATCCAGAGGACGCCCACCGCGCCGCGGCTCTCGCGGAAGAGATCACCTTTGATGTGCCCTGGCAAAACGGGGATGTGGCCCTGGTGGACAACTATGTCGCCATGCACGGTCGCCGCACCTTCACCGGCACTCGCAAGGTGCTTGCCGCTCTCGTCGCTTCCTGATCATTGATATAGATGAGTAGTACGCCAGGCCAGGGAGGCAGACCATTCAACGTCTACCTCGCCAGTGAGTCGGTCGGCTCACTGGATAGCTTCGAAGGCATCCCGGAGATTCCGGTGGCCAAGGAGCTACCTGGCCGGCGTCGTTGGCAGCGCAGCCTCTTCCGTCGCCTCGATCAACTGGGCGACCTGGCTCCCGGCCTGCTGTTAGCGATCTTTGTTGCCTGGGTCGCCACCCTTCTCTCCCGCTGGCTCGGCATTGCCTTGTTCGGGATGGAGAGCTCCCCGATCAGTCCCATCCTGGTGACGGTGTTGCTGGGCTTGATCATCCGCAATACCATCGGGCTTCCCGCCTGTTACCGCGAGGGCCTGACCTTCTGCGTGAAAGTCATCCTTCGAGTCGGCGTGGCACTGCTGGGATTGCGGCTCAGCCTGATGGCCCTGGGCCAGATCGGACTCTACGCCCTTCCCATTGTCATTGGCTGCATCTCAGTCGCAGTGGCGGGAGTGCTTTGGCTCGGGAAACGGGCGGGCATTTCGCGGACCATGAGTTCGCTCATCGCAGTCGGCACCAGCATCTGTGGCGTCTCCGCCATTGTCGCTACGGGACCTGCAGTGGGTGCGGATGACGAAGAGGTCAGCTACGCCGTGGCGGTCATAACCGTGTTTGGGATGCTGGGCCTTATCACCTACCCTTTCCTGGCGCACTGGATGTTCCAGGGAGATCCGACTCTGGCAGGATTCTTCCTGGGCACCTCTATTCACGATACCTCGCAAGTGGCGGGCGCGGGCCTGATGTATCAGACGGCCTACAACTCGCCGGAGGCCCTGGAAGTCGCCACGATCACCAAGCTGGTGCGAAACGTCTGCATGGGCGCGGTCATCCCGATCCTGGCGATCATGAATCGACGCCAGTCCCTCACCGCCGGAGCCAGGAGCGCCAACCGGCTGCCACTGCGCCAACTGATTCCCGGCTTCGTCATTGCCTTTGTAGTACTCGCCGCCGTGCGTTCTCTGGGTGACATCGGCACCAAGGCGTTCGGCATTCTGCCAGCGGAAATCTGGCAGCGTCTCTTGAGCACTGGAGCTGAGCTCAGTCTGTTCTGTCTGACCCTGGCCCTTGCCGCAATCGGCCTCGGCACCAGCATGAAGCACATTCGCGAGTTAGGCCTCAAGCCCATGTTCATCGGCATGGCCGCCGCTGTGTTGGTAGCGCTGACAAGCCGAGGGCTTATCTTTCTGGTTTTGGGTGGGTAGGGCTATCTAGAGCATTTTCAGTGGAGATATGTCGAGGTTATGGGAGGCGGCGCTGTACGGAGGGCATGCCAGATGGAACCATTCTCCAGGCCGGAGGCCTATAAGTTCGGTAGCCGGTGGTAAGCGAGGTACGAGCGACACCACCGGAACCCAAGCAGGTAGGACGAACCCCAAACGGGGTTCTAGGAAGCTCCCAAAAGGAGGACTCTGCCTTCACGGCGCTTTCCGGGGCCCCGCTGGGGACCGTTGATATTCGTCTCTTTCCGGTGGTGTCGCTCGATGCTCTCGCTATACCACCGGCTAACGAACTTGTAGACCTCCGGCCTGGAGAATGGACTTCCTCGCTTTCACTGGTTGCGAAGTTTCCTTTGGGTAGAATGCTCTAATCCGATTCCCAGATCCTGCGCTTGGACTTGGCCTGGTAGTCCTCAGGCACATCCCAGAAGAGGCGGCTTACTTATCTGTCATTTACATAATTTCAAGAAATTTAGGGTGTGTGGAGACCCAAACCCAATCTTGTATTTCCAGGTAGGAACGGTTGAACTGAAGCTGTGCAGCAGGTGTTCGCTCAACTTTGGGACCGTTACCGGCGCATCCCGAAAGCGGTGCTTTGGGTTGTATGGCCAATCTTGATTCTTGCTGGTCTGTGGCTGGAGGAGGATTGGAGAGGCAAGTATCAGTTGGCCCGGTTTCAAGAGAAATGGGAGGGGCGCGGAGTACTCAAGAGCTGGGAGGAACTGGATCCTGATCCAGAATCCGAGGACGAGAATTTCTTTGCCGCGCCGATTGTCGCGGAGTGGATTGAGGGGAAAGAGAGCCAGAGCGCCATTTCGCAAATTGCCGCAGCAAGCCAGGCGACGGAAACTTACATCGTGAGTCTGAGCGGCTTGGTAGGGGAGATGCCAATCAACGTGGGTTTCGAACGCCGGTTTCAGCATACGGATCCGAGGAGGCCAATCTCTCGGTTCGAGGGGTATCTCGACAAGCCACTCGAAGAAAGCCAAGAGTTGAGGGCTGCTGCGAGACGTTCGTTCTCCACGTTGCCGGAAGGAACCTGGCTTCTCCCGGGTGCGGATTGGGAGTGTTGGGCCGTGATAGACTACTTCGGTGCGCTGGCATACATGGCGATTGATGGTAGAAAAGCCGGAGATGCCATTGATGAAATTGAAACGGCCCTCAATTTGGGGAGACATCTCTCTACCATTAGAGAGGGGGTGCAAGAGTACTCCTGGGAAGTGGCCTGGAAAACAACCTGGGATGGATTGCTGATTCGGCTTTGGTCGGACCAGGAGCTGGAACGGCTGGATCAAGTTCTTCTCAATGCCGCCCCAGCCAAGCGCTACCTGGAATGGGTCCAGATTCAGGCCAAAGAGAGCGAAAGACATGCGCGCAGGATCTACGAT
>JBHIXE010000110.1:0-8207 GCA_041984905.1 Verrucomicrobiales bacterium | reverse complement strand
AGGGGCGTGATTTCGCGAGACCTCGGAGGTTGGCAATCAAGTGGGGGTATGCGGCGTTACCGGAAGGGCTCAATCGCCGATTTCATCTCGAACTGCAGAAGGGCGTAGTAGAGCACCTGTTTGCATCGGGAGGCACTGCCAGGAAGGAGGTGAACATTTCCGATTTGGATGCCTACGAAACCTGGCACTCGACCACCACTTCCTTCTGTCGGCGGCTGTTTCTTGACGATAGTGCGCTCCGTCCGCCTGGGGATCGAGCGCTTTACCTGCAACAGTGGATTGATCTGGCCCGCCTTGCCATCGCCTCGGAGCAGTACTTCTCGAAGAGTAGTGTCTACCCCGAGGATCTCAGCGACCTTGTGCCGGAGTATCTCTCGGCCCTGCCAGAAGACCGCTTCCTGCCTGCCACGCCAATCCGCTACGAGAAGGCCAGGAACGGCCGCTATCGATTCATCGCAGTCGGTCCCAACCGGGTTTTTGAAGGGGGCAAGGAATTCAGTGACAGGTTGCCCGACCGAGCCCACGGTGACATGGTCTGGCGGTATCCAGACGACTAGTCCGATTCCCAGATCCTGCGCTTGGACTTGGCCTGGTAGTCCTCGGGAACCTCCCAGAAGTGGCCGTCCGCCATCACCTCCCGGTGCATCTCCGTGGCGCGCTTGGCCAATTCCTCGAGGCGTTCGGGCTGGCTCTTGGCCAGGTCGTTCTGCTGCGCCAAGTCGTCCTTGAGATTGTAGAGCTGGAACTGCACCGGCAGGCTGTCGCGAATCTTGGGCATGTCCTCGCGAGTCAACTGGTGAGCCTTGGGACGTTGGGCATCGTTGGTATTGGCAATGACGACCCAGTCCCCCTCACGATAGGCCAGGGCCGGATTGAGCCGGTAGAAGAACCAGTAGAGCGGAGTCTGGCGCTCGAAGGCATCGAAGTTGCCAGCAAGGAGCGGACGGATGCTGGTGCCATCGATCTTGCGATCCTGCGGTAGCTCCACGCCAGCAATCTCGCAGACCGTGGGCAGGAAATCGACACCGCTGATCGCGACCTGGCACTCGCTCCCGGGTTCGATGACGCCGGGCCAGCGATAGATGCCCGGAACCCGGTGACCACCTTCCCAGACGTGAGATTTCTGGCCTCGCAAGCCTTCGGTAGAGAAGTCGTTAAGACCGCCGTTGTCCGAAGTGAAATAGACCAGCGTATCCTCCGCCAGACCCAGCTCATCGAGCTTGGCGAGCAACCGGCCCACGGCGATGTCCGCATTTTCGATGTTGGCGAAATAGGTCGCCGCCTTCTTGTTCAGCTCAGGATAGAGCTTCTGGTATTTCTCCACGAGCTCTGGCGGGGACGCGATGGGAGTGTGGGGTTCGTGGAACCAGACGCAGGCGAAGAAGGGTGCCTTGCTCCCGCCTTCCTGGAGGTCGTCCAGCCATCGCGTCGCTTCATCCACCACGATCTGGCAGGAATAGCCTTCCATCGGCCCCACCTTTTCGCCATTGCGGACGAAGTTGTTGGGGTTGTGATGGCTGGGGCTCGCGTTGTTATCCGTCCCCAGGGAGTAGTCGAACCCCTGGTCGCCTGGTTGAGGTTGATCGGAAAGCAGCTCCGAGAGGTGCCATTTTCCGAAGTGTCCGGTGTGATAGCCAGCCCCCTTGAGGAGTTCCGCCAGGGTGATCTCTTCCGAGCGCAGGTGCATCACGTGATTGGCGGGCAGGTAACTGTAGATCCCCACTCGCGAAGGCGTGCGACCGGTCAGGAGTCCGGCTCGGGAAGGGGAACAATTGGGGGCGGCGGAGTGGCAGTCCGGGAAGCGCATGCCTTCCGAGGCGAGCCGATCAATGTTCGGAGTCTGGATGCGGCTGCCAAAACACCCCACGTCTGTCCAACCAGCATCATCGAGGAGAATCAGCAAGACGTTGGGCTTGTCGGGTGCGGCCCAGGAAATCGGGGCTAGCAGGAAGACAGCGAGGAATAGCAGCAGGGGGCGATGCATAAGAGAGACCCAAGCGGCGATCACCCTGGAAGGCCACTGAAATTCGCAGGGGGACCGGGGATTAGGCTTGGCGAATTGCCAGTTCCACCCTGATCATGCTGACATCCCAACTCCCAAGACCATGTTTCTTCGAGCACTACTTTTGTTCCTTCTACTTTGTCACCTGACATTCCTGACGAGCCTGCAAGCCGTGGATCAGCCGAACATTCTCTATATCATTTCCGATGACATGGGCTACTCCGACCTCGGCTGTTACGGAGGTGAAATCGAAACGCCAAATCTCGACGCCCTGGCCGGCAAGGGACTGCGATTCACCAACTACTACGTGAATAATATGTGTTGGCCCACCCGCGCCAGTCTCATGACAGGACTCTATGCCAAGACCGCTCTTCCCCGGAAGGGATCCGCGGAAGGGGGGCTGCATCCCGAGGCAGTGACCTTGCCCTGGGTATTGCGCAATGCCGGTTACACGACCCTTATGTCTGGCAAGTGGCACCTCTCAAGTCCAGATGAACCCAATGGCCCCAATGCTCCTCACAAGCGGGGGTTCGATCACTATTACGGCACCATCCATGGCGCCTCGGATTTCTTCGCGCCGGCGGATTTGATCCTGGACGGCGAGAGCATGGAGTCGGAATGGGAGAACAATCCAGACTACTACTATACCGATGCGATAACGGATCACGCACTGGAGTTCCTCAAGGCGGCGGATGCATCCAGGCCTTTCTTTATGTATGTGGCCTACACCGCGGCGCATTGGCCCCTGCACGCCAAGCCAGAAGATATCGCTCGTTATCAAGGCAAGTACGCCATGGGCTGGGACAAGCTGCGGGAAGAGCGTCACCAGCGAATGATGGATCTGGGTGTGGTGGAAGCTTCCTGGGCGCTGTCACCGCGCCATCCGGAAGTCCCGGCCTGGGAGGATGTCGATGACAAGGAGTGGCAGGCCCAACGCATGGAAGTCTATGCCGCGCAGATCACCAGCATGGATCGCAATATCGGCCGGCTCATTGACTATCTGAAGGAGAAGGGGGAGTTCGAGAACACCATCGTGATGTATCAACACGATAACGGGGGCTGCCATGTGGAGTACGGCGAGAAGCGGACGGGTTCATGGACGCGAGATTTCACCACGGACGGCAAGAAGCAGCCCATCCAGCCCGGCAATATCTCCGGCCTTGCACCTGGACCGCAGACAACGTTTCAATCCTATGGCTACGGCTGGGCCAATGCTTCCAACACGCCTTTCCGCCTCTTCAAGCAGCACGATCACGAAGGGGGAACCCGCTCACCGCTGATCCTCTCCTGGCCAAAAGGTGTAGGGCATGGTCGCGAAGGCGGCACGCAGTGGGAGGTCTGTCACGTGATCGACATCATGCCGACGCTGCTCGATGCGGCGGGAGCTTTGGAGGGCACTGAGCAAAAGCCGTTCCCCTTTGAGGGCAAGTCTCTGCTGCCCCTGATCCTGGAAACGGGCGAGACCTGGGAGCCTCACGAGGCGCTCTATTGGTCTCACAACAAGGGCAAGGCGATCCGGGTGGGGGATTGGAAGCTGGTGGCGGCAAAGGGCGATCCCTGGCCGCAGAGATGCCGGAGAAAGTGAGCGAGTTGGAGACCCAGTTCGAAGCCTGGGAAGCCCGCACGGATCTCGGCCGGAAGAAGTAGAATGACGCGAAGAAACAGGTCTCGCCGATAGCTCATTCGCGTGGTATTGCCACAGGCACCATGGCGTTCCGGCATTCATCCTATCGGCAGAAAAGGCAGCCTAGTCCTGCGATCCTCTTGCTATGGGTCCTGATTGGCGCGCTGTCTGGGTGGCTGCTTTACAAGACGAACACCGAGGATACGGAAGGCATCCAAGCATCCTGGGCCGAGACCCATTCGGCCTATCTCGGCCGCTACATGGAGTATCTCCTTGTGGTTCATGGTCAGCTTTCCCAGGACGGGTTTCATCCAGAAGCTTATCTCTCCGGTTATTGGACCACTGAACAGATTGAGCGGGACTTGGAGAACGCTTACGAAACGGCCATCAGTGAGGACTTCCTGGAACCTCGGGGGTATGGGGACTTCGCTCTGGCCTTGCTCTACTTGGACAGGGGCTCGTTCGAAATTCCGACAGAACTGTTGGAGGATGATCTTTATCTGCAAACGGTGGACGCCTTGTTGCGAGATGAAGATCTCACCCTCGAACAGGAGCGTTTTGTCCGCGAATACGCTGCTGCCTCCGAGGATTGGTGGTCTACCTTCCTGGCGGATGTTGCCGGATATCCTGAGGAACTTTCCAAGGACAGCGAACCCTGGAAGCGCTACCAGCGCAGTCTGAGATCGGGTGTGGCGATCTATCTGATCTGGATCCTTAGCTTCTTCTTCATCTGGAAAACCATCCGCGTTCTGTTCCGGCCCGCGTTGAGTCATCCGCACGGGATTTCTACCACCTGGCACCCAGTGGAAATGTCGGCAGGCGTCCTATGCGCGATACTCCTGGGGATCTACGCATCGGCGCTGTTGTCGTTCGCCTTGGGAGACTGGGGAGGACCTCTGATGTGGGTAGTGAAATACGCGGTCTTTGCCGGTGGTCCAGTGGTGATTCTGTCCGCCTTCTATCTGCCGCAAGCATCGATGTTTGCGCGGACACTCGGGATGCAGGCGACCCAGTTATTCAGTCGACGCACCTGGGCAATCGTGCTGGGGCTCTACAGCGTCCACTCGCTTTGGACCCTGATCTACTATGAGATCCAGGCTTGGAGTGGCTCGCTGGATACGCGGGACTTCCTGTCCGTTTATCTCATCGATACCGGCAAAAAAGGCCTGGTCTTGGAAACCATGGTTGCCGCCATCTGTGCGCCCTTGTTTGAGGAGATCATCTTTCGTGGGTTTCTCTTCAGCGCCCTCCGTAACCGGATGGCTCCCTGGATTGCGGCATTGCTCTCCAGTCTACTCTTTGCCTCGCTGCATCATTATTCCTACATCGGCCTCGTCGATATCCTCGCCTTCGGCATGATCATGTGCTGGATCTATCATAAGACCGGAACGCTTTGGCCCGGGATCCTCCTCCATGCGATCATGAACTTCCAGATTACCTACGTCATCTGGTACACTTTCTCGGACAGTTCGACGCTCTGAGCGGCCGGTGATCACAATGTCGAAGGTTGCTGTGTGAAAGAGATTTCACAACTTTAGCTGGCAAAGATCCTTGATAGCTGGGAAATGCTTCTTATGGTTCGGCCTCGTGCCAACATTTGCCTCGAGAAAAAAGGCAGCAGAAGAATTATCATTTTCTTGGTAATTTTGGTGGTAGGGCTTAGCGGATTTGGACTCGGTTATAGGTTTCGCTCTCACATCAAGAAGCCGATCATCGCCTGGAGGGCCGCCTCGCACGTGGAGAAAGCAGAGGCACTTCTGCAGGAAGAAGATTGGAAAGGGGCACATCAGTTGGCCTTGGCCTCATACAAGTTGGCCCCCTCTCATGAGGCGCTTTCGGTTCTGTTTCGCTCCAGCATGGGGGGGAGGCTTCCCAAGATACTGGACTATGGGAGTGCGCTCCTAGTCCACCCCAAGAGCACCTTTCAGGAAAAGCTAGAAGTCCTCACCCTGATCCAGTTGCTGGGAGACGATCTCCGTTTTATGGTGCTCTACAACACCCTGAGTGAGGAAGAGCGGCAGAATAACGATATCATTCTACTCAAGGCGCAATTCCTTGCCTCTCGGGGAGGGTTTCAGGATGCCTGGAACTTGATGGAAGACTATTTCGAGTCGGGTGGTCAGGATGACCGATTCAAGTTGCTGCAAGCGGGTCTCCTGCTACTGGGACAGGGAGAGGAGCCCCTGAAACGCGGTCAGGAACTGATTAGCGAATTGATCAGAGCAGAGAGCCCCGTTTCGCAAGAGGCGTTCGGTCTGCTCTGGAACGTTGGAGTGGGGAACATCCACACGGATTTGTTTGCGCAGGAAGACGTGGATGCCCTGGTTGAGAAATCTGGAGCAGCTGTTCGTCAGCAGTTGATCGCGGAGAAGGTACGCCTGGCTCGGAAGAAAGGCGACGCGGAAGGACAGGAGACGGTTCTTAGGCAGGCTGTGCAAGAGTTCGGGCCGAGGGATCCGGTGGTCCTCTGCAACTGGCTGACGACCTTGGGCCGTTTAGACCTCATCCTGGAAGTGGTAAGCGCGGAACGCGGCATGGAGTCGCTCGCACTCTACGATCATCGCCTCCGCGCGCTGAGTGCAGTTGAGGGGCCCGAGGCCGGCAAAGTCTGGTTGAATACGCCTCATCCGGACTCTTCAGATCTTCAGGTATGGCTCAGCCGTGCGATCCTGGCCAAGGCGGATGAGGACAGCTTCCTTCTGCTGGAGTGTTGGCGGGAATCTTTCTCCCTGGCCGATGTTCTCGGCACGCGGGAAGCCTATCTCAATATTTACCGGACGGCCCTGCAAGTGGGCGACCCGGAATCAGGTGCCCGTGCCTTGACCGAAGCTTCACAGCGGAGAGGACGGAGTTTTCCTTCGAGCCGGGAAGTGGAGCCTCTGCTTCATCATCTCTACAGTGAAGGCAAGCTGAGTGAGCTGCGATTCATCTTCAAGGCATTGGCGGAGTCCGAACCAGGTAATGTAACCCTCATGAACAACCTGATCTACGTCAGCTTGGTCCTTGGAGACAAGGCAGACCCGCTCGTTGAGGTGGCAAAGAGGCTTGTCGAGGAAAGCCCCGGTATTCTGGGGCTTCGCACAACTCTCGCCTTGGGTCTGCTGCAGAAAGGGAGCTCAGAAGAAGCTCTGAACCTTCTCAACCAGCCAGACCTTGATTGGAAGGGAGCATCGCCAGCCGATCTCGCCATTAAGGCTTTGGCCTTCGAAAGTGTGGGAAGATCTGATCAAGCTGCCACTTTGCGTAAATCCTTTGATGACGCCTCATTGACGAGCGCGGAACGCAAGGCCTTCCTTACAATACAGCAGGAAATCCGTGGGAACTTGGGAAAAAGCTGACGACTTGAGCTTTGATACAATCTGCATATACCCGAGTGCTGAGATTCAGGCGCGTTGTCTTCGCCTAGAGCATTTTGAATTGAGGTGTGCCCAAAGGAAACTTCGCAATTAGTGAAAGCGAGGAAGTCCATGCTCCACGTCGGAGGCCTACAAGTTCGTTGGCTGGTGGTAAGCGAGGTACGAGCGGCACTACCGGAGCCCATGCTTATTATGCGCTAGACTGTAGCTGAGTCCGGCGAGTCCGAGCGATGCTTCTTCACCATCCAGCTGACCAGAAAGCTGGAAGCCATGGCTCCAGCGGCGATGAGACTGGCGGGAATGGCATATCGTTTGAGGTGCCAATCTGACCTATCCGGGTTGGCGATCGTCCACTTGGAGGGCATTCTGGTATCTTGAGGACCGGCCTCGGGAAGAGGCTTCTCATCGAGGGCGCCACTCTGAACGATTTCCAGGTGATCCACGTAGCCCTCTTGGATCGCCTCCAGCAACTCCTGTTTGGTCATGGTCGACCGGCCGCCAATGTCCATTTCCCGGGCGTAATCGTATAGTTCCGCCTTGGTGAGGTTGTCTTCCTCAAGGTCTTCCAGGGTGGGTAGGTGATCGGGAATCACATCGGTGCCGCTGGTCGTCGGAGTCGTCCGGGGGAGGTCGGAGAACTCCTGAGAGGTTTCATAGTCTAGGCTAGGAGTTTTCATGGCACCTTGGAATCGCAAGTCCGGTGCCAAGGGTCAAAGTACCGATCATACAGCGAGTCTTGCCCGATGGAAATGCAGAGGTCATGCCCATCAGGCCTTTCTTATGGGATCGGCGCCTTGCATAATGCATCCTGAAAACGTGAAAATTCTAATGATGGCTTTGTCAGGGCGGCTTAGCGGCGAGACGAGCTTCCCTGGGTTCCGGTCGCCACTCACGTGGCAAGCATTGGGTGGTCCCGATTCCGTGGGTTCCCTGCGGTCACGCCACGGCTACTCAGGTCCTCAGCGCTTCGCGCTTTCCCCTCAGCGCTCCGAGCTTTCTCCTCAGCACTTCGCGCTTTCTCCTCAGCACTTCGCGCTTTCTCCTCAGCGCTTTGCGTTTCTCAAGCACAGGTCTGCGGCGTCCCAACCGCCGAGGCTCCTGGAAAGCGTCGTGAAGGCATAGTCGAGAGCCGGCACTCCACCCAAAGGGTCCAGAGCAGCTACACTCGACCTAGAGCGATTTCAGTAAATCTGTAGCCGATGGAAGAGGATAGGGATTAGGAAAA
>JBHIXE010000109.1:0-14158 GCA_041984905.1 Verrucomicrobiales bacterium | reverse complement strand
GAAGTCCGTCGAATGGCCCGTCCGGAGGACTACAATCACATGATGATGCGCCGGTTGACGCATCAGCTGGAACTGACCGACGAACAGAAGGAAGTCGTGCGTCCCATGCTGCGAGACGCGAGCGAACAGATTTACCAGACCAATCGCGCCGCCCGTCTCAAGAACTGGCAAACCGTACGAGGCTTCTACGAAGAGCTCGAATCCATGCTGGATGAAGAGCAGAAGGCTCAATTGGAGGAATCCCGCAAGAAGGTCGCCGAGCGAATTCGGCAACAGCGCGAACAGTTTGGGCCCCGCCCTGGCGGGCCGGGAAGTCCTGGTGGGCCAGGCGGACCTGGAGGACCGGTCATGGGCCCGCCCACTCCTCCGCCGGATTACAGTGACTGGAGCGATGGAATGCCGCCCCAGCGCACCCTGCGGACCAAGGATGAGAGCAATTGAAGAAATGGGGGGACCTCAGCGGCGCCCCTATTCCACTTCGATATCGTCGAGCCCGTACTCTTCAAGAATACTGCGCGAGACGTACT
This sequence comes from Verrucomicrobiales bacterium, assembly GCA_041984905.1. GTDB lineage: Bacteria > Verrucomicrobiota > Verrucomicrobiia > Verrucomicrobiales > DEV007 > JBHIXE01. Next base: position 13,631 of record JBHIXE010000109.1, on the reverse strand, counting down.
CCAGAGCCGCTTCGTGGGTCGCCTTCAGATAGATGGGCGGGGCGGCGCCCGCATCCAGTGCTTCCTTCCAGCGCGGGGCACAGATGCACCAACGATCGCCCGGTTTGAGCCCGGGAAATCCAAATTCCGGAACCGGAGTGGAAAGGTCGTTTCCTGCCTCCTTGGAAAACTCGAGAAACTTCTCGGTTACCTGTGCACAAACCGCGTGACATCCAAAGTCCTCGCTGCCGGTGGAACAGGATCCAGATCGATAGAATCCAGTGAGCGGATCAAGGGAACAAGGTTCCAGTTCCCCGCCTAATACATTGCGGTTGGGATGCATGGGTCGAAGCAGCTAAGTTCATGGCCCCTGGAAGATCCGTCAGGGTCCCGTCCAATCGAGAAAACCTAACCGGGCTCCCGGGCCGGGTTCAAGTCTCTTCTACGACCTTCTGCAAGGTCAGGACGCATTCCAAGTGGCGCGTCTGGGGAAACAGATCGAAAGGCTGTGCCTCGACGGGACGATAGCCGGCTTCCAGGAACAGCTTGAGGTCTCGCATCTGGGTAGCCGGATTGCAGGAAACGTAAACCACCGTCACCGGAGCAAACTCAAACAATTGCCGGAGAAACTCTTCGCTGCTGCCTCTTCGGGGTGGATCGATCACGACCGCCGTTTCCGCGCCAGGTGTCTCCTGGAGTTCTTCAAAGATGGCTTCCGCACTTCCCAGCAGGAACCGTGCGTTGCTGATGCCGTTGCGCTCCGCATTGCGTCGAGCCCAGGTGATGGAGCCCTCACTCACTTCCACCCCATAGACTTGCTCGAATTCACTGGCGCAGGAGAGCGCGAACAAGCCGGAACCACAGTAGGCATCCACAAGGTAGCGGGCTCCCGAGCGGTGAGCCTGTTCCCTCACGTAGCCGACAAAAGCCGGCAGAATGGAGGGATTGTTCTGGAAGAAATCTCCCGCCGGAAACTGGAAGGTCAATTCGCCGACCTCCTCTTCGCAAATCTCTTGCGATTCGGTTAGTACGGCGTCGCCCTTAGTCAAGCGGAACAACAAGGTGGCTCCCTTCTTGTAGCTCGTTGCCCGGTCGCGGACTTCTTCCCGCACTTCCGCGAGCTTCTCGTTAATGGCCGGAGCGGCAATCGGACAGGTGGGAACGTCCACAATCTCGAAACGGCGTCCGGCCTGGAGAAAGCCGATCGGTCCCAGGTCCGTGGTGCCCTTCTTAGGCTTCTGGAAGTGGGGCGTAATCTTGGAGCGGTAACCGTACTGTAGAGGCGACGGGATCACCGGATTGACTGGTAAGCCTTCGATTCCCGCCATGTGCCGGAGCAATTCTCCAACCTGCCGCTGCTTCCATTCCAGCTGCTTCTCGTAAGCGAAGTTCTGGTACTGACACCCGCCGCAGAGACCAAACAATCCGCACTGCGGCTCGACCCGGTCCGGGGAAGGTTCAATCACCTCAACGAGGTCCGCCTCGCTGTAATTCTTGTGGTTGCGGTAGATCCGCACGCGAACCCGCTCGCCCGGCAAGGCAAAGGGTACCATGACCACCCAATCGTTCACCCGCCCCAACCCCAGTCCGAGGTTCGTGAGCGTCGAGACGACGAACTCAACCTCTTCGTGGTAGTCGAAGGGTTCCGGGTTGAAGCGTTTGGGCGGTTTCCGGGCGGACATGAACCGCGAACTTAGGCCGTCCTCCGCCAGGACGCGAAGGATTTCGGCCAATCGGCGGGGCTATTTCTTGCCCTTGTCCATTGCCTGGGAGAACCAATCTCCCCCCAGCGGCTGATCCGCACGAGGCGCACCTGGAGGACGGCTGCCCCGCGGTTTCTGGGGACGATTACCGGCTGGCTTTCCACCACCTCCGCCGCCGCTCTTACGGGACTCGAACTCCGGCTCAGCCTTCATGCTGAGCGCAATTCGTTTCCGCTCCAGATCCACTTCGATGACGGTGACTTGAACCTTCTGGTTCACCTTCACGACCTGCGCCGGATCTTCCACATAAGTGTCGGCCAGTTGGCTGATGTGCACCAAGCCATCCTGATGCACGCCCACATCCACAAAGGCGCCAAATTTGGTGACGTTGGTCACGATGCCCGGCAGCTTCATGCCCACCTTGAGGTCTTCCGGTTTCTCCACCCCATCGGTAAAGGAGAACACCTCGAACTTCTGGCGCGGATCGCGGCCCGGTTTGGCGAGCTCGGACATGATGTCCTTAAGCGTTGGCATGCCCACGTCATCACTCACATACTGCCGAAGATCGATCCGGTTCCGCAACTGATCGCTGGTCAGCAGATCCGGAATGCCGCAGGACATGTCCTTGGCCATCTTCTCCACCAGCTTGTAACGCTCGGGGTGCACCGCGCTGCCATCGAGGGGATTCTTGGCCCCGCGAATCCGCAGGAAGCCAGCCGCTTGTTCAAAGGCTTTGTCGCCCAGACCTGGAACCTTGAGTAATTCCCGGCGAGACTGGAAAGGCCCATTGGCATTGCGATAGGCCACGACCTTCTCCGCGATGGTCAGGTTGAGGCCGGAGACATAGGCGAGCAACTCACGGCTGGCCGTGTTGACCTCCACGCCAACGGCGTTCACGCAACTCATGACACACTCATCCAGGGACTTCTTCAGCAGGTTCTGATCGACATCATGCTGATACTGCCCCACTCCAATCGACTTGGGATCGATCTTCACCAGTTCAGCAAGTGGGTCCATGAGACGTCGACCAATCGAGACCGCTCCACGGACGGTTACATCCTGATCAGGAAACTCGCGCCGGGCGACGTCTGAGGCGGAGTAGACCGAAGCGCCACTTTCGTTGACCATGATGATGGGGAGCGATGCCGGGAACCCCAGCTTACGCACGAAAGCCTCCGTCTCGCGACTGGCGGTGCCGTTGCCGATCGCGATGGCCTCAGGCTTGAACTTGGCCACGACGGCCTGGAGCTTCTTGGCGGCTTCCACGAGGCTGTTGTTCGAGCCTACGAGGTAGATCACATCATTGTAGAGGAGCTTGCCTTGAGCATCCAGGGCGACCAGCTTGCAGCCCGTGCGGAATCCGGGATCCAGCGCAACCACCGGCTTCTGCCCCATGGGAGAAGCCAGGAGCAACTCCCGCAGGTTCTCGGCAAAGACCTGGATGGCTTCTTCATCTGCAGCAAGCCGGGAACTCATCCGCACCTCGGTCTCAAGCGATTTGAAAAGGAGACGCTTGCAGCCGTCTTCCACGGCCATGCTGACCTGTTCCGCCCCCTTGCCCCGTCCCGTCACAAAGTAGGATTCGGCCCGGCGAATGGCCTGTTCTTCCGGGATGCCAATCCGCAGCATGAGAAAGCCCTCGCTTTCCCCCCGGCGTATCGCCAGCAGGCGGTGTGAGGGGATCCGCTCAATTGGTTCGCTCCAATCAAAATAATCCCGGTACTTGGCGGCCTCAGGATCGTCTTTCTTGCTGGAGACGACTTTGCTCACCACCATGCCGTCATCCTGGAAAATCCGGCGGACCTCTTTGCGGACTTCCGTATGATCGCTGACCCGTTCAGCGATGATATCGCGAGCTCCGGCCAAAGCTGCTTCGATGTCCGGAACTTCCTTCTCAAGATCGATGAAGCCCTGAGCGTCGGAAGCCGGATCCTTGGCCTGGTGTTCCAGGATCAATTCCGCCAGCGGCTCCAGTCCACGCTCCTTCGCCACCGTGGCCCGTGTCCGTCGTTTGGGGCGATGCGGCGCATAGATGTCCTCCAGTGCAGTCAGGGTTTCCGCCGCCAGAATGGCCTTCTTCAAGTCGGCCGTAAGAAGGTTACGCTCTTCCAGGGATTTCAAGATGGCCTGACGCCGCTTCTCCAGATCCTCCAACTGCTGTGCCCGGTCCCGAATCTTCGCGACCTGCACTTCATCCAGGGACCCGGTTGCCTCTTTGCGATAGCGGGAAATGAAGGGCACGGTAGCACCTTCAGAGAGTAGCTTGAGAGTGGCCACCACCTGGCCGGGACGGAGTTTCAGTTCCTGGGCGATCTTTGCGGACGGATCGCTGGAATGAGGGGTAAGTGTTAGGGACATAGATCACTTCCTATACGCCGAAAACGCCTCATCTTCAACGCGAATTCCCCGTTCTCAGCCTAACCGTTTGCAGGTTTGGCAAGCGCTCTCTCTGTGCTAAACTCATCTGCTTACCTACCATGGAAAAGCCTGTTATTCCCGCCCGGCACCGGTCTGAAGTGCTCATCACTCCCGAGCAGATCCGCCGCCGGGTCAAAGAGTTGGGCGAGAAGATCGATCAGGACTTTCAGGACTGCCCGGAGTTGGTTCTGCTGGTGTTGCTGCAGGGTAGCATCGTCTTCGCCTCCGATCTGATGCGGCAGCTTTCCCTGCCCGTCTACCTGGAATGCTTTCGCGTCTCCAGCTACCACGGTGAGACGGCTTCTTCCGGTACCGTCACTCTGGAAGATGGTACAGGGCTGAGCCATCTCCGCGGGCGCGAAGTCCTGGTCGTGGATGACATTCTGGACAGCGGCCGAACCCTGCATGCCATGGTCAACCTCTTGCAGTCGCCCGCCGTGAAGGTCCGTTCCGTCCGAACCTGCGTCTTGCTGAACAAAAACTGCACCCGGGCCCAAGTCATCGAGCCGGATTACCAGGGATTCGAGATCGCCGACAAATTCGTGGTCGGCTATGGCCTCGATTACCAGGGGCTCTATCGCAACGTTCCTTACATCTGCGCTCTGGATCCCAGCACAACGACTTGATCCGAGGCAAAATTGTCGCTTCCCACATCTGCCTCAATGTGATTATGTCGGGGCCATGCAGTGGTATTACCTAGACGCCAACAAGAAGCAGGTCGAGGTCAGCGAAGAGCAATTGGGAGAATTGTTCAAGAACGGGACCATCACCGCCGATACCCTGGTCTGGAGCGAGAAGCTCACGGACTGGACGCCTCTGGGCACTGCACTGCCTCACCTCACCGGTGGAGTATCGCCTCTGGCGGCCGCGCAGAAAAATACTCCGGCAACTTCCAGCGCACCGGCTCCCACCGCCTCTTCCGCCGGCAGTTCGGGCAGCATCAATCCTTACGCCGCGCCCAATGCCTCCCTGACCGGAGGCGGGAATGCCACGGTCCAGAGTCTGGCCGGCGCCCTGACCAAGAATGCGGGCTGGATCAAATTCTTCGCCATCTTGATGATCATCGGCGGAGCCATCAACTGCATCACGATCATCTACGCCATCATCGGCTGGTTGCCAATCTGGCTGGGCGTCATCCTCATGAAAGCCGTGAGCCTTGCCCAGGACGCGGAGTCCTCCGGTAGTGAGAACACCTTCCGGGAAGCGCTCGAGAAGCTCGGTCAGTACTTCAAGATTTCTGGCATCATGACGATCATCTTCTTTGCCCTGGGGATCATCGCCTTCATCATCATTATCGGGACCGGGATCGCGTCCCAAGGTTTGGAAGGCGGATATTGATTGAGTGGGCAACGGGTTTGAATCCGCCCCTCTTTTAGAGGACAGCTCAGCCCTCGCCAGAGACCTTCCGGTCCACCCACTTCTCCAGTTTCACAGGTTCGAAGCTCTCCATCCGAGTGAGGAGCGCTTCAAAGTCCGGTCCGCACAAGAGCATGTCACCGTGTTCTTTGAGGAGGAAACGCTCACCAACCATGTGTTTCATGAAGGCTTCCAGGTGATCGTAGTAGCCTTCCACGTTGAGCAAAGCACAGGGTTTGGTATGCAGCTCCAACTGTGCCCAGGTCAGCGCTTCAAACAACTCCTCCAGAGTGCCTATTCCTCCGGGCAGCGCGACAAATGCATCGGACAGCGTGGCCATGCGAGCCTTGCGCTCATGCATCGATCCCACGATTTCAATCTCGGTAAGGCGACTGTGCCCCACTTCCCATTCGGAGAGCTGCCGCGTGATAACGCCGGTGACCTGCCCTCCAGCTTCCAGGCAGGCATCTGCCACGGCTCCCATCAATCCTACGGATCCGCCGCCGTAGACCATCTTCAGCCCCCGTTCCGCGATGATGCGCCCAACTTTTCTGGCGGTCTCCAGATATTCAGGCCGAGCACCGGGACTTGCCCCGCAAAAAACACAGAGGGACTTCATTTCGCTTGGAGTATCCAGCAGCCCTGAGGCAAAGGCCAGACCGAACCGTCAAGGCACGCGCTCGCGTGCTCAAATTCTCAAATCAGTCTTTTCCCTTCAGCAGGAAGGTAAAGCACACCAAGCCAAAAAGCAGGAAGAAGACGGCAACCGAAAGCCCAACGATGATTTCCATGGTGTGAAGACTTAGCAATGAATCCGGAATTGGCTACCGAAAAAATCCCAAGGTCCACAAGTCCATGCCCTTTTTCCGGTTCTGCACCATCCCCTGGCGTGTGATCGGGATGACTTCCCGACTGGACATGTTCTCGATCTCCATCCGCGAGGGACGAAGGGAAACCACTTTGTAATCCTGAGCCGCAGCACCTGGACGCAACAGGGTGAACGAATGACCGGGACGCACCCAGTATTCCTGCTGCGAACCACCCACTGAAATGACCGCGTAAGGACTGCCTTCGTCACGGGTCTCACCAAAAGTAATGGTGCGGCGCGCACCGTTCACAAGGTCCTGAACCACCAGATGGGACCGGTCGAGATAGACAGATGGATCATTCTCATCCTTCCGAATACGTGGAGTGACCTTCACCACTTCCATGCTGGTATTGGGGATCCGGTCTCCCAGGGACAAATAGAGGAGTTCCTCTTCTCCCGCTAGACGCACCATGGCCTGCCCTTCCTTGACTCCCAGGAAAGTCAGCAAAGCGGGCTCGTAATTGAACTCCCGCAGGTAAAAGACCTCATCCAACTCGGTGTCATCCAGCGGTTTGCGCAGCTTCAGCACGCGGCCTTCCAGGCAAGGCCACTGATCTCGCAAGAGCGGAGTGGGAATGACGGAGGTTGTCTCCACCTGTTCGGCGGCGACCCGAATCGTCAATCCATCCGCCGGCATCACTTTTCGAGGCTCGTAAGTATAAACCGGGGTAGGCTCGTGGTAAGCCCCCGCATAATCGGCGACCACATTGGTTTCTTCGACCGGAGCAACGGCAATGGGCGCATTCTCAATCATTCCCTGCGTCTCCGCCTCCAGCATTTCCGCCAGCAAAGGAAAGCCCTTCGTTTCTGCCAGCAGTGAAGCGGTATTCCCTGCGCTGTCTTTCTCCAGCGGATCCGCCCCGTAACTAAGGAGCTTGGCGCAGACACTCTGATGCCCATTTTCGGCAGCCAGCAGGAGCGGAGTGCGTCCCGCAGCGTTGCTCACTTTCATGTGCGCCCCCGCCTGAATCAGCATTTCCACGACGTCTACATCTCCCCCTACAGCTGCCACCATGAGCGCCCGGTCGAGCGAGTTGGAATTGTGGGGAATCAGAAGTTTCACCAACGGTCTGTGCCCGCGATAAGCGGCCATGGTGAGAGCATCCCAATTCTTGTCATCGACCGCCTTAGCGTCGGCCCCGCTTTGCAGAAGCAGCTCTGCCACGATCTGGTAGCCACGGTCACAGGCGTGGATCAACGCGGAACGACCATAACGCCCTGCGATATTGGGCTGTGCCCCGTAGCGAAGCAGTTGCTCGACGATTTCCTGGCGTCCAGCACGGGAAGCGCGAATCAGCGCGGTATCGAGGAAAGTGTTGGAGGCATCGACCGGCATGCCCGCAGCTCGATAAATACGGACGGCTTGAAGACTCCCATCTGCTGCAGCACGGAGATAGTCATCCACGTTAAACTCGTATCCGAGCCGGGAGAGCATCTGAAGGCTTTGCTTCTCTGTTGCTCCACAGCCGCTGAGGATGACGGTTAACGCTACGACCGGCAAAATGGTAGCGTATTTCATGGGAGGTGCGAGTGGTTTGCGGGCCAAACGAGTCACTGGACATCGTTCGAAGATTAAGTGATCCTAAATTCCCTGATTATACGTGTCAATGAATATTAAGGAATTCTTAAATAATTGACACGTTAGGCTTTCTGACAGGATCGGCTACGGGGAAATTGCCCGTAATTTTTTGGGTGCAAACCCGAGCGTTGCGACTCAGGCTCCCTGGGAAGATCCTAAGCCAATTGTGGTCGCTTGCCGTCGGGATCCACGCTGTTTTTTTGCGAAGATCTGGAGGGTGAGAAGTGCCAGCGCCAAGAACACAAATGGCACGCGCAGAAGCACTTCTGGAGCGACACGATGGAGAGTCTCCACCCATTGTCCCTGAATGGGATTGGCGAGAATCACTGCCGCAGCCGCCGTGAGCCCGCAAAGGGTGAACAGCACAGCGGAGAATGGCGCCAGAAATCGCACCCAGAGTCCGGCACAAGCCAACAGGGTGATGATCCCTGCGATCCGAAGGATCCATCCCGCAGAGAGAGGCAGATCCCCCATCGCCTCCACGGTTTCGAGCCAGGCCTCCGAGTGCGCCGAGCCAATCGTGACTGGCCCAAGCTCCAGCGGCATTCCCAGGGAGAGCAGGCCAAAAGTGGCAAAGCTGACGGTGAAGAGAAGCCGCAAGAGAAACTGGGTGGCGCCAGATAGATGAAAAACTCCGCCTGCCAGGAGCACGGCGGGAGCAAAAATGAGGATGGCGTTGCCCGTGAGTGTCGCGATTCGTGAACTGGCGGGCAACCACCAACACAAAGCAATGAAGACCAGGGCGCCCATGCTCACCAACAACGTGAACCCGACCAGCCACTTGGGCTTCCAGAAGATCAGGATGAGCCCGGAAGCAAAGAACCAGGCTCCCAGTCCGCGATCCAGCCAGACCGGATCAATCGCAAGCCCCTGAAGGAGAGGCTCCTGTAAGGCCTCGGCGTACCCTGTCTCCGCGAACCAATGCAGCCAGGCCTCTCCGAAAAACAGAGAGGCCGAGGCAAGGCGTAACAATCCGATGACCCAAACTGGCATATTCCTTTCCAAAGCAGCCACGACAGCCATTTGGCAGGGGTTACGGCCCCGATCTCCAATCAGGAACCTTCAAGATCACTCATGGTCTTTGCCTTGAGCGCCTTGTTGTAATTGGCCACCCTACCGTTTGGCGGACTCTTAGGTTTGTCGGATGTGGCCTTGATTTCGTTCAATGCGGAGGCCGCCTTTTCGTCCAGATAGTCGATGGCATTCCAGGCCGCGATGGTCACGAAGGTGTCTTCGTCGGGCTGAATCCGCTTGAGCAGAAGTTGCAGCGCTTTCTCGGACTCCTCCTCACTTCCGAACCGTCCCAGGGCTTCCGCCGCCACGACTTGGACGATCGGCGAATCGTCTTCCAATGCCTTGTTCAGAGCATCCCGGCCTGCGGCCACGCCTTTGTCGCCCTGGATCAGAAGTCCAGTGGCGCCCCAATAGCGAACCCCGCTGTCATCGCTTCCCAGCAGTTCCACAATGGCAGACAAGTCTGCTTCCTTCTGGGAGGTCGCCAACTGTGCGGCGGCAAAGATGGAGTCAAAGTCATAGAGATCCGGGTTGTGCCCCATCTCATAGGGCGTCACCCCGGCCTGGTTAGCCCGGTGATGGAACTCGTATTCGGAGAGAAACCCGAGATCCTTGACCTGGCGCGACCAGTCTTCATGAGCCTTCCGCATTTCCGTGAGGACCTCCTGATGGTCGGGGGAATCCGCCAGGTTCACGACCTCATCCGGATCCGTCTCCAGATCATAGAGTTCCTCGGTCGGCTTGGGTTTCCAGAAGGCAGATTGCGCGTCATCCAGTTCGCCAGCTTCAAACATGTCATGCCATTTTTGCGTGGTGGGAGTGGCGAACATGTATTGGATGTACTGACCGTAAATCCGGTGCGGCATGTAGTGACGCAGGTAGATGTAACGCTTGCCCTTCACGCTGCGCACCATGTCGTAGCGCTCGTCCATCCGTCCCCGGAACCCGAAAACGTAATCCGGATCTTCGGTTTGGAACTTCCCGGCAAAGGCATCGCCCTGCATGTATTCCGGAGGCTCGGTGCCAATCAAAGAGAGCAAGGTGGGAGCCAGATCGATGAAGCTGACGAGCCGGTCGCTCACTCCCCCAGCCTGGTAATCCGCTGGCGCGAGGTGTGCCCATTTCTCGGGGAAATAGACGATCAACGGCACGTTCAGTCCGGAATTGTAGGGCCAACGCTTGCTCCGCGGCATGCCGGAACCATGGTCGCCATAATAGAAGATGATGGTGTTGTCCGCGAGCCCAGCATCGTCCAGTTCGTCCAGATTCTCGCCCGCGAGGTGATCCATCATGGTGAGCCGGTCATAGTACTGCGCCCAATCCTTGCGCACTTCCGGGATGTCCGGGTGATAGGCGGGAATCTGGGCATTGGCCGGGTCGTGAATCTTGTCCCGTTCATCGATCTCATTCCGGATCTGGGACTCGTGACTGATCGTGTGATTGAAGATCGCGAAGAAGGGCTGGCCATCCTTGCGGTCTTTCCAATGCTGAGCCTTGCCCTTTTCCCAGAGTTCCCCGGTTTTCTCCAGATTATAGTCTTCCTTCCTCCTGTTGGTGCAGTAGTAACCCTTGTCCTTCAGGAACTCCGGATACATGCGGAAACCGTCCGGGAGGGTGGCCATGGAGCGCATGTGTTGCCCACCCGTGGAAGGCGGGAACATGCCGGAAATGATCGCCGTGCGCGCCGGGGCACAAACCGGGGCGGACGAAATGGCGTTGGTGTAACGCATCCCTTTTGCAGCCAGCCCGTCCAGGTGCGGAGTCTTGGCATACTTGTCACCGTAACAACCCAGGTGAGGGCCGTTGTCCTCACTGGTGATCCAGAGGATATTGGGCAGGTCCTCCTGCGCCGCGACAGGCAGGAGGCAGAGGATGGAAAGTAGCAAACAAGTGAAGGGGGTCTTCATAAAGGGCATCATGTGCAGATCCTTTCCCCACATCCACCCTTTTTTGACCCGACTTTTCGCCGATCAAAGCGAGGTATTCTCCAGGAACGCGTCTCCAGAAGCATAGCGGCGCAGGTTCTCGACGGTGACCCGGGCGATCTCTCCCAGTGCTTCTTCAGTGAGGAAGGCCTGGTGTGCGGTGATCAACACGTTGGGAAAGGTCAGCAATCGCGCCAGTTCGTCATCCGCCAATACCTCGCCAGAGAGGTCTTCGAAGAACACCCCTTCTTCTTCCTCATAGACGTCCAGAGCCACACCACCGATCTGCTTGCTCTTGAGCCCTTTGATCAACGCCGTTGTATCGATGAGTTTGCCCCGGCTCACATTAACGATGTAGACGCCGGGTTTCATCTTCACCACGGTCTCGTCCCTCACGAAATACTGGGTATCCGGAGTAAGCGGCGCATGGAGAGAAATCAGATCGCTCTCCCGAACCATGAGGTCGTCGCTGACATACTCCACTCCATTTGCACTTGCCCAGTCTTCGTTGGGAAACGGATCGTAGGCCAGCACCCGCATTCCGAATCCGCGCAGGATCTGAGCGGTGATGCGGCCGATCTTGCCGGTTCCATAAATCCCCGCGGTCTTGCCGTGCAGATCAAAGCCCGTCAGACCCGCCAGGGCGAAGTTCAGTTCCCGCACCCGGTTGTAGGCGCGGTGGATCTTGCGATTCAACGCCAGGATCAATCCCACCGTGTGTTCCGCCACCGCATGAGGCGAATAGCTCGGCACTCGGGTCACGGAAATCCCCAACTCTTTGGCGGCCGCCACATCCACGTTGTTGAACCCGGCACAACGCAGGGCGATCATCTTCACCCCCTGTTCCGCCAAAGCCGTGAGGATCTCGCGATCACAGTGATCGTTCACAAAGACACAAATGGCCTTCATGCCCTGGCTCACCGGCACCGTATCCGGGCTCAGGCGAAACTCGAAGAACCGCCAGTCGATCCCATCGGCTCCCGGCGCCTTCGTGAGATGTTGACGATCGTAAGATTTGGTGTCGAACACTGCGACTGGGGAGGAGGACATACATTGCCCTCTCCATCAGGATAGCCCGGATGCAAGCGAAGGTTCTGGAAAGGTGAGTCCAGATCGCCGAGCTTGGAGCCATGACCCGGGTCAAGATCTGCGGAATCCAGTGCCTTGAAGACGCCTTGCTGGCCGTCCGGTTGGGAGCCGATGCGATTGGACTCCTGGTCGGTCAACGTCACACCTCCAGCGACTTCCTCACGCCAGAGTCCGCGCGAACGATTGCGGCTGGCCTCCCTCCCTTTTGCGCTTCCGTGCTCGTCACTCACCTGAACACCACTGACGAGATCGCAAAGTTGGTGGAAATGGTTCAGCCGACCACGATTCAGCTTCACGGCCAGAGCTCCCCGCAAGTCGCCCTCGACCTTCGATCCTGCTACCCTCACCTCAAGCTGGTCCAGGCGATCCACATGATTGATGAAGCCTCGCTCCAGGATGCCAAGCCCTTTGAAGAGGTCGTCGACGCTATCCTGACCGACAGCGTGAATCAGCAGGCCGGACAAGTCGGCGGGACTGGCCTCACCCATGATTGGAGCCTGAGCCGGCGACTGGTCGAGACCAGCTCGCTACCCGTCATCCTGGCCGGAGGGCTGAATCCTGACAATGTGGCAGAGGCGATCGCTGCAGTTCGCCCCTTTGGAGTCGACGTCAATTCGGGCGTCAAAGGCCCTGACGGACGCAAAGCCCCTGATAAGCTGGAAGCTTTTGTCAGAAGAGCAAAGCAATCCTACGATAATTGACGTAGCATCTCTCGCTAAGCCAAATCCAACACCCGGTCCATCTCTTCGGCAATCGTCGCCAGCCGCGTGCGATCGCCTCCCGGCACTTCGGCGGTTGCCCAGCCTTCGAATCCAATCTTGGCGAGCTCTTCTCTCACCGCAGCCCATTCGATGCTGCCTTCTCCAATCGGCACCCCGAACCCAGCCCGGAGTCCTTCGTCAACCTGAAGCTTCGTACTATACTCTTTAATATCCAGCTTCACGATGCGCTCGCCGAGGTGACGCACCCAGTGATGTGGAATGCCCCAACGCATGTTGTTGCCGACATCAAAGTAGGAACGCACGTACGGGTGATTGATCTCATCCAGGAAGCGCTGCACATCAAAGGCGCTGATCATGTAACTGGCCCAGACGTTCTCCACGGCGATGGAGACGCCTTGCTTCTCAGCATGAGGAGCGGCCTTGAGGATGTTCTCTTTGTCCCGGTTCCAGTTGTCTGCCAGGGACAGATCCTTGTCGTAACGGCAGACCACGAGCACGCTGTCGCCACCGAATCGCTTGGCAAGATCAATGGCGCTGATAATGTCGGGATTCGAGCTGTTGATCACGCCATGCACGGGCACCCCCGTCTTCTCGATCGCTTTCTCCACCTGAACGGGATCGACCTCATCTCGGGTGGCGATCTCGGTACCGTCAAAGCCCACATCCTGGATAAGCTTGAATTTGTCTTCGATGCTGAGGTCCTCCAGAACCATACGGAACTTGACGGCTTTGCGGATCTTGCCGGTGAATTGACCGGCCGTGGAAATGGAGGGAAGCGCGAGTCCGCCTAACGTGGCAAGACTGGCAGACTGGAGAAACTGGCGGCGGGGTAGACCTTTCATGCTCGCCACCTTGAGCGAGAAGCGTCCGCAAAGTAAACCGGAAATTCGCGGCCGCGGAGACTCCCAGTTGGAGTTCACGCTTCAGCGTGTGTGAAGAGATAATTTGACATGCACGGTTCCCATTCTGGAAATCTGG
>JBHIXE010000108.1:0-14237 GCA_041984905.1 Verrucomicrobiales bacterium | reverse complement strand
CGCCACAGTTAGTGACCATCCAGTCCTCAAGATGTGAAACAAGCCAGTCCGCATATTCGCGTAAAAACTCCGCTGCCACATCCGCCCCCCTTTCGTCCGCGAACTCCGACACGCAGATCAGACCTGCAATGAGCGTGGCAATCGTTGAGGGCGAATAACCGCCGTTTTCCTCCCACCGTTCCTGGGCGGTGACCGGTCCGTGCAGGATGACATACCGCACTGCCCGCGACACCAATGTCCATGGGTCAAACTGTCGAAGGGCCTTCGCCCGCTTCAGGCGCCAGGCCAGCAGGATCGGCGCGGCGATCTCGTCGAGTTGAAGCCCCTTCCAATAGGGTTCGCCGTCAATGGAGCTGTTTTGCGGCAGCCTGCCATCAGCGGACTGGATGCAGGCGAGCCAGATCAAAGCCCGCAACGGCGCTTCTGTGTGTCCGTACGCCAGAAGCGCGGTGGCCGTCTGCACCATGTCCCGTGTCCAGACGAGATGATAGCCGCCCCGGTCACTGTCATCCTTCGTGTTGCCCCACGGAACGCTTAATGAAGCCACGAAGGCCCCCTGGAATTGCTTGTCCTCATGCGCCAGCAGCACGCATTTGCTCAATCGCAGCATTGATCCGCCATCGTTGGTGAAGGCACTGAGGTCGATCTCCGCACAGGCACGCTGCCACTGGCGGACAAATTTCGCCCGGTGGTCGGCAAATGGGGTTCCCAAGGACTGTTGAAGATGTGTGCAGGCGCTATGCGGCGTATGGCCGAACCCGACCCCCATCGTGAACTCCAACCCCTGTGACAAATCGACTTCACCCAACACCGCGATATTGCCGTTCTCCGCGATTTCGAACTCCCAATCCATCTGGAAGTTGTCCATTAGGTCCCGCCATCCATCGCTGTAACCAACAAACCCGGTCGAACGCCGCAGAAAGTCCGGCGAGCAGCCAAAAGAAACGTCCAGGTCCGCGCGCCGGATTTCGATAAGTTTGCGTCCGCCAACATTGCATTTCCATGCCGAGTTGCCATAGCCTGTTCCCTTCACATGGGGGGCCAGAAGCGCGTAAAGACGAAGTTTGCCTTGCAGTTTCTCATCCAGGATTTCCACGCGGGTGTGCATCAGCACCACCGGCAGGTGGGGGTCGGCGATGACTTCCTTCACCAGGCGATAACGCCCTTCGCGTTCGGAGTTCGTGATCCTGCAAAGCAGCACATCCTGCTCCGGGTATTCCGTCACGTGCTCCAGATCACGCCGCTCCTCGTGACAGAAGGATTCACCGTCGGTGATGAGAAACTGAAGGTCACGTGTGTTGGGCGTGTCAACGTGTGGGAAATAGATTTCGTTGAGGATGCCGTGACTGATTGTGAACCATACATTGGAACCGCTGTGATAGGCCGTTCCGACGCCGTCCTTGGCACTGGAAGTCCAGCGCGGCGACATCCCCGGTGCGCCAAAGGCGATGGAAACGTCGTTCATGTGCGGCGTTTGGGCTGAGGGTTCTCCAGATTCATGCCTGTAGTCTCCGGCTTCGGAATGCTTCATGGATGGCTGAGTCAGAGGATTTGGGTCTTCAATGGTGCTTGTACCAACCGACACCCCGGATGTCGGGCCAAGAGGTCGTCTGGTGGCAGAGGAAGCACTGGCTGACGTCCGCGTGTTCGATGCCCGCCACTTTCTTGGAGATCATGTTGAAATGCATCATGTAGTGGCTGGGCGGGGCATGGTGACACTGTGCGCAGTCCTTCGAAGAGGCCGGAGGATGACGGAATTCGGGAAGCGTCCAACGAGTGGTTTCATGGCAGGACGCGCAATCCCTTCCGAACAGCTCGAAATGGCGATCGTCGTTCTGGTGGCAGGTCGCACAGTTGAGGGTGCGCTCGTTGGCGGTCAGCGCCGGATGCACAAAGCTCGACGAAATCGCATCGGGAGAATCGGCGGCCTTCTTCAGCCACTCCAGTAGTGCGGCTGCCTCGCTGTCTGGGGAGTCGGCCTGTTCAAGCTGCTTTCTCCCGACATCGGCGAGAACATCGTGCTCCATCCTGGAGATTTCGGCATGGCGCCCCCGGTGCTCGGAGTGGCAGTCGCGGCAATTCCCGACGTCGGCATGGAAGGCGGTCGGTTGGCGTTGGAGGATGTCGTGATCGTTGGCGTGGCAGACGATGCAGTTTGTGGCCTCCGCCCCCTTGACCGGTGTGTGGCAGGCACTGCAATTGTGGTCGAGAAAAGCGTGCGCCTCCGAGAGTGATCCAGGGTTGGCCATGCGTTGCCAGGCAGCGGCGCTCGTGATCCCCTGACGCCCACCTTCTCCATGCCCGGGAGCGAAATAGGTGGCGGCAGCCAGGGCCGTAAAGACCAAGCACGCAATGAGGATGGCGGTCCCGAGCTTCATGAGAACCAACGCAGTCCGAAGTGAATCGCCGCCCAGACATGAAGTCCCAGCAGCACGTAGAGAACGAGTGAAATGACGATATGGAACCTCAGCCAAAGTCCGAAGGCTTTCTTGAATTTCTCATCTGAGGCGATGGCATATTCCAGATCGGCGATCGATTCCACCAGGCGGAGAGTTGTTGCCGCATTTGGATCCACCTCAGGTGCAAGCCATGAACGCAAGCGGGACTTGACCGAGCGAAGAGAGTTCTCGGCAGTGGATAGAGCGTTGTGCCCCGCTCCTACAGCAGCCAATAGGTCATATTCCCTTCTCAACTCCACCAAGGCTTGCTTCCGCTCGCGAATTTCACCGCTGATGAAGCTCATGAGGTAGCGACCGATGAAGCCGCTAACCACAACGATCAGGGTCATGCCGGTGAGGGCGATCCCTAGGGCGCTTTCGAATTTGTGCCCGGAATGGAGGATCACGAGGATCGGCCCGATGATGCCTGCATAGATGTGCCATCGCAGCAGGGTAGGCATCGGGAAGTATCTGGTGACGATCCTTTTGAGGGGGGCTATCCGCTTGATGAAGAGGTAGAACAGTGGAAACAGCATCAGGACGGCTCCGGAGACCCCGAGCACTCCCCCCCAGAGGCTGCCAGCGAAATCCGGCGAACGGTGGAAGGCGAAGCCCAGCCAAGTGAGCAGCATCAGCACCACCATTCCGGTCACCACGACTTTTTCCCGCTCCTTCATTCAGGCTTCGACCTCCAGGTTTTCGGTGGATTTCGCCTGGCAGGCAAGAATCAGGCCAGCCGCTTTGTCCTCGTCTGAGAGCGCGTCATCGCACTCCATGGTCACCTGGCCCTTGCAGAGCTTTATCTTGCACAGCCCGCACTGCCCAGAGAGGCAGGAATTATCGATCTCAACGCCGATGGACTCGGCGGCTTCCAGGACCGTCTGGTCTGGCGGCAATTGCGTCGACTTGCCGGACTTGGTGAAGTTGACTGCGGGGGCACCAACGGGGACCGGGACCTCCGCTGATAGCGCCTTTTCGGCGGGCTTCTTCGCCGGCCCGAACGCCTCGGTCTTAATCAGGTCATCGGGAACGCCCAGCTCCTTGAGCATGCCTACCATGGCGTCCATCATCGACGGAGGTCCGCAGACATGAGTCCTGCGCTTGTCGATGTCCGGAACGAGATGGCTGATGATCTCGGCGTTGAAGCGTCCTTTCAGCCCCATCCAAACCGTGCCCTCGGCGCGTGTCATCGTTGCGAACACGTTGAGGTTTGGGTTGCGCTGCTGCAACTGCTCCAACTCGGCACGATAGATGAAGTCGTGGGTGGTGCGGCAGCAGTAGAGCAGGTAAATTTCCCCGTGCCAGCCGATGTCGGTGAGGTACCGGATGACGCTCATCATCGGCGTGATGCCGACGCCCCCGGCAATGAGCACGATGTTGGATTCTTCTTCGCCGGTGAAGGTGAACTTTCCGTTCGGCCCGCTCACTTCGATGAGATCTCCCTCCTTGATCTGATCGTGCAAGTGGCGGGAAACGAGCCCCTTAGCCTCGCGCTTCACCGTCAAGGCGCAGTAGTGGAGCTGGGTGGGGGTGGAAGCGATGGTGTAAGATCGCTTCACTTTCTTGCCGTCGATTTCGATGGTCAGGGTGGCAAATTGCCCCGGGTAGTATGTGAACGGAAGCGCCACATCGTCTTCTGCAGCAAGGCGGAAGGTCTTGACGTCGGGTGTTTCGTCGAAGATTCGGCAGACCCGCAACTTGCCGGACCACTTTTTGACGGGCTCGGTGCGGGAGCGCATGGCGGGGAATTCCGGCGGTTCGGCAGGAGGTGCAGGCTCGACCACCGGTGCCTGAGACCGAGCCACCGGAGATTGAGCATGGACGGCAGCCGTGGCAACTGCACCGGGCGAGCCGAGTTCCTTAAGCAACGCCGAAGCCCGGCGCATCTTGAAGAAATACATCGAGATCATGACCGCGGCGAAGACTCCGAGGATCAGGATGGTGACCGCATGAAATACCGCGCCGCCAAGGTCGTGATCCGACGTAGCTGCGGCCGGCGGAAGAAGATTCATCTCCCGCTTGAACCATTGAAGGGCGACGTTCCTGGGCGCCCTTCCCTCGGCGAGGGCGCGACGTGCCGCGAGACCGCTGTCCAACTGCGCAAGCCCCTCCTGGATCACAGAGACCGCTTCCTGCATCGCGGCGTGGTCCTCCCTGGCAGCGGCATTTGATAAGGAGTCGAGTCCGTTACCCATAAGGGTGGTGCCGGAGCCGACTCTTTCATCCGCCTGCTTCCGGACTTCCTCCCGTTTCTCCGGCGTGAGTTCGGGGAGGTTCATTAGAGAGGGGTAGAGATCCTTGGGTTTTGGCGCTCCCATTTTCTCCATCATCCCATCCATGCCGCCCATCATGCCTCCTCCGGCATCTTGGGATGACTTGCCATACTGCTGTTCAGGGTGATGGCTTTCGTGCTCCTCCTGGCTGATCTGAGCGCTTGCCATGCCAGAAAAGAGCGGAGAGAGAGTGAAGACAAGTAGGAGACGAAACGTGCAGCTTCGACGGCAGATCGAGCGAAGAGTGAGGCATGGCCGCAGGGAGAGGGGGCAGATGAAAAGGGAAGTAGTCATTGGTGACTGAAATAGCTGTAGGTGCCTTGCGAATTGACGGCTGCATTGATTCGCTCAAGAGCATGGACATAAGCGGCAGTCCTGAAGCTCATGGCGCCCTCTGCGAGGCGCGTATGAATGCCTTCGAAGGCAGAGGACATCTGCTCCGCGAGTCGCTCGCGGACTCTTTCAAGAGTCCAATGGTCACCGGACCGGTTCTGTAACCATTCGAAGTAGCTCACGGTGACGCCTCCGGCATTTGCCAGAATGTCGGGTACGACCAGGACGCCTTTTGCATCCAGAATCCTGTCGGCCTCTGGCGTGGTGGGGCCGTTCGCAACCTCGACGATGACCTGAGCCTTGACTCGTTCCGCGTTCTCTCCGGTGAGTTGGTTTTCAAGGGCGGCCGGAACCAGAAGGTCCACCTCCAGTTCGAGTAACTCGGCATTGCTGATCTGGCGCGTGCCCTCGTTCTCGCAGGGATCACACTCGGCGACCGAACAATGACAGTAGATCCCGGAAAGGGAGTGGGACCTGTTCTTTTCCTCGATGATTCTCGGGATGTCCAAGCCCGCATCGCGGTAGGCCCCCCCTTGGGAATCGCTGATAGCAACTAAGGTGTATCCATCCCGATGAAGAAGCTCCGCAACCTGCTGCCCGGCGTTGCCGAAGCCCTGCACGGCCACGCGGATGTCCGCGGGGTTCCAGCCACGGCGTTTCTCCAGCTCCTTGATGCAGAGGTAGGCGCCTCTTCCCGTTGCCTCTCCTCGGCCCAGACTGCCTCCGAGCGGCACCGGTTTTCCGGTGATTACCGCCGGCATTCGCCGCCGATGGATTCGGGAATATTCGTCCACCATCCAGCCCATGATGGTCGGATTCGTGTAGACATCGGGAGCAGGGATGTCGATGTCCGGGCCAATGAATCCAGCCACTTGCTGGATGAAACCCCGGCTGAGGCGTTCCAGTTCCAGCCTCGAGAGTTCCTTGGGATTGACGGTAATTCCACCCTTTGCGCCACCGAACGGGAGACCCACCGCCGCGCACTTGCAGCTCATCCAAAACGCCAGGGAATTGACCTCGGCCAGATCGACCTGCGGGTGAAAGCGAAGGCCACCTTTGGTCGGTCCGAGGATGTCGTTGTGGCGAACGCGGTAACCTTCGAAAATGCGTAGCGATCCATCGTCCATTCGCACCGGAATTGACACTTGCAGGGTCGCCATCGGATGGCGAAGGCGCTCATGCGTCTCCGGATCGGCATCGCAGTGGTTGGCGGCCTCTTCCAGCCGGCTAAGCGCCGCCTGAAAGAGGTCCGGTGCGTCCTTCGATCCGTTGTCCATCAGGCGACTTCCAGAACGCGGTTCATCGTACCCATCTCGTTCGGACAGCACTTTTTGCAGCCGTGATAATCGCCTTCGCAACCCGGCTCGCAGCACCACTCGCCATCGACGATGAACTTGAACTCGTAGCGCCCGGGCGCGAGCTTGAGCTTCGTGCCCCAATTGCCGTTGGTGGAAACCGAAAGGGGGGTAGCTTCCGGGTTCCAGTCATTGAAGGTCCCCGCCACGAAAACGGACTTGGCCTCTGGTGCTACGCATGAGAATTCGACGGATTTGAGGGGCTTCTTGGTCGTGGTGGTTTCCTTGGTCATGGGCTTCGGTGGGTTAGTGTTGCATTCCCTCCATGGCAGGTGCCGGTGGAGCGAAACCGGTGAGACTCTTCCGCTGGTCCTCGGACAGCAGCTTGGCCGCTTCGCCGACCGCCCGGATGAACGAGATCCGCTTCTCGGCTTCCAGCTTCGAAATCTCTTCCACCTTGGATTGGATCGCGGAGATGTCCGGCTGGTCCGAGGAGGTGAGCTGCCAAAGTTCCTCCTCGGCCTTCTCGATGGCGCGGTCGGAGGCGCTTGCGGCCAAAGCATTCTGTTCGCGGATCCGGTTGAGGGCAGCGGTCTGCTCGGTCGTCAGGCTGATGTGCGAGCCATGGTCGAGAAAGTATCCGGTAGAACCCAGATGATAGAGATGCGAGGCACCCGGGAAGCCGGGAAGCGGCGGGCTTCCGCCCATGCCCTGCATCCCGCCCATCATGGGCTTCATGCCCATCATCCCGGCCATCTTCATCTTGTCCATCTGCATCATGCCCATGCCGTCCATGTTCATGCCACCGGAGGTGTTACTGGAGCTATCCCCCATGTTCATCATACTCATGCCTCCCATCTTGCCCATGCCGTCCATCCCTGCGGACGGAGTCTGCGAAGGCATCGCCATGCCGGGGCTGCTGCTGACTTGGGAGAGCTGGGTCTCAAGCCGAGCTACCTTATCGCGGAGGGCTGAGAGTTGGTGTGCAAGATCTGCATTGCCCACAGAACTTTGGGCGTGTGTTTGATGCCCATCCGGATCGCCCGCCACATGGGCTGCATGATCATCCGGATCGCCATTGGAAATGGCTGTCGTTCCTGCGACAATTAGAATCGTCGCCAGCTTGTAGGTTTGTTTCATCTTTGAGTTTGGCTAAAGTCTAGTTCTTAATTGGCCATCACCTCCGCACCCGACCAGTCCGGCATCTTTGAGGCAGACAGGTCGGCGCATGAGAATTGATTATTACTTGGCTCGAACCTCAGCAGCGCGGCATTTTGGCTGAGAAAGGATTGTTGAACTTGGTATTTGCACTCAACCACACTTGCCTCCGCCATTCACCACCGGGCAGTGCGTGATCTGTATTGATAGTCGCCGTCATCTCCGGCGGTGGCCTCGGAGACCGAGGAAGCTGCGAAGGCCGCATGGGCAATCGTGAACAAATACTTTTTTATGGTTTGGTGTTTTTAAAATACGATAGGCAATGCGACGGCCTTCCCATCATAGGGTCAAACGCCACCAGAGCCAATATCCCTCGGATTCGGGATAGATTTTTCCGGGCGCCCCTCAGATCGGGATTCCGCCGATTGAGCTACTGGAGCGATCCCACAAAGGTTCATGGATTACACCTCAACCGCCCTCGTTATATATCCAAGTGCCAAACTGACCTCAGTCAGTTTCAAGCCTCCACTGGCAACAGTAGAAATGCCTCCCGCGGGTCCTTTGTTCTTTGGGAAAGTCAGCAATGCTGGCGGACCAACTCGGCGCGTGGAGGTCGGGTCTCTTGATCCGGCTCGGTCGGGAATCGACAGACTCGAATACAGCCGGACGAAAGTCTCCCCTGGGTGATATCCATGTCTGTGGCGTTGTCACCCACCATCTGGATCAGAAATTGGCCGCCCGGTCTTTTCAGCGGGAGAATAGTTCATTCAGCCCAAAGTATTTGGCTGCAAGGGGACGATTGCAAGAAGCCACACAATAGGGGCAGAGCATTCGCTTCATCGCAACCGAAGCGTGCTGAAGTGCTCGGATCTGTGCTCGGATCTGGATTGGCCGCCAAGATCGCGATGAAGCGCTTAAGAAATGCTCAATCTTCGAGGGTTTCGGTCGAAGGTGGGGTTGCAGTGGAAGAAGGATGAAACAAAAAACTGAAAGCGGGGCTCACGATCGATTAAGTGAGCTGCTCCATACTTGGGAGGTAGAGCCGGAATTGCCCATCGACTTCGAAAGTGAAGTTTGGCACCAAATTGAGCGTTCGAGGAAGGCAAGGGAAGCTCCGGTTTGGCTGCTTTGCGACTGGATCGAGAGAGTAAACAATCCAGTGATTGCTGGAGGACTAGCTACTGCTGTCGTCGTGATGTCACTGATGTTTGGCGCGGTCCAATCGCACTTGGCGGGAACTCGCGCGATGGAGGAATTACAGGGGCAATATGTCGCTTTTATCGATCCCTTGGCCCGATCAAATGAATGGGAAGTAAAATGAAGCGGGCTACGATGATCTTATGCGGCATACTTCTAGTGGGAGTTGCCGTCAGTCAGGCTGTGTTTTGGATCGCACATGCAAACGTTCATGCGATTGCCCATAGTTCCTCCCCAGAACTGGAATGGTTGAAGAGAGAGTTCGAAATTGAGGGCGAACAGTGGGAAGCGATCCGCAACCTGCATCTTATCCATGACAAACAATGCATAGCCTATTGCGAAGAGCTGGATGCCAGCAATGAGGAGCTTCTGAAACTGATGCGGGCTAGTCGAGAAATTACTCCCGAATTGGAGGAGTCTCTGAGGAGGGCAACAGATCTGCGTGAGCGCTGCCGCAAGGCCACTCTCAAGCATATCTACGATGTAAGTCGCGAGATGTCGCCCGAGGCTGGTGGACGCTATCTGGAGATGATGACTATGCATTTAATCGATGACAATTGGCATGACCATTTGCCTCTGAAGCAGAACGCGGGGGATAGCCCCGCTCAGGGCGTTCACTAGTGACTGACGGGGAGAAGCAGCAAAGAGATCTTGATGACAAGATCCTCATGCGCCGTCTCAAGGATGGTGATGACTCGGCGCTCAATGAGCTAATGGCCCACTGGAAAGAGACGCTGGTTTCGTTTCTCTATCGCTATACCGGAAACTGGGGCGTCGCCGTGGATTTGGCCCAGGACACATTCGTCCGGGTCTACCAGAGTAGTCTCCGCTACGAGCCTCAGGGCCTGTTCTCCACATGGATCTTTACCATCGCCAGCAATTTGGCCCGAAACGAGGCCCGGTGGCGGAAACGCCATCCTGGCAGCCTGTTCAGTCATCAACCCGAGGAGGAAAAGGTGGATCCCCTGGAGCGGGTCGAAACGTCCGAGCCTGCGCCGGATCAAGTCGCGGAGCGCGGTGAGCGTTGGCAGCGGGTGCAAGAGGCCGTGTCCCGTCTCCCGGGTGCATTGCGCACCGTTGTTCTGTTGTTTGAGTACGAGGGGCTTTCCTACACCGAGATTGCGGCGATTGAAAACTGTTCCCCGAAAGCGGTAGAGACGAGGTTGTATCGTGCCCGGGCGCAGTTGAGGGACGCTCTGCGGGACCTGGAATAGCCGATAATTTTTTCAAGGGTTAGATCGCAGCTTGGTGTATCAAGCTTATGTGCGATGTTAGGCGCAGGACCTCCATCCCCCTCGAAACAGTCACGGACGCCTTCTCTGGTTACCAGCTTCTCTTCTTATGATGCAGTTGCCCCTTTGCTCCCGGCCGCTTACCGTCTTGATTTCTAGCGTGCTCGCCGCGCTCGCAGGGTGTGGCAGCTATCCGTCTTCGTCTGGCTTTCCTTCGGTGGAAAACCGGATCACTGGGCTAACCGGCAAACGGGTGCAGTGGAACCAGGGGCTTGCCGAAGACCAAGAAGTGCAGGCAACTATCGATAAGCTGCTGTCTGAGCCGGTCAGTCGTGATGTTGCGGTGCAGATTGCCATTCTGAACAACAGAAGGTTGCAGGCGACCTATGAACAATTGGGGGTCGCTCAGGCGGAACTGGTGCAGGCGGGACTACTCAGTTTACCAGTGTTCAGCGTGGCGGTGAGTTTTCCCTCGGGCGGAGGTGTTTCCGATCTGGATTTGGGTGTTGCCCAGTCCTTTGTCGATCTCTTGACCCTGCGTGCCCGAGTGCGAATCGCTGAAGACCAGTTTGAGGCGGTGAAAGCGGGGGTGTCCAGTGAGATCATCCGACTGGCTGGCGAAGCCGAGGTTGCCTACTTCCGTGTTCAGGCAAGTGACCAGTTCCTGGAAATGCTCCAGCAAGTGCGGGAAACGACTCAGGCGTCGCTGGAGGTGGCCCAGAAGCTCTACGAAGCTGGAAACATCACGGAACTTGACTTGGCGAATGAAAAGGCGCTGGCCGGAGAGGCGAAGGCCCAATTTGTGACTGCCAAAGCGGATGCACAGGTGAGCCGGGAACGGCTGGCCCAAATCATGGGTTTGACGGGGCCTCAAGTCGGTTCCCTCCAGGTGCCGGTGCGTCTGCTTGAGGTTCCACCAAGCGAAAAGAATTGGAGCGAGGTCGAGGCCGAAGCCGTGGAGGCAAACCTGATATTGATCGCCTCGCAGCACCGAATTCAACTTAAGACAGCGCAGATGGGCGTCACCAACGTCGAATCTCTCTTTCGTGGCGTGGAACTTGGGGCGGTAAGCAGCCGGGAAGATCAAGCCTGGGATGGTGGACCGGAGGTGGAATTTGGAGTACCAGTGCCTCCGAAGGGACGCAAGGCCATTCAAGCTAAAGGGATGGCTGAGCTACGGCGTGAAGTTCGCGAACGGGAAGCTGCAATTGTGGAAATCCAGTCGGCGGCACGAGTGGCTCGGGGCCGCCTCCTTGCCGCGCGAGAAACCATCGAGCTTTACCGGGAAGAGCTGTTGCCGGTATCAGAGTCCATTACCCAGCAAACCCTTTTGGAATACAACGCAATGCAAATGGGTGTGTTTCAACTGCTTGAGGCCCGAAGACGGCAGATCGATACCGGACGTCGCTACATTTCCGCGCTGTACGATTACTGGGCTGCCCGGGCAGAACTCGAAACGTTGTTAAAGGGGAGCATGCTGGATGCAACACCCGGTATTTCGCCAGAAGCTGCGCCTTCAAACCTGCAATCCTCTCAAACCCACTAAGATGCCAACACGCCGAGAACTACTGGCTGGCGGATCCGCAACTGCTGCAATCCTTGCTTCAAATCCCGCCCATGCCGCACAGTCGCCTCCCGAGTCCAAATTGCAGGCCTGGGAGACCACTTATTCGGGGCCGGAGACGCCCACGGCACTGTCTCTTGGACATCCCAATCAAGATTACAAGCCCGCAGTGACTCCCGGAGGTTCAACGTTGCCCTGGACTGAGAAGGATGGGGCGAAAGTGTATCATCTGGTAGCCGAGGAAGTGATGCACGAGTTTACACCGGGCCTAAGAGCGTTGTGTTGGGGATACAACGGACAGGTTCATGGGCCAACTTTGGAAGCAGTGGAAGGGGACCGGGTGCGGGTCTATGTCACGAACAAGCTGCCAGCACCGACTAGCGTTCACTGGCACGGCGTCTTCCTCCCCAACGGCATGGACGGAGTGGCGGGGCTCAACCAAGCTCCCATCGCAACCGGCGAGACCTTCTGTTATGAGTGGACCTGGGCGCAGCACGGGACCTTTATGTACCACTCGCATCACGATGAGATGACTCAAATGGCGCTGGGTCTGATGGGCATGATCGTGGTCCATCCTCGGCACCCGAAGCCGGAGTATCAGGTGGACCGGGATTTTGCGATTATGCTGAGCGAGTGGAAGATTGTTCCGGGAACCATGCGGCCGGATCCCAATGAGATGTCTGACTTTAATGTGTTGACCATGAATGCCAAGGCGTTTCCAGGCACGCCACCACTGGTCGTTCAGACAGGGGAACGGGTTCGCATCCGGTTGGGGAACCTCAGCGCCATGGATCATCACCCCATTCATCTGCACGGGCACTACTTCAAGGTGGTGGCCACCGATGGTGGACCGTTGCCTCTGAGCGCTCAATGGCCGGAAACCACGGTTTTGGTCCCGGTCGGATCGACCCGGGATATCGAGTTCATTGCTAGCGCGCCCGGAGACTGGGCCTTGCATTGCCACATGACGCATCACGTGATGAATCAGATGGGCCACAATATCCCCAACATGATTGGCATGGAACCGGGGGCGCTGGACGAAAAGATCTCCTCGCTCTTACCGGGCTACATGACCATGGGACAACAAGGGATGCATGATATGGGGCAGATGGGTATGCCGTCCCCCAAGAACAGCGTGCCCATGGTCGGCGGGGAAGGGCCTTTCGGCTACATCACCATGGGAGGGATGTTCACCATTTTGAAGGTGCGAGACCAATTGCGTGGAGAAGGTGATCCTGGGTGGTATCAGTATCCCGAGGGCACAGTGGCTCAAGTGGCAACTGTCGAACAAATGGAGCGTGATGGCATCCGGTCAGGCATGTAGGTCTTGGCGCTCTTGGTAAATTGTTGGTTGGAATTAAGAATTACATTGCGCGCAATAATCTCGAAGTAAGAAAAAATGAGGGTTCTTGGCGGATTCGGAGTTTAAAGGCAAGACGAACAAACTCATTACGACCTTCTCATCAATGAACTCAAAGAAGATGTTGGCAGCAGTTGCGGTCTCCACTGGATTGCTTCTAGCGAGCTGCAAAGACAATCATCACAATCACGGAGGCAGTTTAAGTTCCAATGATGGAGTCGGCGAAGAATACCCCTTAACTACCTGCGTTGTTTCTGGTGAAGATCTTGGTAGCATGGGGGATCCCGTGACCCTCAGCTACAAAGGCACTACTGTGAAGCTCTGTTGTTCAAGCTGCAAAGACGACTTTCATGCTGATCCAGAGAAGTATCTTGCAAAGTTGAAGTAGGAATCAGAGGTAAGGACAATGAAACCCTGCAGCGTTCCAAAAGGCGTGTGGCAGGGGGACAATTATTAGTAACAGAATGGCAAAGGTGACGAATCCCAACCGACGCCTTGAGGGGGATAGGGGAGTAAGGTCATCCAACGGAGGTGAGCTTTTACCCGCTAAGAAGAAGACGATGATGGCCCACATCATAAGGCCTGGCCAGACGAATAGTGCTAGCAAAAACAGTGTCCATAGAGCTAGCGAACTAATAGAGGAGCCAATCCGTTGACCAAACATGGCGCGCGCAATGTGGCCGCCGTCCAACTGACCAATCGGAAGAAGATTGAGTGCCGTGACGATGAGACCAAGCCAGCCCGCAAAGGCCAGCGGGCTCAGTTGAAGAAGATGGCCCTCTTGCAGAGCATTCCCTAGAGAAATCTTGGAAAGCAGTGCGAATAGGATGGAAGATGCCGCAGAGGTGCCTCCAAAGAGATGAGACGGACTTTCTGTCACCAAATCAGGTGGAATCACAGAGGAAGATCGCAGACCGATGAGGAGGGCAGGAATGGCTATCGCAAGCCCGGCGAGTGGTCCGGCAACTGCAACATCAAATAGTGCCCGTCGATTCTCTGATGGCGATCGCATCTGTATGAATGCGCCAAATGTTCCAAGTGCGAAGGGGACCGGTATAAAATAGGGTGGAGTGACATTCATGCCGTGGCGACGGGCCGCAAAGTAGTGTCCTAACTCATGAACTCCAAGAATGGCGAGTAAGCCCAGAGAATAGGGGAGGGCTTCAGAAATCCGGCCTGGTTGTGCGATCAAATTGATTCCCTGATGGGCAGCACCTGCCAAAGTCGTGGTAAGAATCGTAAGTCCAAACAAGAGCCAGTGCAGAGCAGGACGGACAGAAGCTTCAACGGTGGTAGATTCTGCCCGACCAGGAAGAAGGATAATCGCACTTCCAAGCTGTCCGTCCTCCTGTAGCAAAGGAGTATATCGGTCCGAGTATTGTGCTTT
>JBHIXE010000107.1:14022-14314 GCA_041984905.1 Verrucomicrobiales bacterium | reverse complement strand
AAGAATAGTCCACGACTATGGTTGAACCGACCGAACCAGGCTCCGGCGACGGGTTGACCCGCCGGGAGCGCCAGATCATGGAGATCATCTATGCGGAGGGCGAAG
Source organism: Verrucomicrobiales bacterium (assembly GCA_041984905.1). Lineage (GTDB taxonomy): Bacteria > Verrucomicrobiota > Verrucomicrobiia > Verrucomicrobiales > DEV007 > JBHIXE01. Next base: position 14,209 of record JBHIXE010000107.1, on the reverse strand, counting down.
CCACCGCCAAGACGGTCATGGAACAGATGTCCGACCCACCCACCTACGCCACTGTCCGGACGTTGCTCCGGGTATTGGAAGAGAAAGGGATCCTGCAACACCGGAAGGAAGGGAAGGTTTACATCTATAGCTCCGTCAAGTCCCGTACGACGGAGGGAAAATCGGCGCTGCAGCGTGTGATGCGCTC
>JBHIXE010000107.1:7595-14012 GCA_041984905.1 Verrucomicrobiales bacterium | reverse complement strand
CTGGAGCAGGTAATGGCCTGCCTGCTCGACGAAAGTCAACGCTCTGAGCTGGATGCTGAGGAACTGGAAAAGCTGGAGCAAATGATCCAAGCGGCCAAGAAGAGACCGGGAGGAGGGTCGCAGAAATGACTGCACTACAGGAGCTAGACCTGTGGACAAGCCTTCACCTGCGTGCGGCAGGGTTTCTCTTGCTGGTCATCACCCTGGCTTGGTTCTATCGGAAGCGCTCCCCTTTTGTGGAGTCCATCATTTGGCGTGCGGGATTCGTGGCTCTCGCCGGATTCCCACTGCTCATTGCCCTAACTCCTGCTCTTCCGGTCCTGAAACCTGCGCCGGAGATGGACCTTCCGGCACTACCCGAAGTCCCTGCGGAGAGCTTCACTACAGTGTTCCTTGAACCCCGTGAAGTCCTCCGGGAAAGTGAAGCTAAAGCAGTGCCCGCGCCTCCTGCTGACGCCGGGAACGAGGTTGTTGCGGGCCTCCGTAGCCCCCACTCCCCGAAGCCGTTTGCTGCCCTGCACACTTGGCCCTGGCTGGGCATTGCGACCACCATATGGCTGGCAGGCGTGTGCCTCATGCTCCTCCGCTTCCTCTTTTCCCTTCTGCATTGTCGCCGACTGGAACGAGGCGCCGAAATCCTGACGGGAACCTCCTGGGCTCAACTTCTGACGGCCCTGCAAACGGAACTGGGAACGCCCAGGCCAGTGCAGCTGCTGCGTCATCCTGAGATCAAGTCCCCTACGGCCTGGGGAATCTGCCATGCCAGAATCGCGCTGCCAGCCTCCGCCGAGAGCTGGGATGCGGAAACCCGATCGTATGTGCTTTCTCATGAACTGACTCACGTCGTACGTCGTGACTCCCTGTTTCGTTGCATCGGAGAAATCTGCCGGGCCATGTTTTGGATCAATCCCTTGATCTGGGTCGCTCTAAAGCGATTTCACCTGGCGGAAGAGCGCGCTGCGGATCACACCGTGATGGCGCTGGGCGGTCAGCCGACGGGTTATGCCAATCTGCTGGTCCGATTCGCGACCCAATTCAGCCTCACCAATCGCATCCTTTCTGCATCTGCCATGGCCAGGCCTTCAACCATTCGGCGACGTCTGGAAGCCGTATTGAAGCCCAATGCAGAGTTCCGGATTCCCCGCCGCTCGTCTCTGGCGCCCATGCTGGCGATCGTGGGAACCACCGGCCTGCTCATGGGCGGGCTCGCATTTACCCAAAGCGACGTTGGTCGCGCCGAAGAAACGGCTAATGCCCCCACGGAGGTGGCGACCGAATCCTTTGAGCCTCACTCCGTCCTTTTGCGGATCTACGAGATTCCCTTCGAATTGGGCACGGGGTTACACGCCACCGAGCGCATGGACAATTCCGCTGAGTTGGATGCGCTCCATGGCTTGATAAGATCCCAACCCGATCAAGTGAGGATGCTGGCAGCGGCGACCTTGCCGAAAAATCACAGGTGGGCCCACCGGCTGGCGATGTGGCAGAAGAGTGAGGACCAGAATCAAGTGCTGACGATAAGGGGAGGATACTTGGACGAGGATGATCTCGTGAGAATCCACCTCGACTCCGGCACGTGGTTCGGAGTCGAGTCCATCACCACAGAATTGCCACCGAGCAGCCCTCGCCTCGTGCAGACGCTGAAGGGAAGAGAGGGAGGGAAAGTCGTGATTTTTGCCGAGTGGTATTGAAGGTCCAGCGGCTTATCAGGCTTCTGCCGTACCATTAGCGGAGGGCAATCGTACGATGAAGGTGGTGCCTTCATGGGGAGCCGATTCCACCGTGATCTTTCCACCGGTCATCCTCAGCAATTTGGCACAAACCGCGAGCCCCAGGCCGCTTCCAGCGACATCCTCATCAGCATTGAGCCGGATGAAAGGCTCAAAGATGCGCTCGAACTGAGCTGGCTCTATTCCAATGCCATTGTCGATTACCAGAATCAACCAGTCATCGCCGTCCCGCTTGGCCTCGATCCGGATCCGGGGCGATTGCTCTCCCCGATACTTGATCGCATTCTCCACCAGATTCGAAAATACCTGGAGCAGGGCACTCTTGTTTCCGCGAACCACGGGAAGATCATCTTGAACGGAAATTTCGGTTTCGTGCTGCTCGATCGGACCGCTCAAACCTCTCAAGACTTCCTCCAACAGAGGGGTTAAGGGAACGTCTGCCAGGCTCCGCTGCCCTTCACCAGCCAAGGCAAATTCATGAAGATCATTCACCAGATCCGAGGATCGATTGAGGATCTTGACCAGTTGATTGACCTGGTCTTCAAACCAGTCCTCCTGGGGTGCTCCTTCTTTCTGCCGCGCCACACTTTCCTGCAGCATGTAGGCAATGAGCATGGCTGAAGAGATGGGAGATTTCAGGTCGTGAGACACGATCTGGCTGAACTCTCGCAGTTGCTGATTGGTGCGCTCCAGTTCCACTTCCGTTTCCTGGTGTGCCTGGATGCGGTCCTCCAGTTTCCGGTTCACCTCCGCCATCCCAGGGAGAGCCATCGCTGTCGGTGCAATCCGAATGAGCGCCACTACCGTGGTCCAGGAGACAATGGCTGTAATCAGCTTCATCATCCCAGAGAAACGATACCAGGGAACCCAGAAGATGGTGGCTTCGATCAGGTGAGTCAGTCCGCATGCCAGAATGAAGGCGCCAAAGAGCCAGCCAATCTTCGGAAAGGCGATGTCATGTTTCTTGTAGCGGACATAAGTGACCAGCGCCACCGGGATTGCCAGGTAGGCCCCGAAGACCAGGCTGTCTGAAATGACGTGGAGCCATCCATGCCCTGCGCTCCACTGCCCGCAATGCCACCTGGCGGGAAAGTCGGAGGTATCGAACAGCTTCCAGAGAAACTCAAACATGCGCCTCTCTCATAGCACCCTTGGGCTTCGAGGACAGCAGGTTTTTTGCCTTCTCGAATGAGAAACCTCTTCGACTGCGCATGATCTACGCAAAAGCACGCAGAACCCTCATTCTTCCGAATCTGAACTCTCCGTTTTGTCGAATACCACGTCATCCGCCATAAACGCGCCTCGATTCCCGAGGGACCGCACTGGTCCCGTAGTGGAATCCCTCACCGTCTGATGCTCCAGCTCGGCATTGATTTCCGCTCCCAGAAGCGCTGAGAATCCACCCATATAGAGCCAGAGAAGCATGACCATGATCCCTCCCAGTGCTCCATAGGATTCATTGTAGCTGCCAAAGTTGCTTACATAGAGGGAGAACAATCCCGAAGCCAGCATGAAAACCAGGGCCGCGACCACGGCTCCGACATTGAGCCACCGCCACTTGGCCGCCTTGCGACAGGGTCCATAGCGATAGATCACCGCGAGCCACAGAGAGAGCACGGCCAAAACCAGGGGCCATCCCAACACGTGGAAGAAAAATGCGGAGGCCCCCTCCAGCTGCAACTGTCTCAGGATGACTGGAGCAATCATTGTGAACAGCAAGGTCAACGTGACCACCAGAACGGTGCCCAAGGTCAGCGCGAGACTGGTTCCCTTCTTCTCCAGAAAGCTGCGATCATCCTTCTCCTGGTAGACAAAGTTGGTGCCAATCATGATGGCATCAAACGCCTTTGAACCGCTCCAAAGCGCCACCAGAATACCGAATACCGTCCCGAACCCGGCAGCACCGGTGTTATTGGCCACTCTCGTCAGCTGGTCCTGAATCATGCCGAGCGCTTCCTGGGGAACCACTCCCTGGAGACGCGTCACCTGATTGGCCACATCCGAAGCGTCAAAGGCAAGTCCGTAGATAGATACCAGGGCAACCATTAAGGGCACCAGCGCGAGCATCGCGTAGAATGCGACGCCTGCGGAGAGAAACATCAACTGATCCTGTCCGATCTGCTTGAAGACTCGCTTGGCGATTTCTTTGATTCCCTTCCATGGAATCTGGAGTGGGCCAATCGCCAGGGATCCCCTGTCTGAATCTGTCTGATACTTCCGCAATTCGCTTTCTTCTTGAGTGAGAGCCATACCCCTCTCTTAGCACTTCAAGTGCCACTACTTGTTTTCCCCGAGGTGATCGGGGAATCCCTGCAGGTGCGTGTCCGTGATCCACCTGGAACTGCGTCTGACATTACGCAAGTTGCACCTCCCTCCCAAACCGAATCCGGGCAAAATGCAATGTTACTCTACCCTGGAAAAGTATGGTAGAAAGTGCCGCCCATCAGGCGCGCCAGTAGACTTCCATCCGTCGCACGAAGTCCTCGGTGGATTCTGCAAAGAGTCGGCGGCCCAGCGGCCAACATTGGGAAATCATGACGGTCTGCCTGCTCTCGATGGCATCGTTCAACGCCTGGAGTTGTTCGCTCGTCAGGCCTTGACCGTCTTCGGACTCCAACGTCTCCCTCAGCACCGCAAAATCGTGGTCATCGCCAAGTAGATTGGTCAGGTCATGAAGCAAGTCTTCCGTCTGAATCATCATCTCCGGCCAAGCGTCCGATAGCAACTTCAGGTGAAAGCGCAGATACTTGCAGCGCTTGCGCCAGTCATGCAGGTTCTCAACAGTGGGGTTCGCCAAGCACTTCCGAAGTCCGCGTTTTCCACGCCGATAGACCCGGGACAATCCCCCCCGAAACAGATCAAAATCGCGCCCCCTGAGCGGCCAGTGTTCGATGCGCCCAATTGCTTCCTCAATCAATTCCCGGGCCTTGTCGGCAGCCTTTGCCGGAGCGTGGTTCTTCGTAAGCTTGCCGTACTTTTTCTGCAGAGTGGCTTCCAGTTCCGCCAGGGCCGACTGCACTGCCACATCGCCATTAGCCGGAAACGATCTCACCAAATCCAGCCTGACCCAGGCATCCCGATAGGGCGCCAGTAACCGGCCGGCATCCCTATAGGTCTTGTTCTCCGTCTTGTAGACCTTCTCTCCAAGGCTATCGCGAGTGAGTCGAATCAGGCCCCGTAATTTCTTCAGGCGTTTACGCCCTTCGTGGATCGCTTCTTCTGGAGCGTCTCTTGCCGTCGCGAGGATGTCGCAGGCTGAATTCGCCGCACTTGCCGCCACGGCTTTCACCTCGCGCGCCACCGGTCGTCGCCTGTCGATTTCGAAACTCACCTTCGCCTTCGGTCTCCAAGCGTGTTCGACTCCTGATCAGGCAACGAGTCCTTCGTAGGAAAGCTGTATCTCCTTGAGTTGAGAGATCCCTTTTGAAATGCGCTCGTACTGCATATTCAGTAGTCTTCGGATACCGCCCGGCAGTGACTCGGAAGCGAGCACCTGCTCGTAGGCCTCTAAGATCGAGAGTTCCATGAGAACACACTGCTGCATGAGAGCGGACTGCGGATGCACGGCCAGACCGGTGCAGATCTCCATCCACATCAGGTGAATTCGGCTGCCCATACTTGGAGGCATCTCGTCTTTAACCTCGCCACCCAACTCGCAGATCGCCTCACTCAGTTCCAGAGCAAATTCCTGGCTCCGATAACAGCGCTCGGCAAACAACTCTGAGAGGTGCGCATTGCCAACCATCGTCGCGGCTCGGTATTCAAACTCGGCATTGTGGGCAGTCTGCAGCAGACGTTCCAGGTGTGAGATCGTCCTTCCTGTCGCGTCCCCATTCGAACGATTCCGACTGAGAAACGCCTTGGAGCGATTCCGGTCCCCTTCGCCATGCAGCGAGAGGACAGCGAAGTCGGGGTTGAGGAGGTGATTGAGGTTCCAGGTCATGAGGCTTTAAAAAGCGTGATGCGTGCCATGGACCGTTTTTCAGCTCCAACCACGGCCTGCCCATTACCCGAAAATCCCCCGTAGAAATGGCGCCTTTGCCCAAGGTGGCTCTCCCTCAACCCGCCTGCTCTGGGATCGGCTCTGATCCTTGCAACCTGCAACGATCTTCGGCCAACCTGCATTCCAGAATTCGCACGCCAGCACTCTCAGAGAGCCCCCTTTCGAGTTGATTTGCTACCCTCGCAACAAGTCCACCTCATCTTCGATGGAGCGAGATCATGACCTACAAACGCCATCCCGAAATACGAGGGCCAGATACATCCCCTAAGTGCTCTCGACGTAGCCATCTTTGCTCATCCAGTAATCCTCACCAAATACCCATAAGACGTACTGCTGCTCCTCAAACCACTCGTCTAGTTGCGCTCTATAGACTTCCCGCTCCTCTTCAGAGAACTCCCCAATTCCAAAAATGTATTCTCTCGTTGCAGGCTCCACATCTTCAATTCCTACGTCATCACTATCAATGTAGAACCGCTTAACTTTTATCACTCCATCTCGAACAGGTGCATCAGAAATCGCACGCCAGACCTTCTCTACGTTGTTCGCGAACCCCTCGTCAAGCTCCCGCCTCTCGACAAAATTCCCATCGTTATCGAATATGACAACTACAGGATTGTCCCACGCTCCTACCAAGAGATATTGAAACCAATCGGACATACCCACGCGGAAACCATACGCTTCATG
>JBHIXE010000107.1:0-7585 GCA_041984905.1 Verrucomicrobiales bacterium | reverse complement strand
CATGACTCGCAAGTGATTACTGGTAATCACGCCCACGAAGGTAATAAGGAGAATATGCATCTCTCGGAAACATATCGCACTAGCCCATATCGATTTTGCTATGGGACTCAATTTTTCATCAGGCTAGATTTCGAGTAATCCATCCCTAACGCAGAATCAGGAAGTCTCCATACTTATCGTTCAACGTTTCACAACGTTTCCGGTATTTGCCATAGGGTACACCTTGAGCGATACAAACGGGCACCCGGGTTGCCAGCGTTTTCAACTCTCCGATCCCAATCTGAAGCCCCAAGACGCGCTTCATCTCAACCAACACCCGCATATCGGCATGAGGCACGCTCTCCAAATAGACGTCGGCGTATTCAGGGATTTCATCGTCGTCGCTGATACCCACCTCTAGCCCTGATTCGATCCAGGCTTCCAAACTTTCAGAAAGAATCGTCGGCTCGTAGCTACCGATTGCCCCATGGCCGATCAGATAAATCGGCGAGAGGCCGGGGCTGGTCCTCAACAGCAGAACAGCCTTCCCGCCACCATCATCGCCCACCGCAAGGTAATCGGGGGCATAGGTTGAGATCTCGTATGTCTGATTTCGCTCAATCAGATCCAACGCAGAATACAGGGTCACGCCATTCTCTGCCAGGACACCGTTGGAGGCCCGCAGCAGGAGGATGTATTCCGCAGGCAAGCCTCCCAGAACCCGCTCGGCCAAACCGAGGTCGGCTTGTTCCACCGGCTCTTGGAAGGAACCCTTGATGGAGTCGAAGTTCACCAGTTCGTTCTTCTCAAGACTAGATCTGAAGCGTATCTCGGGCAGGAATCCCTTGTCCAAAGCTTCTTTCTTCTCCGTACACTATTCCTACCGACAGTTCCAACGTCAAACACGTCCAGATTGCCACGAGAAGAATTGTTGCCAGTAGGCCCACTTTCTCTTTGAATCCCTGGGTGATGAATCGCCGAGAATTGCTGATGACATTGGGAGGAGCCGCGGGGCTTGCACCGTTGGCTTGGGGACAGGAGACCGAAGACCTCTCCAGGCTTAGCGAGGCCCTGGTGCCGACTCGCGCGATCACGAAAGGGCCGCGATTCCATTGGTTCGGCTACTACGACAAGCTGCAGTTCGATCCCTCGAACCGGTTCGTCCTTTCCAATGAAGTGAGCTTCGAGCATCGCACTCCGACCGCGGACGATCGCATCCAGGTAGGAATGGTCGACCTGGAAGACGGAGATCGCTGGATCGAGCTCGGCAAGAGTGATGCCTGGGGCTGGCAACAGGGCTGCATGCTCCAATGGCGACCCGGTTCCAAATCGGAGGTGATTTGGAATGACCGGGAGAAAGACCAGTTCGTCTCCCGCATCAAAGACGTCGAAACCGGGGAAGTCCGCACTCTTCCCCGCCCCATTTATGCCCTGAGCCCAGACGGCAAGTGGGCGGTGACCGCTGACTTTGCCCGCATCCAGAACCTGCGCCCCGGCTATGGCTACCAAGGCGTCGCGGATCCGGTTCGCGCCGAGCGTCATCCCGAGACCTCCGGGATCTGGCGCATGAATATGGATACCGGCGAGACGGAACTGATCGTGACGCTGGCCGCCCTCGCGGAGATTCCCTACCAGGGCGACAAGCTCACGGACATGTGGAATTACGTGAACCACCTGCTGGTGAGCCCGGACAGCAAGCGCTTCATCTTCCTGCATCGCTGGCGCTCGAAAGGTCCCGATGATCCGGAGTTTGCGGTCAACAACGGCTTCGTCACCCGCATGTTCACGGCCAACCTGGATGGAAGCGATCTCTACATCCTGGATCCCTCTGGGTACACCTCCCACTTCATCTGGCGAGATCCGGAACATGTCTGTGCCTGGACTCGGCCGGAGGGAAGGCCTTCCGCCTTCTATCTCTTCAAGGACAAGACGGAGCAAGTGGATCTGGTGGGCGAAGGCACCATGCCGGTCAACGGTCACAATACCTATCTGCCGATTGGCGATGGCCAGGACTGGATCCTCAACGACACCTATCCGCAGGGTCCGCTTCGCCAGCAGAACCCCTATCTTTATCAGGTCTCAACCGACAAGCGGTTCGACCTGGGCCGATTCCATTTGCCCAAGGTATATTCGGGCGAGTGGCGCTGCGATAATCATCCGCGCTCCAGCAATGACGGTCGCCTGGTGACGATCGACTCGCCTCACGGCGGCAACGGTCGCCAAGTGTGGTTGCTGGATGTGAGCGAGATTGTGGGGTGACGGTGGCTCCCTTGATTCGCCTCTCCATGAAGTGGTTCCTCTGGCTTCTCCTGGTGCTGATCCTCCCCTCAGCCGGGGCGACAGAGCGGAAGAATGTGCTTCTGCTTTGTGTGGACGACCTGCGACCCGTCTTGGGGTGCTATGGAGGTAAGGCTAAGACGCCGCATCTCGATAAGCTGACGGAGAGCGCCACCGTCTTTCACCGTCACTATGTCCAGTGGCCGGTTTGTGGTCCCTCCCGTTCCTCCATGCTCGGTGGGCTGCGACCCGATACCACGGGAATCTATGAACTCGGCGATTCCTGGGCCATCTCCAAACGTCCGGATTCCCATCCCACCCTAACACGGCATTTCAGGGATCAAAGCTACCATACGCTCGGCTTTGGGAAGGTGTATCACGGCAAGGGCAAGGGCGACGGGTATGGCTGGAGTGAACCTCCCTGGAAGCTGGACTGGAGTTGTTACGTCGATTTTCCTTTTCAACAGGAGAACAAAGACCAGTGGCGTCCGGCGGTCGAAATCTACGAAGGTCCAGACTCCAAGCACAACGACTATCAGACAGCCAACAAAGTGATCGGCGCACTGCGGAAGCATCAAGACAAGCCATTCTTCATCGCGGGCGGATTCTACAAGCCGCACCTTCCATTGGTCGCTCCACAACAATATTGGGATCTTTACTCAGAGGAGGAGATCACGAGGATCGATCCGCTCTCACTTCCTTCCGGGGCCGGGGACTTCATGTATGCCTGGTCAGAGATCAGTTCTTACGGAAGGCCGGACGGCACCATGTTTGCCAACGATGCTGACGTCAATGAAGCAGAGGCCCGACGAATGATTCACGCCTACTATGCTTGTGTGAGTTTCATCGACGAGCTGATTGGACGTATCCTCGCTGTGCTGGACGAGACCGGATTGGCGAAGAACACGGGTGTCGTGATCTGGGGGGATCACGGCTTCCACCTCGGCGATCATGGTCGTTGGGCCAAACACACGCAGTTTGAGCAGGCGATGCGCTCTCTCTTGATCGTGAGGCTCCCCGGTCATCAACAAGTTACGGGCCCCTCCGATGCACTCGTCGAGTCCGTCGATATCTACCCAACGCTCTGTGAATTTGCTGGCCTGCACCTACCAGAATTTCTGGAGGGGCGCAGTCTCGTCCCAGTTCTGGCAGGAGGTTCACCTGGCAAGGAAGCTGCCTTCAGCCAAATCCGGCCCGTCAATCGGAAGGAGCAGGATCTCATGGCCTATTCCGTTCGTACGGCGGACTTCCGATATGTGGAATGGCGAGATTCACACAATGGCAACTCTGTTGTACACCGCGAACTCTATGACCATCGGAACGACCCCGAGGAAACGATGAACGTGAGTGATCTGCCCGAACTTGCATCGGTGGTTTCGAGGTTGGAGGAACTCGTGCTCGCCAACTACGGAAGTCTAAAGTGATAAACCAGGTTCTGCCGCTCTGCCTATTCCGCGACCACATCAGCCCCCTCACCCTCAACTAGCAACACCACTTTGCGAAAGTGGAGACGCTCACCCGCGGTCACGGTTTTCTCATAAACACAAACGTGGTTGATGGCACCGGGGAAAAGCTCAAAGACGGGCGTGTCCACTCGCTCGAAACCCAATTCCCGCAATGCCGTCTCCTGGCTCGCCGCTCCTTCAATCGAGGCGGGCGGAGTTAGGGCGAAGAGTTGCCCGCCTTTTTCCACCTTGACCTTGTAGTCATCAATCGTGGTGCGGAGGAAGCTCTTTCCCTCCAGCGACTCTGGTACTTCACGGATCGTATAGGTGCGGTCCGTAAAGAGAGGAGTGCCCGGTTTCATCGTCGCCGGAGGCACAGGCGGCGCGGGAATGGGTTGGCGCGATTTGCCTTCCTGGGACTCAAACGCACCCACCGCTTCCAACTTGCCGAACATGATCCGCTCCTTGCGACAGGGAGAACTATCGCCCTGAGTCACGCATACCCACACGACGCCATCGTGCTCGCGAAAGGTGGGATACTGGAAGGACTGAGTCGTCTCGAAGCGATACTTGCGCTCCCAGGTTTCTCCATCCCGCGAAACGTCCACGTTGAAGACACTCCGGTTTGCCCCGTGGATCTTGGTGGCCTCCTGCCAGCCCAGGTAGTAGAGCTCCCCGAACTTGTCGAAAGTGGGTTTGGAGTTGGCGCCATTCGGCACCGCCGGGAGTTCCCGCCCCACCGTCCAGGCGCGACCATCCTCGCTCGTGGTGAAATGATAGTTGCCACCATCATTGCGACAAATGGCCATCCACGTTCCATCCGGCAAGCGATTGACGGCTGACTCGCTCAACTGCTCGGTCTGGGGTTCATTGTAATGGCCCAGAACTTCGAAGGTCTCGAAATCATCCAGCACCAGGGCGAGTCCGTTTTGCTTTCCGGCAAAGTTGTTGAGCGCCACGTAGGTCTTGCCCTCGAATTCCTTGAAGGAATCAAAGAGATAGAACCCGAAATCCTTGACCGGCTTAGTGAACCCCTGCGCCGCGGCGTCCTCATGGAAATAGCGGGGCTGCATGGGAAAGGTGCCTGCGGCAGTCTTCAGTTTGGCCTCGTGAATCGTGGGAGCAAAGGTGCGGGAGGCGAGATCAAAGTCCCGATACCAGGTCTGGGCTTGCCGTTTCCCAGGCTGCTCACTGGCAAAGTAGCAACGGAGCGTCGTGGCATCGATCTGGAGAATGCGAGGCACGAAGCAGGCACCCACCGGCAAGGTCACGTTCTCAAAGGCCTGCTCGCTCTTGGCGAAGTCCAACATCGCCGAGACTTCCAAGGTCTCGAGATCCACGATGGACATGGTACAATAGATCTCCGGCCATCCTGCGCTCTCCCCGGCTTTGGCGTCATTGACCTCTGCCACGATGTAGGCGTGCCCAGCCACAATTGCCATCTCCGCGTCGTGAGCCCCTTTCACCCTAGGATTCGTGACGCTGATCAGGCGCTCCATCACAATGTCTCCGGCCAGGGCGGGATCCCAATCTGAGGGAACACCCGTAGCTTCGCCTGCATGCAAGAGATGAACGAGAAATGGCAATAGCGCGAGAGAACCTCTCGTCAGTGGAGTTTTCATGGGAGTCAGTGCTGAGTTTCCAGACAGATCACCTCCTTCATGGTGTGCATCCAGAGTTTCCCGTCGGCATAGCTGAAGGAACTGAGCGTCCAGGTTTCGCCAGCCGGGCCAAGATCATTGACGGCCACAAGCGCCGTTTCATCCAGGACGTCAGCAAACGCATCCACGACGTAGACCGTACCGTTCATGATGGGAAAGAACAGGTGCCTGTTCACCAGAATCGGACTGGCTGCGGAGACATGGCCCCAGCCCGTTCCCTTGGCTCGTTTGTCGGGCGCGATATCGATCCCGCGAGAGTTCCTGGTATCGTTCGGCAATGCGCCGGCCTTGTCCCAGATCCAACGATTCTTCTCGTAGCCATCCACGCTGGCAACGACCTGGACCGGCACGCGCAGATACTCCACCTTGCCGCTCCCCACGTGGACGCGCCCGATCGCGGAGATGTCGTGGGTCAGAAAGTAGTGCCACTTGCCCACGAGAATATTGGTCTGATAGGTCAGAGGCATTCGGCGGCCCACTTTGAGAGCGATGCCTGAGCTCCGCTGAAACGTTCTCGAGTCCGCCTCCTGCACATCGGTAAAGTCTACCTGGTCTTCCAGGTTCTGAATCTGCAACGTGTCCCCCGTCACGGCATCCAGCACCAGGTGACTTCCTCCCTCAAACCAGTAGGCGCGTCCGTCCTTCCAATGCGAGTTAAGGGAGCACCAGCCCTTCAACTCGCGATTCCAGAGCGTCTTACCATCTTCCAGCAGTGTCATGCTGGCGCCATACGGCGTCTCTAGTGGTTGATGCCCTTCACCGCGACCGTGCAGGATTGCCCAACGCCCATCCGGCAATTGACCGGCCAAAGGCGTGTTGTGAACTGCGGTACCATCCTCGGCAACCCACAAGACTTCACCCGTGTTCTTATCAATCGCATGCAGATAGGTCCATACATCACGGGGATCGATCCCTTCTGGAACCGGCTTGTGGCGCTCTAACTTCTGACCGGCTTCCTTATCCTTTACTTCCACCGTGAGGATTCTGTCTCCCACCAGGATCGGCTCGCACTCCCGGTTGGTGTGACGGGCGCGGGGCCGATATTCCCGCAGCCACACTTGCTTCCCTTCAAAATCATAGCAGCCCATAGAACCACAGCGATTGAAGAACCACACATGCTCGCCATCCGTGACGGGAGCAAAGATCGTGGCGTCACTGAAGATCCCCGCCGTTTGAACCGGGTCCGTCCCCGGGAGATTCACCGTCCACAGGACCTCCCCGGAATCTGCATCCAGACAATACCCCACGATGTTCGGCTCCAGCCGGTCGCTAGATTCATCCATGGGCTTGTGGGTGGTGACGAATGCGCGATCTCCCCAGACCGTCACCGCACTCTGCCCGCCCTCCGGCATAGTCCGGCGCCAGCGCACGTTCTCCCCCGCCACCACGGACCACTTCAAGGGAGGCTCGGCGCCATCCGCGCTGAAGTCGAGATGAGGACCCGATGCCTGAGGCCAGTTCTGAGCATGGGCAACGGCGGAAAGGAGCAGAGTGCAAAGGAGGGTTCGAATCATGGTTGGCCCCTATCCTTGCCTATGATCGCGGGACTTGGCAATACCTCGCGAGTGGAGACAGGATCATTCGCTCTTCGAGCGGTCCTCGGGTAGAAAGCGGGAGAGATTGCTGCGAATCTCACTTTCCGTGAATCGCGGTGTGATGTGCTGGTGACAGTTCCAGTCATAGGCCTGAACGCTCATGGTGATGAGCCGCTCAACATTGGCCTTGTAGCCTGGGATCATCAGTTCTTTCGCGAGTTCAGAGTCCTGCGCTGCGTCCAGCACCTGGGCAGTCGCCCAGATTTTGACCCGCTCCCTTTGCGCGAAATCCAGGAGAATGAGAGCGACCTTGCCGCCACTGTTGATATTACCCACACTGATGTATTGGCGGTTCCCGCTGAAGTCCGCAAATCCAAGCGTGCTCTCATCAAGCACCCTCAGAAATCCTGGAGGACCACCTCGATACTGAACGTACGGCCAGCCATTCTCCCCCACTTCCTCAGGGGTCAGGCGAAACCGGTCGGGCCCTTGCTCCACTCTTTCGTAGCTCTTACGAGAACCGTAGTGCTCTTGGGCGGATCTGACGCTGGGCGTGAAGGCAAACTGGGTGAAGTTCTGTGGCATGGGATAGGCGTTTGAGAATGGGATTGAGAAAGGGGCGGCACTGGCAAAACCACAAAGGGATGCCAGTGCCACTGGCTGGTTCAGGCGATTCCCCCGAAACTGA
>JBHIXE010000106.1:13949-14350 GCA_041984905.1 Verrucomicrobiales bacterium | reverse complement strand
GGAGTTCGGCAGGAATGCCCTGTTTCTTGAGTCCAGCATAGAACAGAACGGCTCCCATCGAGGAGGACCGGTCATCGTCCGTGTGAACGAGAAAGGTAGTGGGACAACTGGCAGGAACGGAGACGCCTTCGATCAGTCCGTCCGTCTTCTCATCGTAGATCCGCCAGGGATAAACCAGGATCGCGAAGTCGGGCCGGGGCGATGCGCTGTCGTGGTCGTCTACCTTGTCGTAGATCAGCTTATCCTCAGCGCTCAGCAATCGCGAGGCCACTTGGCCGCCGGCGGAGAATCCCAGGAGGCCGATCCGATCCGGTTTCAGCCCCCATTCCGCGGCTCGGGAGCGCACCAGAACCATCATGCGTTGGGCGTCCTGAAGGGCGATCTCCCAACCAGGGTCCTCC
>JBHIXE010000106.1:3705-13939 GCA_041984905.1 Verrucomicrobiales bacterium | reverse complement strand
GGTCCTCCGCGTCCCGCTTGGTGCGATAGCTCACCACAAACGCGGCGATGCCGTGTTTGTTGAGCCAATCAGCTGCTTCGGTTCCCTCTTTATCTGGAACCACCTTGCCAAACCCGCCTCCCGGCAGAATGACCATGCCCGCGCCGTTCGGTTGGTCCGCCAAATGCACGGTGAAGGTGGGACGGCGCACATTGGTCAGCCGGGTAATGGGCGGGTCTTCTCCGGGCCGCGGGGGTTCAGCTTCTCCAGTCTCCCGGGAGGTCTCTCCAGGAGCCAAGTCCGGCCAGACGTCTTCCGCCGCATGGGCAAACGTGAGGGAGAGGAGCAGTGTGAGGAAAATGAGCGGGGTTTTCATGCTAGCGGAGCTTGGATTTCGGAATTCGGATTCTCAATCTTCAATGCACCAGAGCGCTTGATGCGTGCGGACAAAGATCTGCCCTTGGGAGATCGCCAGGGAGGAGTTGGTTTCCTCGGCGAGATCGCTCTGGGCCAACACTTCAAACTCCTTGGGTGAGGCCTTGAAAACGACGGTATCCCCAGCCTGACTCAGCGAATAAATCCGGTCTCCTGCCAGTACGAAGGAGCCCCAGGATTTGCCCGCGCCAGGGAGCCGGTCCTTCCAGACGGTTTTTCCGGTGCGGATGTCATCACAGAACACCACCCCGCCGCTGTTTTGGTAGTAGTAGTGGCCGTCATGAATCACGCCCGTGCCGATCCCGCCATTGTGCCGGACTTCCTGCCAGAGCCGATGGGTTTCGGTGACATCGCCTTCACCCCCCACTTTCACGCCGATGGAATTGCCGTAATAACCGCCCATGGCCACCACGATTCCCTCGCCATACACCGGTGAAGTGTAGACCAGCGGATTCAGTTCTCCAGAGGTCCAGAGTTCCTGACCCGTCACTGGATTGAAGGCCTTCAGTTCCATGGGAAAGCTCATGATGAGTTCTTCCCGTTCACCCGTGTCCACCAGGATGGGAGTGCTGAAGGCGCCAATCACGCCCTCGTCATCGCGCCCCTGAAATCCATCGGTGCGATCGCTGGGTTTCCAAACCGGCTCTTTCCATTCCCAGATGGTCTCCCCGGTCTTGGCGTCCAGACCGTAAAGCACGGCATTCTTGGCAGGGCCATGATAGTGGATGACCAGCCCGCCATGAATGACTGGAGAAGTTGAGTTGCCCCAGGTGTGATCGATTGGGTCGAGGTCCCGATACCAGAGTTGGTTGCCCTCCAGATCATAGGCCGCGATGCCCGCCGAACCATAGGAAGCCACGACCATTTTGCCGTCCGTGGCCGGCGAGGCGGAGCAGTAGAGATTCGAACGATGAGTCCGCTCTTCCTGCTCGTAGGTGACTCCGTTCTTCCACAGCAGCGAGCCGTCCTTGCGACTGAAACAATAGACGCCGCGCCAGTTCTCTTCGGTCACGGGCTGGGTCACGAAGACGCGGTCTTCCAGGACAATTGGCGTGGAGTTGCCAGGTTCCGGCAATTCCACCCGCCAGCGAACGTTCTCTTCCGGTCCCCATTTCAGGGGCAGATCCGTTTCTGGGGTTTCGCCAGAGCCCAGCCAGTCCCCTCGCCAGGTGGGCCAGGGATTGGCGGAAGCAAGGGTAATGCAAGCAAGGCAGAGGAAACCAAGCGTGAGGGAGAATGAGGGGGTACTTTTCATGGTGCAGTGAGAGTGAGTATAGAAACTCCCCCCACCAAGGCCAGCGAAACCGGCCGTGCATCATGTAAAGTCCCCCTCTCCCCCAAAAATCGTTAGGCCAGAAAGTCCTCCTCAAAACAGAACTGCTTGAAGAGCAGGCGCTTCCCAATCTGGCGATTGAAGTCAGAACTCAACGTGAAGAAGGAGTCCAGTGAACGCTGAAGGTGGGGCACCAGATCCTGGCACTGCTCACGCGACTCGGACGCCTGACGTGTGCATTCGACCTGCTTCACCTGCCAGTTTCCATCCACCATCCGCAGGTGCAGGATGGCGTCCCTTCCGAATTGAGATCCAGGCGCCGTAATCTCAAGCAGCCATCCCTTTTCGTCGAGTGTCTGTTCCTCTCCGAACTTACACTTGTCGGTGAACTTCTGGAAGGTCGCGTAAAACTCACTCTCACGTCCTTCCCCATTTTGTTCTTCGAGGAAGAACTTGTCAGCCAACCAGATGATTGGCCCGATGTTTCGTCGTATTGACTCTTGTCGGTGTATCCCCGGCATTTCCCCGTGTTGATGATAGGTTGCCATTATTCTTTTCCTCCCGGCGAGAACCGAATTTTCGGCAGGCCTTTGTGTGTCCCGACACTTAGGCTTCAATTTTCTTAGACATGGTCGTTCAAGTCTCTATTCGGATGGTTTCTCAAATTTGGTAATTCCCCAAACCTTCGCCATCAGATGAATAACCCTGCCATGCTGCCCGGTCTTAATTCCTGGTGAATGCGACCGTAGCATTGGGACAAACCAAGACACATGGGGCGAGCGACCTACGCAGACAGCTGATCAATCATCTGCGCCGACTCGCCAAACTGGAGCAGCTTCCCTCTCCTCCGCCCCCTGCCCTCCTTCAAAACGAGCGACGCGTTCTCGCCATGCTCGAGGCAAGGCTCATGGACGAGTCGACCTGGAAGTAGGTCTTCCGTTTCGAGGTGATGTCAGGGAGCCGGCTCCCGCAGCCTGGCGACCATGCCCGGAAAATCCAGGCCAATATCCAGCTTGGATTGCAGGGATTCGGCGCGCCGCATGAGTTCTTCCTTGGAGAGACGCTCCTCTTCCAGGGAGCCGATTACGGCGAGGTTCCAGGTTCTGGGAACCTCAAAGACATAGACGTTGGGAAAGGCCTCTTCCAAGGCCGCGAAATCGCTCTCCGTGGAAGCGTCGGTCTCGATCAGGTTGAAGGTCACAATGCCTCCCGGCTTGAGCCGCGCCTGAATGTCCTTGAGGAATGCCACAGTCTTGAGCCGCTGCGCCAGTTCCTGGATCCCTGGATCCGTCGGCGGCTTCAAGAAGGCGTCCATATAGATCACATCATAGGGCCCGTGAGGTTCCCTCAAGTAGACAAAGGCGTCCGCCGTGTGGATCGTCGTCTGCGGTCCGTTCTTGGTTCCAAAATACTCGGCAGCGACCTCCACGACCGCTGGGTCAATCTCCACCGCGTCCACGTGGATCTCTGGCAGCTCCTCGTTCAGGAACCGCACCATGCCCCCGCCGCCCAACCCCACGATGAGCACTTCTTCCTGGGGCTTGCGAAACAGGAGCGAGGCAAACATGGAACGCGAGTAAAGCAGTTCCAATTCCGCCGGAGCATCCAGGTCCACCGAGGACTGACGCTGCTCCTCTCCTTTTCCATCCACAAAGAGGAGGCTGCGCACTCCATCCCTTTCCCGCACGCGAATATGGGAGAACTCCGAGGTCTCCTCGTGGATCACCTCGCCAAACATCCGCTCCGCTTGAGATTCCCGCGACCATTCGGGGAAGAAGATCAGCAGCACTGCATTGATCAGGATGAAGAATGCCGCGACGATGATCGCTGGGAGAAACTTTTTCATAATGACGGATGCAAAGCCCTAGATGCGCGCTGCCTCAAAGTAAAACGGCCCTTCCGGTAAATCCGGTGCATCACCAAAGCTGACCCCATAGTGCCCCCCCCTGAAAACCCGTTTCCGGCACCGGCTAAGGGCCGCATTCAGGGGATCTGCGGCATCAAGTCCCAGAACCCAGTAGCCTGGAAATCGCGGTTCCTGACTCAGAATCGAGGAAAGAAGTGCCTCCAGGATCTCAGGGCGGTTGTCTTTCGTCACCGCCGTGTGGAGATAACGCATGGGCAACACCTCTCCCGGATCTGGAAATGTGACGGACGAGACCAGGTTCAAGAACGGTCGAGCGTATCGGATCGCGCCATGGTAGGCCTGGATGCGCGTTTGCCGGAATTCGCTCTGATCCCAGGTTCCCAGGATGCCGCAGAGTTCTTCACCTTCAAAGGCGAGCCAGTAGTCGGCGATCGACTGGCCGCGATAGTAGGAAGAGGTATCCAGATCCTCGAAGCGATAGCAGGGATAATACTGTTTCCGGCGCGCTTCTCGATCGAAGAAGCGCTGCATGCCTCCCACATCCTCTGGGCGGGCCTGCCTCACCTCCCAGGCGCCAGCATTGGCTGCCGTGACCGTGCCAGACAAAAAGTAGGTCAGGTATTCGCCGGCTGGAAAGTAGCCAGGCAGTCCTCCTCTCCGGCTCGTCAGGATCTGACGCACAGCGGCGTTATCAGAAAGAATGAGTGTCTGCGCCAACTCATCCCCATCGAGAACCTCGCGCCGCAGGAAACGATATCCCCGTGCCAGCCAAGTCCCTCCCCGGTGAGAACTATCGATTCGGAGATCGCTCAAATAGCGCACCTTCCGCTCCTCACCATTTACAAAGACGCGCCGACTCCCGGCCGCAAAGACGCCGAATAGATCGCCCGTCTTGTCATCCTCGCCTACCACCACAATGGGCTCTTCCGCCTGCACCGCCGCTCCCAGGAAATAGTCCGGCCGACGTTCGAAGGTCAGCCGGATCTGCTCCCCCATAGGCGAGTTCTCCAAAAGAGCGCAGAGCGCCTCCGAATCCTTGGCAGTGGCGAATCGGATACTCATTCACTTCCCCTGCTCCTGCCGCCATGCGGTCCACTCTTCCTGCCGCCAAAGCACCGGCAGTTTCACGTCTCCTTCCAGACAATGCTGGCGACAGGCGAAGAACCGCAACATCGCAGCGTGCTCGCCTTCCAGCGCACTCACCGACTCCAACGCGCCCAACTGCCCCAGATCTCTCGCCTGTGCATAATAGGGATTCCGCCGCAGGGAGCTTTCGATCTCGTCCAACTCCTCACTCGATGCACTACCAACGACGTAGCGACGCGCTCCCTTCCCAGTGTCGGCGGCAAGGAAGCGCGCTCGTGACAGAGGACCAAGTGCTTCGATCGCTTGGAGTTCCGTCAACTTCTCCCCCACCATGTCCGAGACTCGCCCCGACCGTCCCTGGAAACGCATCTGAGCGCCCTTCTCAAATTCCACGATATCACCCGTACGATACCGATACAGTCCACCACCCGTGGTCAACACTACCTCGTAGGACTTCTCGGATTCCACCTGATGCGCCAACTGAACCTCACCGGATTCCACATCGATGAACTCGTAGAAGTGGGAGGTCAGGGTCATCACCGGAGCACCTCCTGTCTTCCAGGGAATACTCACGACTCCTTCCGTCGACAGCAGTCCTTTTCCCTGAATGGGAACATCTCCGAGTCGTTCCCGAACCTCTGGAATCCACATGGCGGATTGGGCATCTGTCCAACAACTCAGAAGGGTGAGCCGGGGCCAACGCTCCTTCCAGGTTCCTGGCCTGCTACGCCGCCGGAGCACCTCATCCAGCCGCAGAAAGAACACCGGGCTCCACACGGAGATGAGGGTCAGATCCTGGCAGGCCTCCAGTTGATCGATGGTCCGCTCGAAAAAGGCGTCCGGGTCCGTGAGCCCAGCGATCTCCGGCGAAACGGCCATGGTGCCAGCCAGCATGGCGCTGGTTTCTGGAGAGAAGTAGGCCAAGTCGTTGTCCAGACCGATAGGCAGACCGCCGCTGGTCTTCCCTTTGGCCTTCACCGGTGGAGAGAGCGACCAATAGCTCTTGCCTGAGAAGGCTTCGGGATACTCGCGCTGAATGGCCGACGCCCAAAGGACAAAGGCTCGCTCAAACTCCCCCTTCAGGCTGGCCGTGTAGGGAATCCATTTGGATCGACCACCAGACCCTGACGTCTCTTCAAAGGCGAGGACCGGCTCACTCGTGAGCACCCCTTCTTCCCCACCTGCGATCCGCTGGATCCAGGGATCCAACTCCTCGTAGGAGCATAGCGGCACCGCTTCCTGATAGTCCGCCACACTGTGGATGTTCGCGAAGTCATGCTGTCGGCCGAAGGCGGTTTCCTTGTTGGCGGATATGTAGTCGAACAGCCGCTCGTGCTGCGCCATTTCCGGATCTTCCAGTGCCCGCTCGAATGCGTCGAGTTCCTGCCGATGCGACTCCAACCAGATCCCGAACTCGCTGCTCATAAGCGCACCTCCAATTCCCGCTGAGCCATCCCCTCCAGAAAATACTGACGCACATGCCGACGCAGGTTTGCCGGTTCCAACTCGGTCATGCAGACCAGTTCTTCTCCGGCGGCATAGCCAGGGTTCTGCTCCAGGAAGAACCGCACGTGTTTCTGCGTCGCCCGCTCGGCCGTTCCCTGGCTCAACTCCGGCTTCAACTGCCCCAGGCTTTCCGCAAACTTCACGACTCCGCGTTCCGGCTTCCAGGCCCCGCCAAACAATCGAGCGGCGCAATCCGCCAGAATGGGCCGGAGTTCTCCTGCATCCCGATCTGGTTCGGCAGCGGGAAAATAGCGCTGGGCAAACAAGGGTAGATAGCTATAGGTGCGGTGTCCCTTGGAGAGAAGCATCCAGAGCAGGCGTCTCCCGTCCGCCTTGCTTCGCCCCGCTTCCATGCTGAAGCCTTTGACGAGTTCCTGAGTTCCCCAATAATCCCGGTGAATGATGGTGTCCCCGCTGTAGAAGACATCATAGTCCGCACCACCACTGTCCTTGGGATTTACAGCCACGGTGCTGAACCCCTGGATCTGATCCGCGGAATCCAGCAACAGGATGGCGCGATCCTTCCACTCCAGATCCGCTTCAAACTGATCTCGCCTCACGCAGTCATAATGATCCGCCATCAGTTGAAACATCCGCTTCACGGCAACGGCGTCCAAGCGATCGATCTCGACGGTGGCATGGTGAAGCGGTTCATGGGCCATGGCTTGGAAAGTCGGGGATGAGATTCAACACCAGGAGCGCCGCGAACGCGCTCATTTGCACGGCCAGCAACTGAAAGGTACGCACGTTGATCATCTCATACTTGGGCTCATCTGGGACAAAGTAAATCCCCGCTTCCGGACCATCCGTGTATTTGCGGAACCAGTAAACGAAGAGCAGTTCGGTGAGGAGACTGACGAAAGTCAAAACCGAAACTGAGATCACTCCCGCGTGTCGCTCAAGAATCCCTACCACAAGTGCTGCCGAGGTCAGGATGAGGTGGACGCCATCGTGCATGACGCCATAACGCACCTTCCAGCGTTTGGTCAGGCAGAGCGGCGCCTCGACAATGGCGCGAATCAGCATGCTCACCGCCAGCATGACGAAGGCCCAATGTTCGGTCCACAACATGCAGGGCACCACGATCCAGAGCGAAATGGCGTAGACCAGCCAGAAAGCCTTGATGATGGAAATGGGTCCGCCCAGCGCTCCTGGCCGGCTTTGCCATCGCCATACCGCCACACCCATGAATTGAAGGCCAAACAACACCCAGGCCTGCCCTTCACTAAAGACCTGCGACAGCGCTTCTTCCATTCTAGATCCGCAGGGTTCGAGTTTCCTTGCTCCGTCCTTCCAGGGATTTGCCTGCCAGGAGATCCCGAATGCCAGCGGCGATCGCATCGGTGGGATGATAGAGGAACCGAGCCTCGCCAGTGCGCTGCAGGCTCTCGGTCTGTTGCCGGATCACCTCTACATCCTGGTTCAGGATGAGATGGGAGAGCGGCTCGAACACCAATTGCACCAGCTTGCCCAAGGGCTTGAAGCAGTATGCCATATAAGTATACGTGCGCGTGCTGTGCTCGTTGACCGGAGTACACTGACTCATGACGATATATTGCCGCGATTCTCCCATGGCGTAGTCCACCCGGGTCACGTAAGGCAACTGGAAGCGGTCCGTGTGCCGCATCTCCGCGTCTTTTGGTACGAGAAGCTTCCCAATCAGGCTTTCCATCCGCTCTTCATCGATAAAACGCGCCTGGATCCAGTCCCGCCCTGAGGTGATCTCCAACCGCACTTCCTTGCTCTCGGCGCTGCGGAAGAGCCCCTTGTGCACGTGGTTGGTGTGCGGGACATCCAGGAAATTCTCCACGCAATGGAAGGCGTGCCCCTCAAACTCCCGCTCCATCACCCAGTGATGCCAACCCGCATCCGAGAACCGGGGAAAATCGATTGGCGTGGTCGACGGTTCCTCACCAGCGGTTTCCGCGAGATAGACCCAGACCAGGCCTTGCTTCTCCACTACGGGATAAGACCGCACGCAAGGCCGGATGCTCTGCGCCGCTTCCTCCAGTTCCGCCGGGATATGCACGCAACGTCCCTCGATATCGTAGGTCCAGCCGTGGTAGCAACAACGCAGCCCTCGCTCATCCACCTTCCCCAGAGACAACTGCATATTGCGATGCACACAACGATCCTGCAGCGCTCCCGCCCGCCCCTTCGCATCGCGGAACACGACGAGGTGGTCCCCCAGAATGGTTCGCGAAAGGGGTTTCCCCCGAAGCTGATGGGATTGGCAGGCGATATACCAGTGGTTCCTCACTTCCCGTATTCCAATACGTGGTAGCGGTTGGGCTCAAGCCCGGTGTGCACCGTTTCTGCTCCTTTGCTCCAGCGCACCTTGACCTCGACAGGGCCTTCCGCACCCCCGGAACCAAAAACAAGCCGCCGGTCGCCCTGTGCTGAGAACCCGGTCACGTTCAGCACCTCGGCGGTATGCACCTGATCTCCCCAGTGGAGTTCGACCCGCGCATTGACCGCGTCCCGGTTGACCGCCTTGCCGTCTCCTCTCAACTCGAGCCCAATCCAGGATCGGCCCTCGTGGTCCAGGTCATTGCGAAACAGGCTCGGCGCCTTGAACTGGTGCGTGATGAGCAGATCGGCATCGCCATCATTGTCGAAGTCCGCCAAGGCCACGCCGCGAGAGTTCCCCGTCTCTTCCAGACCGCTATCCAAGGCCACGTCACGGAACTTCCCGTTCTGGTTCAGGAGCACTCGGTTGCGTTCCTGCCCCCAGATGGAATAGCCGCGTAGATCTCCCCACTTGTCTGCATAGGAATGGACTTCCGGGCCGGTTGTGGCGAGCCGGGAGTTCACGTACCAGTAATCTCGTGGCTCATCAAACTTCTTGTCCGGAGTGTCGTCCACCATGCCGTTGGCCTGCACCAGGTCCATCCAGCCATTCCAATCCAGATCCGCCACGCCCGCACCCCAGCCAAACCGATGCTCATTCAAGGCGCCGCGCTTAGACGCCTCATTCTTCCAATCCGGCCCCATCCAAAGCAGGCTTCCCTCTGCCTGGAGCGGCGCATG
The DNA here is from genome assembly GCA_041984905.1 of Verrucomicrobiales bacterium. Classification (GTDB taxonomy): domain Bacteria; phylum Verrucomicrobiota; class Verrucomicrobiia; order Verrucomicrobiales; family DEV007; genus JBHIXE01. The sequence continues at coordinate 4,763 of JBHIXE010000106.1, read as the reverse complement.
CACATTGGAGACATACACATCCATGTGACCGTTCCGGTCGAAGTCTGCCAGGCTGCAGTTCATCCCCTTGTAGGTATCTTTCCCCACGCTGTTGAACACCTTGCCCTGGCGTCGCCGAAAGGTTTCGCCGCCCAGGTTGGCATACAGATCATCCGGGCCAAAGTCGCTTGCCGCATAGATATCCGGATACCCGTCGCCATCGAAGTCCGCCGCATTGAGCGCGAGGGTCCAGTGCGTCTGCGGCATGCCCATGGTCTTCGCATCCAGCTTCTCGAATCCGCCATCACCCTTGTTGCGATAGATGAGATTCTGCCCCCCGTTCTCCGCCTGGTGCCAACTGGAATGCATGAAGTGGAACATGCGCCGGTCCCCGTGATGCTGCGGTTCAGGCAAATCGAACAGGTTCAGCGGTTCGGGCGTTTCGTAATCCGGCAAGTAAGGTGCCATCGCATTGCCTACCACCAGGTCCAGATCTGCATCCTGATCGTAGTCCACAAACAAGGCCGACAAGCAGGTGGTGCGATCCGCAATGCCCAACTCGTCCGTCACATCCACGAAGTGACACTCCCCTTCATTGCGAAACCAGCGGCTCTTGCCAAAGCCCATTCCCACAAACAGATCCTGATCCCCGTCGTTGTCCCAATCCGCGAACACCGCGCAGCTCGGCAGGCCATTCGTGGAGGGATCGGTCCTCAGGACATCCAGCTCTGGTAAGGGGATGGGTTTGAATCTGAGACCGCCCTCGTTGTGATAGAGCACGCCGCGTTGCTCGGGCCGTTTCAGGGGTTGAGTCAGGAACACATCCAGCAATCCATCTCCATCCACATCTGCCGTCGCCACCGCATCGCCCACGGACAACACCCATTTGGCGATGTGCTGCACCCGCTCATCCACCTCTTCCAACACGGGGCTCATCTGCCCCACCAACCCTGATTCGATGGCCGGGATCGGCGTGAACACCACCCCGTTCGGATCCTGATGCGGCTTCTCGTGACTCCCGAAGATGAACACCAGTATGCCCATGCAAGGCATGATCATGCCCGCGCGCGGCAGCCAGG
>JBHIXE010000106.1:0-3695 GCA_041984905.1 Verrucomicrobiales bacterium | reverse complement strand
GCCCCGGCGCGACCGGGGCCGAATAATCAGGACAAGAAGCCCAGTGCGTTACCGATAATCCCCAGACCAAACAGGGCAAAGATCAGCCATACCGGGTTAACTTTTTTATTGAGCAGGCGCACCATCAACAGCGTCAGGCCCAGCGCCAGGGCGAGTTGTCCCTTCCAACCCTTCGGGGTCGTCGCTGGATCCGTCAGCATGTAGAACGTAAACAGGAAAAAGGGCGGCGACGACAGCGTGCCCAGGATGATCGCCTCCGGCGGCACGTGATGGCGCATGATGTAGGCGCGCGCCAGCATCTGCAGGAGATAGAACCCCAGAAACGAGGTGATCAGCACCGTGCGCTTGATCCGAAACACAAAGATCATGCATCCCGCCGCCACCAGCACGAACACGATCGCCGCGGACCCATGCCATTGGTAAGCCGGTGCTGGCGAGATCAACCCGCCGCTCAGCATTCCTCCCGCCACCAGCCCGAACAGCGTCGGGTTGTAGACGTGCTTCCCGCCGACCGTGAACAAATGCTTCGAAGCGATCGCCAGAAACGCCGGCAGAATGGGCAACCAGGGATGCGCCCCATAGTTCAGCAACAGACAAAGCCCCAGCCCGGTGATGAGTCCGCTCCAGGGAAATGCGGCCGGTCGTTTCCGCAGATAGGTATTCCCCAAGAAGTCCAAGGTCACCGTCACCGCCACCGTCAGAAGCGCCTGCCCCGGACTCCGCGCAAATCCCAGGACGGCCAATCCAAACACCACGTAGCTTCCCAACAACCCCGCAAACGGGATCCGGACATCAAAGCGACGAGGACTCAAAGTCGGGGAAATCGTGCTCATACCAGTGTGTGGCTCCGGGTAGATTCTCACCAACCGAAAAGGCGCACAAGACGTTTTCTAGCGGGGTCAGAGTTCTGTAGCAAAGCGAGCTCACCTTTCCTTGCCCGTCCAAGAAAGCTCGAAGACCACACCCCCGCATGAAGGGGGTTTACAGGCAGCGACTCACCATGGCAGTTTGTGGACCGCTACTTCTACCAGGTCTACTCCGTGTCTCGATTTCCCTCATTTCTCTGCCTTTATTTGGGAGGCTTCCTCGTCTCTCTGGGTATCCCCCTGATTGGACACACCGTCGAGGACGCCTCGGTTGTGCTGGAATGGAACTTCGACGGTGCACCCGGCAGTGAGCCGGGGCAATGGCAGGGCAAGGCCGCGCTTTCCGAAAACAACGCGCCAGGACCACGTGCTCCCCGCTATCCCGAGTTCGACGAGTCCAATCGAGCCGCTTTCTTTCCTGGTCACGATGCCTGGATCGCGATCAAGGATCACGAACGCGGCGGAGCAACAGATGTTCGCTTTGGGCTGGGCGACACCTTGACCGTCGAGTCGTGGCTGAACATCAAGTCGATCGGCAAGGGTCACATGATCTACCTGCTCGGGAAAGGACGGCATGGTGCGCTGGGTGAGAATCTGGGCGGTGAGAACCAGAACTATTCGTTTCGACTCAAAGGCACTGGCAGTGGCGCGCAGTTGGGAATCCTGTTCACCAGTGAAGATCCGGACACCAAGGCGCGCGCCTGGCATCGCTGGTGGAGCAAGGAGACGGTGCCGCTGACGGGATGGCACCACGTTGCGCTGGTCTACACCTTCGGAAAGGGAGACAGCCTTCGCGCTTATATTGACGGGAAACCGGTGAGCGGAGTGTGGGACCTTGAAGGCCCTACAGACCTTCCGCCGGTTACGGACGCCTCGGATCTGATCATCGGCACGGGTTACAATCGGGGGTCGGCGTCGTCTTTCTCTGGCTGGATGGATAACCTGGTCATCCGCCGGGGAGCGATTTCACCCCAAGAGATGGCGAAGCGTTTTGCCTACAATCCGCCACCCCCACCCGTCTCCCCTGACATGGTTCCGGAAGGCCAGGTGCTCGTTCAGCTCAGCGAAAAAGGGGTGCCGGAAAGCAATGGCTGGCCGGATGAGCCCGAGGTAACGGAGACTTACTACGAAGAGGTGTTTGGCTTTTTCGAAGAGCCCCAGAAATACATCTCCACGGGAGTCCGGGGAGACCGGGCCAATCCCCACTTGTTTCGCGCGGCGGCGAGCGTCGAGATCCCCAAAGGAAAGCATCGCCTGTTGCTCCGGGGACGAGGCGCGGCGCGTCTCTATATCAATGGCAGCAAGTTAGTGGAGACCCCAGTCCGCCCTCCCGATCCGGGCGGCTACCTGAAGATCTCCGAGCAGGACAACTATCTCGATCTTGGGCCGGACTTTCGTTTCGTTCCACCCGGTAATCGTGAGAAGTGGATTGAGTTCGACTCGGCTGGCGGCGAACATTTCGTGATCCTCGAAACGATGGTCGGCGGGATCCAGGGCAAGAGCAAGCAGCGCCCGGAACTGGGAGAAACCGTGGTCGCGCTCTCCTTGGAAGGCGAGGAAAGCTGGTCTCTTCTTTCCCCTTCCCATCGCCAAGTCCCCTACACAGATGCCGGCTGGGCAGCTTATGAAGAGGAGCGGCGACAATGGCTCGCCGAGATGAACGCCAAGTCCCGGGCCGCCAAACGGGATGAGCATGCCACCTATTGGTCGATGCGCCGCGAAGCCGCCCAGAGCTGGCTTGCCTCGGCCGAACCAGTTCCGGTTCCGCCCTTGCCGAAGGACTATCCCGCGCAGAACGAGATCGATCACTTCATCGGCGCGCAGATCGCGACGGCAGCAGCCGAGAGGACCACGGCCGATCTGGGAACGGTTGACTACTACAAAGACGTCAGGCCGATCCTGGAAGAGCGCTGTTACGACTGTCACCAGGGCGGAAAGGCGAAGGGCGATTTGCGCATGGATCGGCCCGCATCGGTGCTTGCAGGTGGCAAGAACGATGGGCCGACCGTGGTTCCGGGCGATGCGACAAGCAGCTCGCTGATCTGGCGAATCACTCCGGAAGAAGCGCTGGACGACATCATGCCCCCCAAGGGAGACCCTCTGTCCAAGAGCGAGATCGCCACGCTGACCAAGTGGATTGAGGAAGGCGCCTCCTGGCCCCGGTTCCAGGTGGAGGACTTTGAGCTGACGCCCCTGAGTGATGATCTCACCTTCTTGCGTCGCGTCCATCTCGATACCGTAGGGGTGCCTCCGAGCGAAGACGAGATCGCGGCCTTCCTCGCGAGCGACACCGAGACTCGACGAGCCGAAGTGATTGAGCGGCTTCTATCCGATCCTCGTTGGGCCGACAACTGGATGGGATACTGGCAGGATGTCCTGGCGGAGAATCCCAATATCCTCAACCCCACTCTGAACAACACGGGCCCCTTCCGATGGTGGATCTACGAATCCCTGCTCGACAACAAACCCGCCGATCTCTTCGTCACGGAATTGCTGCGGATGGAAGGCAGCGAACACTTTGGTGGCCCCGCCGGATTTGGCGTCGCCTCCCAGAACGATGTGCCGATGGCCGCGAAGGGCATCATCGTGAGTTCCGCCTTTCTTGGCGTCGACATGAAGTGCGCCCGCTGTCACGACGCACCCTCAAATGTGTCCAAGCAGGAGGACCTCTTCCAGCTGGCCGCCCTCCTTAAAGAAGCCCCGATCGAGGTACCTACCACCAGCAGCGTGCCTTTGGACCGCATTCACGCGGACGGACGCAAACCTCTCATTGAAGTCACGCTGAAGCCGGGATCCAAAGTCGAGCCTGCCTGGCCCTTCGCGCGCTAC
>JBHIXE010000105.1:0-14447 GCA_041984905.1 Verrucomicrobiales bacterium | reverse complement strand
ATCCTCCGCGCGGAGCCGATCGAAGGGGACATCCAGGAAACAGCCGAAGACCTGTTCAAGTTTGCGAACCTGCTCTACAGCAATGGCCAGTATAAGGAGGCCCAGGTGAAATACACGGAGTTCCTGGCAGCGCATCCGACCAGTCCCAATATTGAAAAGACCTGGTATCAGCTGGGGGATTGCTATCTCAACATGCAGCGCTTTGATGAGGCCAAGAAGTGTTTCGATAACGTCATCAAGAACTGGCCCACGGGCAAATACGTGGCCCCGGCGGCCTACCGCATGGCCGAGATCACCTTTAATCGCAACCAGTTCAAGGATGCCGTTCCCTACTTGAGGACTGCCATCAAGGGGTTCACGGATCCCGCTCTCCAGTTGGAGGCCCAGTTTTTCCTGGCTCACGCCCTCCAGATGGCTGGCAACAATGCCGAGGCCATCAAGGAATATGAGGTGGTCATGGCATCGGGCCAGTCGACCCCGTATCGCGAGCGCGCTCAGCTGGATCTGGCCAAACTGCTGCTCGACCGGGGCGATAGTGAGAAGGCCCTGGTGCACTTCACGGAACTGGCAAGCAAGGCGGCGGATCCGGTGATCAAGGATGAAGCTCGCTTCAAGGCCGGTATTCTGAGCCTGAGCTCCAAAGACCGGGACAAAGCGACCGCCTTTCTCCGTCAGACTTTGGAGGGCAGTAAGAATGAGAAGTTCAAGTCCGAGGCCCAGATCGCCCTGATGCTCCAGGCGTGGGAAGATAAGGACTATAACAAGGTCATCGAGTATTACAGCCTTGCACCCCTCCAGTCTTCAGGACCGGCCTTGGCAGACCTGGAGATGATGCTGGCTCACTCCTACCGGCATCTGAAGAAGTACGCGCTAGCCGTTTCTGCCTACGACAGCATCGCCCGCAATTTCGAGGGAACCACGCAGGCGACGGAGGCAGGTTACCGCAAGCTGCAGTGTTACTATCAGAGTGGGGACAAGGAGCTGAGTAACGCCGTCGATCGCTATGTTCAGGAGGTCCGCAAACAGAATCCAAACATCAAATTTATCGATCTGGCCCTGTTGCTGAAGGCAGAAGCTCTCTACGCCAAGGCGGATTACGGCGGCGCCGCGGAAGCTTATCAGCAGGTCCGCACAGAGAACATCGATTCCCGTTATGCTCCAGTTCGGCTCTACAAGATGGGGTGGGCCCTCGCAGAGAGTGGCCGGCATGCCGATGGGATTGATGCACTGGGTGAGTTTGTCTCCATATATCCCAAGCATAAGTTGGTTCCTTCGGCCCTGGCTCAGCGGGGCTCCACCTATCAACGGATGGGAAATGAAGAAGCTGCGCTGAAAGACTTCAAAACCATCGCAGAGAAACACCCGGACTTTGAGAACAGTGAGTATGTGCTTCGGACCATCGCGCTGATCTACGCCGGCCAACGCAAGTGGCCCCAGGCCGTGGCGGCCTATCAGAACCTGCTGAAAAAGTATCCCGACTCCAGCGTCAAAGCGGAAGCCAATTACTGGATCGGGCGTGGACTTTTCAGTGAGGGCAAATACCAGGAAGCGATTCCCTCCCTGGAGAAGGCCCGGGATCTGGATCCCAAGGAATACTCCGAGCGGGCCTCACTAAGCATCATCATTGCGCATTTCAACGTAAGGAATGACGTGGACAACCTGGAAGTTCTGATGCGGGAGACCAACGCCTTCCTGGTCTTGGGTTCCACCATCAAGATCCCTTCAGAAATCCTCGAGTATCTCGGGACGACTCTTTACAAAGAGAAAGACTTCAGTGGTGCTGAGAAGTATCTCAAGAAGATCGCCAATTATTCCAAGCCTCAGAGCACCAAGAAAGAGGTCTGGGATATGCTCGCCAACATCCGGCTGCAGAAGAAGGATTACGTCGCCGCCATCAAGGACTTCGACAACTACCTGGTGCATCGTCATGTGCTTCACCCGGAAACCGAATCGCGGGCGCGGCTGGATAAGGCGGGGTGTCACATGAAACTGGCTGCCGCAGCAGACAACACCAACGCTGACGGAGCCAAGAAGAAGGTCGAGCAGTTGGGCCTTGCCAAGGCGGAGGCGGACGTGGTTCTCGATAAGATTCGCCGGGGCAAGCTGAACTCTGAAGCGCGAATCATCCTGGGCGATATCGCCATGGCGAAGAGTCTTCCGGACGAGGCAGCCCAGAACTACGTGATTGTCTGCGAATTCGGTCATGATCCTGACCTGGTGCCTCAGGCTCTCAGCAAGATCATCGCCGCTCTGAATTCTCAGGGCAAGACGGCCCAGGCCCAAGTCTATCAAGACCAGCTCAACGCTCAGTATCCGGCCTACAAGCAACAGGGGTAAACTTTGTTTCCTATGAGCGGTTTCCGTTGCGATTTGCATCGTCTGAGTCGATTCTCCTAGCGGACCCATGTTTGGCTATCCTCCCGAGTATGTGCTCATCGTCGCTGGTACGATGGTTATCAGCTGGCTGGTCAGTGCCCAGCTGAAACAGAAGTTTGCCTTCTACTCACGTGTCCCGCTCAACTTTACGGGAAGACAGGTGGCGGAGAAGATGCTTTCAGACCATGGCATTCACGATGTGCAGGTCGTCTCCGTTCAAGGCCAACTGACAGACCATTACAATCCGCTGAGCAAGACCGTGAATCTCAGCCAAAGTGTTTACGGAACCCGGAGCCTGGCGGCTGCTGCCGTGGCTGCGCATGAGTGCGGGCACGCCGTCCAGCACGCCACTGCTTACGGTCCACTTCGGTTCCGCTCCGCTATGGTGCCGGCGGTGACCTTTTCTACGAAGTTGGCGAATATCGTGATCATGGTGGGGCTGATTCTCGCGGCGATGACCCAGTTCCATTGGATCTTTCTGCTCGGGATTGTCCTTTTTGCGGTGACCACACTCTTCACTCTGGTGACGCTTCCCGTTGAGTTCGACGCCAGCCGACGGGCTTTGGTGTGGTTGAACAAGACAGGCATGGCCTCGGGCGATCATCAGGGAATGGCGCGTGATGCGCTGAAATGGGCGGCTCTCACCTACGTGGTCGCCGCCTTGGCCTCCATCGCCAACTTGGCCTACTTCATCAGTCTCTACCTTCGCAGCCGGCGCTAGAGCGATTTCAGTAAATCTGTAGCCGATGGAAGAGGATAGGGATTAGGAAAAAGCGGCTTCGCCGGAAAAGAGACAGACAGCGGGATCTTTCGGGTCTTAGCTGCGTTCTTGCTCGGTCACAGAACTCGCTCTGCTCCCTCGCCACGCCTTGCTGAAGCCCCAAAATCTCCTCGCTGCATCGGCTACATCTCCATTGAAACCGCTCTAGGCTGCGAAACCGGGACTCGGCGCCCCTTGGGATGGGGAGAAAGCCGCCTTTTGGCCAGGGGAGGGAACTCTTCGGTCCGCATGGGATCCTGCTCCCAAATAAGGGGAAATGATACGGGGACGCCTGATCAGGCGGCCTCAAGCCTTGTTCCTCCTGAATGGGAGCTCATATTTTTTCATAGAAGAGCTTCACAAATTGAGTAAAATGCATTATTGATAATTACCATAATAAATTGAACGAGTAATGCTTCGTCGTATCGCCGATTTTTTCCGCTTTGTTTCCGAGTTGTTTGCCGCTCCTTTTCGCCTGGCCGGGCTTACCGGAGGGGGTGCTGCCTACGACAAGCATGGCTATTTCCGGTTCCTGAAATCCCGGGACTGCGACTCGGAACTATTCCAGCTTGAGGGGGTACCGGAAGAGACAGTGGACCGGGCGCTGGACATCTTTTGCGAAGCCTTTGATATCCTGCCCGTGCAGAAGTATTGCCTGCGGCCCAAGGACCGGATCATGAAGCTCTACTGTGCCATGGTGACCGGGCCCTATGACGAGCGGGAGATGGAACGACTCAGCCAGGGCCTGCAGGCAGCCACTGGAATTGCGCTTTCCGAGCGGGACATGGAGCAATTCGATACGCTGGAAGATCTGGTGCTCTGGTACCACTCGCAGAACGGGCGGCGAACTGAGCAAAAACCGGACAACAGCGCAGAAGATCTGGCCCGGGTTTGAGGCCCCTGGATGATTGGTTCCCACTGCCTTTTCGGGTTGCATTTGGCCGGGAAGAGTGAGAGGGGCAGACATGTCCAAAGAACGGGAAGAAGGCCTGAAACTGGAGTTGGATTTCTCCAAGCTGAAGAAGGTCGCGGAGACAGGTGCGGAAGTCGTGCCTGCTATTGCACAGGATGTTGAGTCAGGCGAAGTGCTCATAGTCGGGTATGCCAATGCTCTGGCCTTGGAGACAGCACTGAAAGAGAAGAAGGCCACCTTCTGGAGCACAAGCCGCAATGAACTCTGGATCAAAGGCAAGACTTCAGGGGATTACCTGGAACTGGTGGAAGCCCGGGTGAACTGCGAGCAGAATTCCATTCTCTATCGAGTCCGCCTGGCGGGCGCAGGCTCTTGTCACACCAAGGGAGCCGATGGAAATGCTCGTCTCGGCTGCTACTATCGCAGGATTACAGCGTCCGGGGACTTGGAGTTCGTGGAAGGAATGGAATAGAGCGTGGCCTGTGTATTTCAGGGAGCCAGGCTGGCGCCGATTGGAATGAGGACCACGCGGAACCCCGTTTCGTAGTTGCGCAGGTTGTTGGGATCTCCCAGGAGTCGGTAACCGACGGACAGGTTGCCGTCCATGGACCGGTTCCAGGAACCTCCTCGCATGATCTTGTAGAGCGTGCCGACCCGGTCTGCTTGACCGGATGCATTTTCGCTCTGCTCCCGGCTGAACACATCCTGCGTGTACCAGTCCAGGCACCATTCCCACACATTACCTCTGACATCGTAGAGCCCGATGCTATTGGGGGGCAGGGAACCGACGGTCATGGTCCGGTCCCGGCGCATTCCCTGGCTGGTGACAGCCTGCTCCGCCGTGGCGTCGGCGGCGAGCAAACTCCACTGCGCATCCGTGGGGAGATTGTAGCGATAGCCCACCGGAAGCAGGCCCTTGCCCCGGTCTGCGAGGGTGAGTTTCTCACAATATTTGTGAGCGGCTCCCCAGGAAATGTTTTCCACCGGCCGTTCGGGAGCCCCAAAAGCGCTCGGATTTTCATCCTCCAGCTGAACCCAGGCGGCCTGAGTCGTCTCTGTGGCGCAGGCCCAGCCATTGATCGCATTGACCCAGACCATTTTCAGACCCACGGAGTTGGTGAAATCCTCACCCGGATCGGGATTGGGATCGTAGTTCAGCTCCACGGTCAGATCCAGCCGGTCTCCAGAGAGCACTCGTCCAGTCACCGTCTTGGTTCCAAACCGTTCCTTGCGCACCCGCACCTGGTAGTTGCCCGGCTTGAGTTCGGTCAGTGCTAAGGGCGTTGTCCCGATCTTGGTAGCCCCGAGGTAGACTTCCGCATCAGGCGGTTCGCTGGTGACCGTAAGCGCTCCGTAATCGAATTCGAAGTGGATGGGTGCAGTGGGGCTGTCTGACCCCACCCGGACTTCTTCCGTCACGCTATCCAGGCCTTCCCAAACGGCCGTCAACTTGTGAAGACCTTCCTGTAATTCCATGGTCATGGGAGTCACAGGATTGCTGGCGCCGGCCACTTTCTGACTGTTCAGGTAGATGGAAGCACCAGGAGGGTCACTGGTAAGAGAGACCATCTTTTGAATCCATTCCTCAACCTGAGTGGTTTCCATCCCCTGTTGAATCTGGATGATCGCGGACTTGGGAAGACCAGTGCCGGGCTTGAGAGTCAGTTCATAGACTCCAACGGGCAAGGAGGTGGGGCCTAAGGGGGTAGTGCCCAACTTCCGGTATGGCTGGGTTCCCTGGGCACGAATCAACACTTCTGCTCCCTCCGGTTGTGAAGTCACCGTTAGGCTGCCTGTCGCGAATTCAGGAATGACCTCAGTCGTCTGACCGTGCTTCACCGTGACATATTCGTAAATGGGGGGCCAACCTTCCCTCAAAACGGCGAGGCGATAGGTATTGGGGATCAGATCTTCGATGGCCCCGGGCAATAGGCCGGTTTGAACGATCTCAAACTCTCCACGATTCTTTTCGACCGCCAGTTCGAACTTCGCGGGCTCGGCCGTCTTGACCACGAGACTTCCTTTCCCTTGCTGCAACACGACCTTCTCCATCTCCCGGATCCGGTTGGGAATAACCTCGTAGGTGGACCGCGAATCCCGATAGCCTGGCTGAGAGATCACCACATCGTAGAATCCCGCAGGGAGATTGAGGATGGTTGCCGGACTGGTCTGGGTGCGTTGGATACCCTTGTCTTGATGGGTAAGCTCAATCGTCGCTCCTGCAGGCTCGGTTTCAATGGCCACGCCGCCGACCTCTTCGTTGGAATCATCCGTGCTGAGGCGTGCTTCCAGCTCGGCCTCACTTACTTCTGTATCGGTAGGAGCCAACTGGGGATCGGCCACAGTCTCCTGTGGCGGCGAAGTTTTTTCATCGTCCGCCGTTTGGGAACTACTTGAGCGACCGATCCACCAGCTGACACCTGCTACTACCAGAAGAAGCGCAAAAATCGGGACGGGACTGAATGACTTCCCCTTCTTAGGGGCGGAGTCATTCTCATGGGGGAGCATGACATAATTACTCATACCTCGTTACTAGTTTGTAATTACAATGTAGGTATGGAGGGGCACAAGCCTAAAAGAGAAGGGTGTCGAAAAGAAGGGGGCCTTGTCGAGGGAGAATCCCCGTTAACCAGCCCCGGTCGGAGGGGCGCTACGGGCCAACAAAAAACCGGCAACCGCGGGAGGCGATTGCCGGCTGTGAAACTCACGAAAGGGAATTCAGTGAGTAAGCTAGCTTTCTGATTAGCGATTGTGAACGCCGCGCTTGTGGCGGAGGAAGAAGGAATCCGGACGGTCCTTGGAAGGAGTCGGCTCAACCATCAGAGCGATGGAAGACTGGTTCCGGTTGTTGTAATAGTAACGGGATTCCCGTTGCTGCATGGCAATGCGTTGTTGCCGCAGTTCACGGTCTACCTGACGCTGTTCCCGTTCCTGCTCAGCGATTGGATGGTGCTCCTTGATGGGCGGAGTAGCCCAAAGGGAGGAGGCTCCAATGGCGGAGAGTGCAAGGATCAGGGTTACATAGGGTTTTGATTTCATAGGTTGGTTGGGGTTTGTTTTCCAACCGTTTAGTCTAGTGACCCAACCAAACCCTTAAAAGATTTTTCAAGGGAGCCTATAAATTTCCAAACCGCTGTTAATAAGGGGATAGGACGAGCTGGTTCCGGCGCAAATCAATGGTGACCCGGAACTGCTCAAGCAGCCCATTTCCCAAGAGTCCGTCTTCACCGGGGAAAATTCGCTGGGCATGATAGGCGGTTTTTACTCGCTCCAATACCAATCCTCCCAAGGTGACTTCATTGCGGTCATCCCGTCTCGCGTTGCCGGAAAACCCGATTGAGCTTCCGGACCGGACGCTGGAGGCGCCTGCTCCAGGATGGGACCAATGCAGCGCGGAAACGCAGCCGGTATCGACCCTCACCTTGGAAAGCGTGCAGCCGTCCACCGTAACCGGAACGCAAAATGCGCCGTAGTGCCTGGATATCGGCAGCACCTGGCTACCGGAGGAACGGGATGAGGAGGGAGAAACCATCAGGTGGCGGGACCGGTAGTCGATCTGAACCACACGCCCGTGAAAGAAGTCCGCACCGAGCAACCCGTCAATGTGGCGGCCTGCCTGCTGGCTTGCATCCGAAAGATCCACCAGCAGGAAGGATTGCCGCAGGCCGACGCCGGCGCATTGGACCAGGCCGGTTTCGGACCGGTAGGCAGTCGAGATTCCACCTACTCCGCGAATACTCTCTGCGGAGCGGGCTTCCAAGCCCATTTCCTTCGCGGTGCGGAGATCCAGGACGGTTTCTTCCGCACCAGTGTCGACAATCAAATTCAGCGAGTGATTCTGCCCAGCAACTTGAGAGATGGCATTGATCCAGATCAATCCCCGGCGCATTTCAATGCGCTCGCTTCCCCATGCCACGCTTGTCAGACCCGCTGCCAACAGGAGATATGTGAATGTGTTGGCTATCACGCGGCCCGGATAAAGCACTTCCGGGGCCAACTCTTACGTATTTCTTAAAAAACTACTTCAACTTTAGCTTCTCAAGGGCCGCTCGCTCCGCTGCGGCATCATATTCAGGATTGGGGTTCACGGGCACCGGCGCCCCGATCTGTTTCCGCCAATCTTCCAGTTGAGTGAGGAGTTCCTGTGCTTTTTCTGGCAGTTGAGTGGCGAGGTTAGTCGTTTCCCCAATGTCTTCCTTGAGGTTGTAGAGTTCCAGAGCGCCATCCTCAAAGTATTGGTGAAGCTTGAAGTCGCCCACCCGGATGATGGAGCAGGGCCGGGAACGAAAGAGTGGGTCTCTCTGCTCGGTTTTGATGGAGTAGGACTGCAGGTAGGCGGGGAAGTGCCAGTAGAGAGGGCGATCGGCCAGATCAGCCGCCTGCCCCTTAAACAGTGGAATCAGGCTCACTCCGTCAGTTGCTTGATCCGAAGGCATACCTGCTCCAGCCATCTCGCAGAATGTCGGATAGAGGTCGACGCCAATGATGGGAACCTCCGAAGTCTGGCCTGGAGTCACTACATTTGGCCATTTCACGAAGAAGGGCACTCGGATGCCTCCTTCGTAGTAGGTCCCTTTGTAGCCTTTGAGCGGATCCATGTCCGTCGCCGGCCCATAGCCGCCGTTGTCGCTGAAGAAGAAAATGGCGGTGTTCTCGGAGAGACCCAATTCATCCAGCTTGGCGACAATTTCGCCCACACCATCGTCCACGGATTGAATCATCGTGGCCATGGCGACGTGGTTGTGGAGCTTCCCAGGGGTTTTGGCCTCGTATTTGGCCACCAGTTCCTTTTTGGCGTCGAGAGGAGTGTGGACCGCAAAGTGAGTTAGGTAGAGGCACCAGGGAGTGTCCCGGTGGCCCTCGATGAACTTGACTGCTTCGGCGCTGAGCCGGTCGGTGATGTATTCGCCCTGGGGCGCGTTGCCCAGATTGGGGACATTGCCGTGGGGTGGGTAATAGCCTTTGGGAGGACCTCCGGAATGGGTCCCTCCGATGTTGATGTCAAAACCATAGGGCAGTGGATCCTTGCTCAAGTGCCATTTGCCCATGGTGGCGGTGGTATAGCCGGCTTCCTGCAACCGCGTTGCCCAGGTCTGAATGGACGGATCCAGGGTATCCTTGCCAGGGATGTGTTCCAGCTTGCGGTGTTCGGCCTTCCCGCGGGGGCTGGTGCCGACGTTAAAGATCTCGTGGCGAGGCGTGTATTGCCCGGAAAGCAGGGAGGCACGCGCCGGAGCACAGTTGGCGGCGCTGGAATAGGCATTGGTGAAGATCATGCCTTCCGACGCCAATCGATCCAGGTGAGGAGTTTCGTAGAAATCGCTCCCCATGTAGCCGGTATCCTTCCAGCCGAAATCGTCCAGGAAAATGAAAAGGATGTTCGGGCGGTCCTGGGCAAGGCCCCGTGAAGGGAACCCTGCCAGAACAAGACCAAGGATACAGAGGAATTTGACTGCGCTCATAGGGGTATGAGCGCAGCATCCAAAAGATTTCTCCCGGTATCAAGGGGATTGCTTCCCCGCTGATGCCTAGACTAGATCCATGGCCTTGCGGGCCACGCCAAAGGCCGCCGAAGAGTCCCCGCCAACCGCCCATTCAAAGGTGGTGGTGGGCTCGTAGGGAGGGATGGGGCTGTGCTGATAAAAAGGAGCAGCGCGATCCTGGAAAGCATCAATCACTGCCTCCAGGTACCAGTCACGGAAGGAAGCCTCTGCCAATCCTCCTCCAATCACGATCAAGCCTGGGTCCAGCTCACTCACCTGGTCTCCCATGGCATATCCCAGGACGTTGGCCTGGTGCTGGAACAACTCCAGGGCCAGGGTGTCACCCTTGGCCGCGTAATCCCGGAGCTTGAAAGCTTTTTCCTCGATGCTGGAATCCTCCTGATTCAAGGGATGGTCCGCATACTTCACCAGGCTCAGCTTGATTTGAAGTTGGCGGCGAAGCGCTACCAGGGAGACGGAAGCTTCCAGGCAGCCTTCCCGGCCTGCGGCATCCGTGGGCATCCGGTTCTTTTCCCGGAAGGGCACGGTGACATCACTGATTTCCATGGCGAGTCCATTGGCGCCTTCATAGATGTAGCCGCCTGGCAGGATCAATCCTCCGCCCAGGCCGGTTCCCGGCGCCACATAGAGCAGACCGTCTTCTCGACCTTCGCGAAGCAGCCACTCACCATAAGCCGCTGCATTCCCGTCATTGGTCATCCAGACGGGCTTCCCAATCTCCTTGGAAAACTCCGCGCAAATATCCGTTCCAACCCAATCCGAAGACAGGTTGGCCTGACCCCAAATCACTCCTTTGGAACAGGGCGCCGGGACGTCCAGACCTAGGGCGGCGATTTGACTGATGTCGATACTGGACTGCTTGCTGAGCAGCTTCAGGCATTCGCGTAGCTGGCCGAAGGTCTTGCGGTAGCCTTCTTTCACATGGCTGCGCACCTCCACCATGTCGCCGACCTGGTCTCCCTTGGAGTTGACCAGCATCGCCTTAACGGTGGTGCCGCCGATATCGAGTCCTGCAAAGTAGTTGTCCTTTTTACTCATGACCAAATGATCGGTATGGGGGCAAAATGATAGTGACTATGCGAAAAACAACCCGCCGTTCGCAAGATGCGGACGGCGGGTTTCGAAAGGTTTCTGGGAAAACTCCCTCACTTGACTCAAGCGAGAGGGTTTTGGTTCAGGCTCAAACGGAGCCAAAGATGGTCTTGCCGGAAGCCAGCAAATCGTCGCAGGCCTCAGCCACCCGGGCCGCCATGGCTTCTTCACCCTTCTTGAGGTAGGCGCGAGGATCATAGGCTTTCTTATTGCCCATTTCCCCGTCGACCTTGAGAACGCCATCGTAGTTGGAGAACATATGAGCCACGATCGGGCGGGTGAACGCATACTGAGCGTCCGTATCCACATTCATCTTCACGACTCCGTAGTCGAGTGTCTCGCGGATTTCGTCGAGCGAACTTCCGGAACCGCCATGGAAGACCAGGTCAAATTCAGCTTCCTGACCGTACTTGGCGATCACCGCCTTCTGACCTTCGTCCAGGATTTCGGGCTTGAGCTTCACCACCCCGGGCTTGTAGTGCCCGTGAACGTTGCCGAAGGTAGCGGCAAAAGTGAAGCGACCAATGCTGCTGAGCGCTTCGTAGACGGCCAGCATATCTTCAGGCGTGGTATAAAGGTGTTCGGCAGGAGTGTCTTCACTTCCGGCGGCACCGTCTTCTTCACCGCCGACGACGCCAGCTTCCACTTCCAGGATAATTTCGTTCTCGGCGCAGAGCTTCAAGTATTCCTGAGAAATAGCCATGTTCTTGTCCAGAGGCAGGGCGGAAGCATCCAGCATGTGGTTCTGGAAGAGATTGTTCTTTCCTTCCTTGCGGCGTTGCGCCGTGGCTTCAATGAGAGGCTTGAGGAAGGAGTCCGCAGCTTCCGGCTGACAGTGGTCCGTATTCAGCGCCACCATCACATCATACTGTTCCGCGAGCCGGTGAGCGGCTTCCGCGAGCACGATCACGCCAAAGGCTGCATCCTTGTTATTCAGGCCGGAAGCAAATTGGCCCGCTCCCGTAGAGAACTGGATGATGCCGTCAGCTTTCTTGTCCGCGAAAGCTTTGAGGGCGGCATTGATGGTGATGATGCTGGTGCAGTTGATTGCCGGATAGGCGTATCCTCCTTGCTGGGCGGAATCCAGCATCGCTGCAAATTGTTGTGGCGTCGCTATGGGCATATGGGCGCATCATACGGCCACTTTGCCCGTGGTCAAGTGGTAGGCTTCCCGGTGGCGAGTCAGGGCTTTTCGGGGCGTTTGGATCTTTGCCCGTCCTTGTAGAAATGTCAGGGCATACAGGGCGGCAGGGAATTCCACGGTGTGTCCGTCAAGCCTCAAGCTTGCTGCTTGCTTGTCCAGACAACTGTGTCTAAATGCAGGCCATGGCCGCGAAGATTGCATTTTTGACCGCGGGAGGAATTGCTCCCTGTCTCTCCGCATCCATTGGAGCCCTGATTGAGCGTTACAAGACGCTGGCCCCCGATGCGAAGCTGATTGGCTACCTCAATGGGTACCAGGGTTTGCTATTGGGCCGCAGCATGGAGTTCCCGGCATCTGTCTGGGAAAAGTACGGTGTGCTCTATCAATATGGTGGAAGCGTCATCGGGAACAGCCGGGTCAAGCTCACCAATGTGACGGACTGCGTGAAGCGCGGACTCGTCAAAGAAGGGGAGATCCCGCTTCAAGTCGCTGCGGACCGCCTCGCCAGTGACGGGGTGAATATCCTGCACACCATCGGTGGAGATGACACCAACACGACCGCTGCGGATTTGGCGAAATACCTCCACGACAATGGTTACGACCTCACCGTGGTGGGATTGCCCAAGACCGTGGATAACGATGTGTACCCCATTCGCCAGACCCTTGGCGCCTGGACGGCCGCGGAAGAAGGGGCTCGTTTCTTCAGAAACGTGGCCAACGAGAATACCACCAGCTCACGTCAATTGATCGTCCATGAAATCATGGGCCGGCATTGCGGATGGCTGGCGGCAGCCACCGCCTATGACTATCAGCGGCTCCTGGACGGCTACGAGTGGTTTCCTGAGATGAATCTCAGCAAGGATCGCTGGGGCGTTGACGCTGTCTGGCTTCCAGAAATGGACATCGACTTTGAAGACGAACTCGTCCGCTTGAACAAGCGGATGGACGCATCCGACAAAGTCCACGTCTTCCTCAGCGAAGGCGCAGGGATCGACGCGATTGTCCGGCAAAAAGAAGCCAATGGGGAGCATGTGCCGCGCGATGCCTTTGGCCACGCCCGGATCGACGAACTCAACCCTGGCAAATGGTTTGCAGATCAACTGACTGCGCGATTGGGCTCCGAGAAAGTCCTGGTTCAGAAAAGTGGCTATTTCGGCCGGTCTGCCGCCCCGAATGAGCGAGATCTGGAATTGATCAAGGCCAGTGCCTTTGCAGGAGCTGAGTTTGCCTTGAACGGAGAGAGTGGGGTTGCAGGGCAGGACGAGGATGCAGGGAACAAGATGAGCTGTATTGCCTTCCCTCGGATCAAGGGAGGCAAGCCCTTCAATATCGACGAACCCTGGTTCAACGCGCTACTGGCAGAAATCGGCCAGCCCAAGGGCAAGAAGGTCGAGGTCCATCATTGAAAGAAAGAACCGCCATGGAATGTGGCGGTTCTTGTTGAAAGACTGGGGATTGGAAATCCCGGATTTAAATCGGCCAATGTATCCTGGCCGGGCATGAAGCTTTAGCTGCCACTGGTGCTCCGGTAGACGTCCATCGCTTTCGATCCGTCCAGGCCATCCTGGTTCTTCTCGTAGGCAGCGAAGGAATCCTTATCCACGCCCGTCCAGAAATAGGAGGAGTCGTCGTCATCGTTGTGATTGGGCACGTCATCCTTGCGGATCTTGCCTACCGTCCCGTCCATGTAGCCCACCAGGACGAACTTGCCCCAGTTTCGTTCCATGGCATCATCGATCCGGCTCTTGGAATCATACTGGACGCTATTGTAGTCAGCGCCATCCGCCTCAATGATCAGCATCGTCTGCGTTTCACTCGGGTAGAGAAACCGGTTCCGCTTGGTGAATTCCGGCTCGGATGATTTGCGGCCGATGTTGTCCGTGATCAGACTCGCGTTCAGGCAGAAGGAGTGGTTGTAGAGATCTTTGTCATCCCGGAACACCTTGAGGCTCTGTTCGGAAATAAATACCGTCTGGTAGAGGTGCTGCCCGTCGGTGTAGAGATCCGGTCCAGCGTTTCCCTGGGGATAGAGTGCTCGGAAGATCGGCCCCTGGATGCCCAGCCACCGTTCTTCTCCATCTTCGGTGTCGACCTTGGCACCCGGATAGAAGTCATTGTTGTCCGAGGCATAGGTGGAGAACGCATTGAGAATATTCCGCATTTGGCTGGTCGTGACGGCGGTAGCAGCGCGTTGCCGGACCATGGAAGTTGCGGGGAAGCCGATCGAGACAATCAGGACGATGATGACAATCACGACCATGAGTTCCAAGAGGGACATACCTTGGTTGCGGGCGGTCGTTCGGGGTACAGAATGCATGAGGCGAAGGGAAGAAGGGTGAATTCAACAGATGTAAATACATCGTAAGTAATCGCTTGGCCCGCGTCAAGCGATGTCGATGCACGCTGCAGGGACGCACGTCACCCTCGAAACCAATCAGGAGAGAGGTTTCGACTGCAGCAATATCTGGATTCTTTATTCCTTCTGTTCCTTCTGGCGTGAGAAGCGAACGTTTCTCTATTGGGCGGTACCTGAATAGACATCCATGGTTGAGGAAGCATTGAGGCCACGCTCGTTCTTTTCGTAGGCGAGATAGGTCTTCTTATCCAGCCCAGTCCAAAAGTAGGCGGAATCGTTGTCGGTGGTTGGAGATTCCGGTA
>JBHIXE010000104.1:14433-14740 GCA_041984905.1 Verrucomicrobiales bacterium | reverse complement strand
ATGAGTACAACGCCGAGGATGAGCAGAACTACGCGCGTTACTACCCCAAGAGGCTGGCCGCGGAAGTGCTGCTGGACTCAGTGAACGACCTCACAGGCGCACGGAATTCCTTCAACGAGAACCCTCTTGGCATTCGTGCCGTGGCGCTGGCCAATGAAAAGGCCAATGGCGAGTCCGAGTTCCTCACGCTGTTTGGCCGGCCACAGATGGACACGGCCTGTGAATGCGAGCGGACTTCAGACGCAAACCTGGGGCAGAGCCTGCACCTGATCAACTCGGAGCAGTTCCAGGCCAAGCTGGGATTGGG
>JBHIXE010000104.1:0-14423 GCA_041984905.1 Verrucomicrobiales bacterium | reverse complement strand
TACCTGATTGCTTTCTCCCGTCCTGCCCAGGCCGAGGAGCTGCAGATCGCGACCAGTCACCTGGAGACCAAGCGCAAAGCATCGGAGACGGACCCCAAGGCATACCCGCTGGCGACGGCAGAACAGGACGCTTTCGAGGACATTCTCTGGGTGCTCGTGAATTCCAAAGAGTTTCTCTTCAATCACTAAGGCAACCCCGTTATGCGCCTTCTGATCACCTTGCTTTTCGCGTTCCTTTGGACGCAGACTCTCTCGGCTTTCATGCCGAATCCTGACCTGTTGACCATCACGCCACCTGTCGCGCGAGCTGGATCCACCGTGGAAGTGACCGTTGACGGGAACAACCTGGATGAGCTGACCAACCTGCGCTTTGAAGATCCCCGGATTAAGGTGGAACCCGTCATGAATCCAGCGGATGAGTTTCATCCCAAGCCGCAGCCCGTGGGTGATCGCTTCAAGGTGACCATTCCGGAGTCGGTCGAGCCGGGCATTTATGAGGTGCGCACCCTGGGCTACTTTGGGCTCTCCACGGCTCGGCCGTTCATGGTGGTCCCGAAAGATGCCGCGGAGATCATCAAAGAGGGAACCCACGACAGTCAGGAATCGGCTCTGCCGATCGATCAGGAGACCGGTGTGTTTGGAGTGCTGAGCGATCGAAAGATCGACTGGTATAAAGTGAGCGCACGGAAAGGGGAGCGTCTTCTGATCCAGGTCTGGGGCGAGCGACTCGACTCCCGGGCCGACTGCCAACTGGCTATCTACGACGTGGCCGGCAAGGAACTGGAGAGCAACCGGCTTCATCAAGGGCTCGATCCCCTCGTCGATTTCACCCCGTCAGCGGATGGCGACTACTTTGTCGCGGTGTCCGATACGCTGTATCGGGGCCGGAAGTCGGAATACTTCTATCGTCTCCGCATCTCCCAGGATCCGCTGCTGGAATACGCCTTTCCTCCGGCTATTGAACCCGGAAAGTCCGCCCGCCTCACGCTCTTTGGCCGCAATCTACCCAAGGGAAGTCCGGCTGAAGGCGTTTCCTTGAAGGGAAAACTCCTGGATAGTCTGGACGCGGAGGTCAGTGCTCCCAAAGAGGTGGGCGTGGTTCCTGGGATTCATCCAGGCACGCCGCGGCAGGGAATGGTTCCAGGGTTCTCCTACCAGCTTCCCAAGTCCAATTCCTTGCGGGTTGGCTTTAGTTCTGCGCCGGTCGTGGTCGAAAAACCGGAGGCAGAGCTCCAGACGGTCCAGTTGCCATGCGAGGTCGCGGGGCGCTTTGACCAACCAGGAGACACTGATCGCTTCCGGTTCACGGCCAAGAAAGGCGAGATCTACTGGTTGGAGGTTGTCTCCGAACGCATGGATGCGGATACCGATCCGGTGGTCATTGTGGAGCAGGTAAAGAAGGATGAGGCCGGCAATGAGACCTTCAAGAAGGTAGTTGAACTGGATGATCCCCCGACCTTTTACGCAGCGGACGCTTTGGACGATCTCAACGCGGATACCCTCGACCCTCAGGGAAGCATTGAGATCGCGGAAGACGGGGACTACCAGGTGACCTTGTTGAATCAAACGGCGAGTGGCGGCCCCGCGCATCTCTACCGGCTCGCGATCCGCAAGGCGCTGCCGGACTTCCAGCTCATATGCGGGACGGAACGGACGAAGATCATCAACAACGATGCTTATCCCGCTGCGCCGCTGGTCCGTCGTGGGGGAGCCATGGTGTTTCGGATTATCGCCCTGCGCAGGGATGGATTTGAGGGAGAGATCAAGGTGGAAGCCTCAGGCTTGCCTGAGGGTGTGACGGCGGCCCCGTTGATTCTGAGCGGCAAGAGCGAGCAAGGGTTCCTGACCATTCAGGCAGCAGATGATGCCAAAGCCTGGAGCGGCCCGATTCGGATCACGGGGAAAGCGACCATTGGGGAGTTGGAGGTGAGTCGAGTCGCCAAGAATGGCTCCATCATCTGGGGCAACCGGGTCTTCGCCTATCAACGCCAGGTTCGATCCCGCCTGGATTCCGAAGTGGTTCTTTCCGTGATGGATCAGGAAGTCGAGCCCACCAAACTGGCACTCGCTGAGGACAAGGTTTGGAAAGTGGCGATGAACGAGGAGGTGACCTTTCCCGTTCAGCTCGTCGACAACGGCAAGCGGACCGGGAATCTCCAGGTGGAAGTGCATGGTTTTCCGGGCCTCAAGCGGAGCCCTCCCAAGGTGACCATTGGAGAGAAGGACCAGAAGGGAGAACTGGTCATGAGCTTCAAGCCCAGCAGCAACTTTGAAATCGAGCCGGGCACATATCAGTTTGTGCTTCAGGGTATCGGAAACGCCAAGTATGAGCAGAATCCGGGTGCTGCCGCACAAACCCAGGCAGAAGTGGTGCGTCTGCAGAAGCTGAGTGCCGGTTTTGCTGCGGAGATCAAGAAGCAGCAGGGGGAAGTCTCCCGCCTGGAGAAGGAGTTGGCCGCCATTCAGAAGGAAGCTGATGCCGCCGCGGATGATGCTGCCCGCGCTCCCATCCAGGAACAGGTCGACTCTACCAAGTCAGAATTGGACAAAGCCAGGCAGGCGATTTCTGACCTGGAGGGCAAGGTGAAGGAGGCGGACCGGTTGATTGGCCGGGCCGAAAAAGCAGCCAAGGCGGCGGCGGATACCGCCAAGGAGAAGACCAACCAGTTTGCGACCTATTCCATGCCCATCACCGTGGAGGTCACTCCCGCTGCGGAATAAGTGTTCCCGTTCATCCGGCCCAAAGGCTGGGAACTTCTTGATGATGATCTAAGGTTCCCGTATGTTGAGAAACCTGTTGGACACTATTTCTGCTACCCTTTTTCTACCTATCCGTGGCCAATCATGACACAACCCAAGGGGTTGCCCAGGATCTTCGTGATGTGAAGGCGTGGCTTGGGTCTGTACCTGAGATCGAAGCGAAGGTAAGAGACCTCGAAAAGCGCAACCTCCGGAAATCCCTCACGGCGATTCTCACCGGCTATGCGGGGTTTGCTCTCGCCGTCTACCTCGTGACCCTCAATCACTGGGCGGCTTACCTCATCGCCATCTGCATCATTGGCAACCGTCTCCAGTCCTTTGAGAATCTGCTGCACGAAGCGGGGCACGGCAATTTGGCGAAGAGTGCCAAGTTGAACGACTTCATGGCCGAGTACCTCATTGCCTTGCCCATCATGAAGTCGTTTCCGCTCTATCGGCCGACGCATCTTGGTCACCACAAGTATCTGGGCAGTCCGGAAACGGATCCCGACTATATCCCGCCGACCAAGCCAGGTGAATCCTCGGTCAGGATCTTCGCGAACAAGCTCTTCTCCCGCGTCTTTCTCCGGCACTCCTTGATCGGAGAGTGGCTGCGGTGCTCGCCTCTGGCCCGCTTCAAGATTGTCGGCTATTTCGCGCTTTTCGGAGCCATCGTCTGGTGGGCGACCGGTCTTCAGACGCTGCTCACGGTCTGGCTGGTGTGGATGATCGCGCGGCTCACGGTCTATAACTTTCTCATGGTCTTCCAGGAGTTGTCCGATCACCAGGGCCTCGAGCCCGGCGGCATCTACAGCTTCTCCCGGAATGCGCCCCTCAATCTCTGGGCGCCGGTCTTCCATCCGCACAACAGCGGCTTGCACCTGCTCCACCATCTCAAGCCGAAGATTCCCTTCTTCAATTTGCCGGAGGCCGACAAGCTGTTTCTGCAGTGGCCGCGCTACGTCCAGGCAACGCGTTGCCCCACCTACCTCGTTGGGGATGAGTCTGTGGTGGAGAGCTGGAAGCCAGAAGCCCACGAGGAGGAAGGCGAATCCCGAACTGAAGAAGGGCACGAGGAGAACGACCCTGAAGATCCGGATACTCGAGCCTGAATTCAGCATTGCCCGCCTTGATCCGGCGGATCCGGTCCCGGTTTGGGCGAACGGCCGCGGATTCGTGAGCATCACCCGGACTTCAACCGAGCTCTCCGTCGTGTCTGTCGCGGAACAAGTTCCGGCGGCGGTAAGGCAGGAACGAGGATGGCGTGCACTGATGATCGAAGGTCCTCTGGAGTTCGGGATGGTGGGAGTCATCAGCGGGATCTCAGCCGCTCTCGCCAGGGCGGATATTCCCCTCTTCGTGATCTCCACCTTCGATACCGACTATGTTCTGGTAAAGAGCGATCTGCTGGAGGCCGCTTTCGAAGCGCTGACGGAGATCGGCTACGAAGTGAATAGGTGGCAGGAAAAGGGGGACTAATTCCTCAAGCCGGGTCTGAGAACGGGGCGTGCAGAAAGCCGATTCCCCGATGCGACATGGTTGCACGGAGTCGGCGGAGTCAGTACCTTACCCAAGCATCTCCTCCATGTGGAATGATCCACCCAGTGTTAAGCGTCGGAAGGCCTTCCTAAAGGCAATCGGAAGCCTGTGTGTCCTGCTGCTCCTGCTGGCGGTCGCTTTTCCTTATCTGACACTGCTGTGGTCCAAGTTCACGGAGCCACCCTTGGTGGGAGAACCGCTTGAGTCCACGGACACGGTTCGGGCAGAAAAGTCTCAGTTGATCCTGCGGCTGGACATCCCCATGGAAACGCTGAACGCCTTTGCTAACGAGAAGGCGCCAAAGAGCTTCGAGGGGCAGGCCAAAGACCAGATCAGCGCAATGGACTCGGACCGGATTGAGTGGGACGTGAAGCGTGGAGATGTGGTTTTCAAGAACACCGGTAAAGGCTTGGCCGCGGTGGTTCCCTTTTTGAAAGGGCAGTTCGATATCCGGGGCGATCTCAGCACGCCATTTGGCAGTATTCCCGTGGCGACCACGATTCGGGATGTCCGGGGCAAGGTCTCTGCGGCAGCTCAGCCGATTCTGAGTGAAGATTGGTCGCTCACACCCAATCTGAATGTCGATATCGATGTGGAGGATGCCACGGCCAATCTCGGGCCCATTCGCCTCCAACTGGCTGGGCTCTTGGAAGACGGCTCCAATGCCTTTGTGGATAAGATGACGGACGATCTCACGGACTCGTTTCGGGAGAGCCTGCTGCTGAAAGGCACCGTGGAGCGCATCTGGAGCCAGGAGCTCAATCGAGTGACCCAGGTGGAGGATGACATCGGCCTGTGGCTGGTCACCAAGCCGACGGATCTCGCCATGGCGCCGATCGACTACTCGGATCCATCGATGATCAGCGCCGCGACCCAGATTGACGTGGAACTCGCTCTGCACGCGCGGCAACCCGCAGCCCCGCGTCCGGTTCCCCTGGCCCCACTGAAGATTCACGATCTTCCGGAGCGGTCCCATGTGCGGATGCCCATTGTGGTGCCTTTGGAAGTGCTCAATGAACAGCTTAGTAAGGAGGAATTCGAATTCACCCTCCCTGGAGGATTCGAGTTCGACCTCACGGATCCAGTTGTGAGCATGGAGTCCTCCCAGTTTCACGTCCGCATCCCCTTCACCATGAACAAAGGGCTGATCGGCGGCAGCCGCGTGGAAGGCACCTTTGTGCTGGAGGCAGAGCCTGTGCTGAACCTGGACAAGAGCAAGGTCATCTTCAAGGACCTCCAACTCACCACGGAGACGGATTCCCTCCCGGAGAAAGCCCTCATGGCCTGGGCCAAACCGCTCATCGAGCGGGAGCTCCAAACCGTGGATGTACAGCGTTTGCTGGACGAAGCCAAGGTGCTCGCCAACCAGGAAGCCCAGGAATGGCTCAGCCAATATCAGGAGATCGAAGGGGAGATTGCCATGGAAACCCTCTCCATCGACAAGATCTACCTGGTGCGGGACGCCTCCAATGACGTGGCTGTGGTCTTTGTGGTGGACGTGTTTGCAAGGGCCCACGCTCGTATCTTGTTTAGCGGGGCCGATTGACCCTTGCCGGTGCGGGCTGGATTTGTCGCAAATTCACAATGATTCGCCCGCAAAATGCGGATAGACCTGAGGGGGACTTCATCGTAAAACCAAACGATGAGTACCTTCGACCCCTCTCATCCTCCTCGGCGCAGCTTTCTCAAGACTTCTGGCAAGGCCGTGGCGGCCGGAAGCGCCATCCTCGCGGCGATGCCGCACCAATTTGCCCATGGCTCACCCGAAAAGCCGATCAAGATCGGCATGGTCGGCTGTGGTGGCCGGGGGACGGGCGCCGCTAACCAGGCTCTGAATTCCGGGATCGATGTGGAATTGGTCGCGGTGTGTGATGTGGACCGGGCGACTGCGGAGCGTCAGGTAGCCTTGCTCGCCAACAAGAAGGAACAGCAGGTTAAGGTGAACGCGGACAAGATCTTTTCCGGTTTCGAAGACTACAAGGCTGTCATCGCGGAGTCGGATCTTGTGATCCTGGCCACGCCTCCCGGTTTCCGACCACTTCACTTTGAGGAGGCGGTGAAGCAGGGCAAGCACGTCTTCATGGAAAAGCCGGTGGCCTCGGATGTCTACGGCATCAAACGCGTCCTGAAAGCGGCGGAAGAAGCCAAGAAGAAGAACCTGAAGGTCGGGGTTGGCCTGCAACGTCGTCACCAGCCCACCTACGAGGAGTACGTGAAGCGCATTCAGGATGGAGCGATCGGCGACGTCATGTATCTGCGAGCCTTCTGGGATGGCTCCGCTCGCGCGGGCAAGGAACGGCTCGATACTGAGACGGAGTTGGAGTATCAGATCCGTAACTGGTACTACTTCACCTGGTTATCTGGGGATCACATCGTGGAACAGCACGTCCACAATCTGGATGTCGTGAACTGGATCAAGGGAGATCACCCTATCAAGGCGCAGGGAATGGGGGGACGCGAAGTACGGGACAAGAAGGAGAACGGGCAGATCTACGATCATCACTTTGTGGAGTACGAATACGCGGACGGCACTCGCATGTGGAGTCAGTCTCGCCAGATCCCGGGTTGCTGGCGTAGTGTGAGCGAGTCGGTCACCGGCACGCTGGGGGAGGCGAACTTTGAAGCGCGGAACTTCTCTATCACAGGCCCTAACGCCGTGGAGAGTCGCCTGCGCTCCGGTGAGGATGGGCATCAGTTGGAGCACTACCCGCTCTTCGATGCCATTCGTGAGGACAAGCCTTATAACGAAGCGAAGTGGGGCGCTGAAGCCACGATGACCGCGATCATTGGTCGCATGTCCAACTACTCCGGTCAGGTCGTGACCTGGGACGAAGCCATGGCTTCCGACCAACGCCTTGTGCCGGACGACATCACGTCTTTCGATTCGCCAGCGCCCGTGTTACCGGACGCCGATGGTTGGTATCCCGTGGCCGTGCCGGGAGTCACCAAGCCCTATGAGGTTTGGTATCCACAGAGCTGGGCGTAAATTTTAGGTTTGATTAGGTAAGTACTAAGGGTCGTGGGGGTCGTAGCCCACGGCCCTTTTTCTTGGGATCGAGAGCATTTTAGAGAGGATGTAGCTGCTTGACGAGAATTAGAGCGATTTCAGTAAATCTGTAGCCGATGGAAGAGGATAGGGATTAGGAAAAAGCGGCTTCGCCGGAAAAGAGACAGACAGCGGGATCTTTCGGGTCTTAGCTGCGTTCTTGCTCGGTCACAGAGCTCGCTCTGCTCCCTCGCCACGCCTTGCTGAAGCCCCAAAATCTCCTCGCTGCATCGGCTACATCTCCACTGAAACCGCTCTAGAATGGCGCGGAGCGCCGCAACCATGAATAGCCGTGGCGTGAGCGATAGCGAACCCACGGGAAGGGCCCATCCACATCGAGAAGCCGCGTGAGCGGCGCCACCATCGGTTCCGCCAACTACGTGGCGGATTCGGGTTCATCCCGAATTCCGTGGGCTCCCTGCGCTCACGCCACGGCTATTCATGGTTGGGCCGCCCTGCGGCCAAGATGCCATGCGAGCGAGTAGCGAGCGTCCTCGCTAAGCGGCTCGCTCGCCTTTTTGTCGGTCCGATGCCTGCGAGCGAGGCCGCTCGCGCTCCGACAGGCTGATTCGGATTCTTCACATGGGATCTAGAAAGATCAGCCCGAGTTGGTCCAAACCCGCTCCGCCCTTGCCGTAAATCCCCACAGCGATATTCTCCCCGGCTTCTTCGACCGCCAGGGTCGATGGCTGGTCCCATTCGCCATACCAATCTGAGGCGTAGGAGTCTGCAGGATCCAGCCTGGCGCCGGTGATCTTGTAGAAGTGGATCCTCATCTGACGCGTGAAGGGCGCCATCTTACTCTCCACCCTGCCCACGGCGTAGCCATCCTTGGCCACCACCTTTTTCAACTGGTCAGGGTTTTTGGTTCCCGGGGCCACATCAGAAACCACTTCCCTTCCATCCGGTAACCGGAAGATCGCCTGAACACCTCTCACAATCCGGTTGCCGCCGAACTGATCCAGCCTCAGCTGAAACCCCGCCAGGACACCGGGCTCCGTCCCCAGGTCATAGAAATTCTCTCCAGGGATCTCGGACGACCGCTTCACCTGATTCTTCTGAAGAGCGGTTGCGATGAACTTCCAGTCTGCTTCCCCGTACTCTCCAGGTTCGGCAGGCCCGCCTGAAGACTCCCTCAATTCCGCGATGTTAAGATCGACCCGCTTTAGATAATCATTCAGCGCCAGTGCGCCATCCAATTCGCCACGCCGGGTCAGATCCTGAGTCCGATCCCTCAGCTGGGTGCGGTAAGCTTCCAACAACTTGATCTCCTGGGGAGCCACCAGCCGGATCTTGTTCTGGAACTCTCGGGCGTAAACCCGTTTGCGGGTGGCCAGATCCGGATCTTTGACCGGTTGCAGCAGCCGCGACCGCTCGTGCAGGTGCTCGATCTCCTGGTCGATCTCCGCCATGGCGGCCAACGCCCCTTCCCCTTGCTTGACCTCACGCAGCTTTCGCAAGGCATTGAGATAACTCGCCTGCAGGTCAATCAAGGCCTCATAGTTCTCCTGATGCTTTTGCAGATAAATCTGTTCCAGGTCCTTCGCCGCCTCGGGAGCCGCAGGCAGGGAACCAGACTGAGCAACACTCCATCCTGTCAGGAGGGGAAAGAAGAGGACGACGAGCAGCGATCTCATAGGACGCAGCCTAAGAAAGCGTCGTGATTAGGGCAAGCCTCGGCGCCAACCGTGCTCACTGGGCCTCCAGCGGATTGCCCCCTTTCGCCCTCCCCAACCTACAGAGTTGCCATAGTTGCTAGCATCTCCCCGGAAAAACCAGCGTTGACAGCAGGATGTGCGCAAGTAGTTTGGCGCGCTCTCGTAGGGGGATGGTTGCCGGTTAGCGGCCTGACTCCCGTACAACCCAGCAACAGCAAAAACCAAAACCATGGCAGCGAAATCAGAACCCGATAAGGCGGTTTACGTATTTGGAGGCGGCAGCGCAGAAGGCGATGCCAAGCAGAAACCCCTGCTCGGAGGCAAGGGAGCCAACCTTGCAGAGATGGCCCGGATCGGCCTTCCCGTTCCCGCGGGCTTCACCACACCACCGAAGTCTGCACCTATTACTACGACAACAATCTCAGCTACCCGCCCTCTTTGAAGGACGAGGTGGCCAATGCGATGGCCCAGGTCGAGCAAATCATGGGCAAGAAGTTCGGTGATCCGTCGAACCCGCTGCTGGTTTCCGTGCGCTCCGGCGCTCGGGAGTCCATGCCCGGCATGATGGACACGATTTTGAACCTGGGAATCAACGACACCGTGACCGAAGGCCTGGAGAAGGCGACGGGGAACGGCAAGTTTGCCTGGGACTCCTACCGCCGCTTCCTCCATATGTATGGTGACGTGGTGATGGGCGTGGAGCAGATCGAGGGCGAGCACCATGATCCCTTCGAAATCATCATGGACAAGGTCAAGGAAAAGGCCGGTGTCCAGCTCGACAACGAGCTCTCCGTGGACAATCTCAAGGAGATCGTAGAAGGCTTCAAAGGCCTGATCAAGGAGCGCACCGGTAAGGACTTCCCGCAAAATCCCGAAGACCAACTTTGGGGAGCGGTGAGTGCGGTCTTCAGTTCCTGGAACAATGACCGGGCCAAGGTTTACCGCCGCAAATACGGCATCCCCGCTGAATGGGGCACCGCCGTGAACGTGCAGGCGATGGTCTTCGGGAACACCGGACCGACTTCCGGAACGGGCGTGGCTTTCACTCGTGACCCCGCGACTGGCGAGAACGTGTTCTACGGTGAATATCTCGTCGACGCTCAGGGCGAAGACGTGGTGGCCGGAACCCGGACTCCCAAAGCAGTTGCGGAAATGGCCAATGATCTGCCGGAATCCTTCAAGGAACTGGAAGAAGTGCGCCACAAGCTGGAGCAACACTTCAAGGACGTGCAGGACTTCGAGTTCACGGTTGAGCAAGGCAAGCTTTACATGCTGCAAACCCGGAACGGAAAGCGGACCGGTCTCGCGGCGGTGCACATCGCCATTGATATGGTGAACGAAGGGCTCATCACCAAGGAAACTGCCGTGAAGCGGATTCCCGCGGAAGACCTTGAGCACCTGCTGGCTCCGATCTTTGACATCAACGCCGAGCGTGCCGCCACCGCCATTGCCAAGGGTCTGCCCGCAGGTCCCGGCGCTGCTTGCGGTAAACTCTACTTCACCGCGGAAACCGCCGTGGCCGCCAAGGCCAAGGGGCAGAAAGTAGTCCTGGCACGGGTCGAAACCTCTCCGGAAGATCTCCGTGGGATGATCGCTGCCGAGGGTATCCTCACCTCTCGTGGTGGGGTTTCCTCACACGCTGCTCTGGTCGCTCGTCAGATGGGTAAGATCTGCGTCTGCGGCGCTAGCGGTGTGGAAATCGATTACCACGCCAAGACGCTGACCGCTGGTGGCGTGACCGTGAAGGAAGGGGAAGACCTTTCCATCAACGGTTCCACCGGAAACATCTATGCCGGTTCTCTGCCGACCGCTGACTCCGAAGTCATTCAAGGCCTCATCGAAGGCAATGAAGAAGCCAAGGCTGGCAAGACCTACGCCAAGTACGTCCAGCTCATTGGTTGGGCTGACGAGATTCGCAAGCTGGGTGTTCGCACCAACTCCGACTCTCCCAAGCAAGTCCGCAACGCCATCGCGTTCGGCGCGGAAGGCATCGGACTTTGCCGCACGGAACACATGTTCTTCGAAGGCGACCGGATTGACGCGGTTCGGGAAATGATTCTGGCAGAGAAGGAAGACGCCCGTCGTGCGGCCCTGGCCAAGATCCTTCCTTACCAGAAGGAAGACTTCATCGGCATCTTTGAAGCGCTGGAAGGCCGTCCCGGCACCATCCGTCTTCTCGATCCCCCGCTGCACGAGTTCCTGCCTCACACCGATGAGCAGCAGAAGGACCTCGCCACCAAGCTGGGCATCAGCATCGAAGACGTGAAGCGTCGCGTGGAAGAACTCCATGAGTTCAACCCGATGCTGGGTCACCGCGGTTGCCGTCTGGGGATCGTGTATCCGGAAATCACCGAGATGCAGGCTCGCGCCATCCTGGAAGCCGCCGTGGAAGTGCGGAAGAAGGGCATCGAAGTGCACCCTGAAATCATGGTTCCTCTGGTCGGTTTCGCTAAGGAACTGGACCTTCAGAAGGCTGTGATCGACGGAGTGGCTGCCGAGATCTGCAAGGAGCAAGGCATCAACGAAGCAGACTTGAACTACCAGGTGGGCACCATGGTGGAAATTCCTCGCGCCGCCCTGACCGCCAACGAAGTGGCTGAGCACGCTGAATTCTTCAGCTTCGGCACCAACGACTTGACCCAAACCTGTCTTGGCATGAGCCGGGACGACTCCGCTGGATTCCTGCCTCACTATGAGGAGGAGGAAATCGTTCCTGCCAACCCATTCGCCAGCCTGGACCAGACTGGTGTGGGACAGCTCGTGGAAATCGGCGTCGAGCGCGGTCGTCAGACCAAGAAGGATCTGAAGATCGGCATCTGCGGTGAGCACGGTGGGGATCCGAACTCTGTGAAGTTCTGTCACCGGACTGGCCTCAACTACGTGAGCTGCAGCCCGTTCCGGATTCCGATTGCCAAGCTGGCAGCTGCTCAGGCAGCGCTGGAAGACGCGTAAGTCTCCGCTCCCATCCGGGAGAAACTCGTTTTTACGATCTGAAAACGCCGGTTCCGCAGGGAATCGGCGTTTTCGTGTTTGCTAGGGGAGCTCCCATTTGAGAAAATCTGACAAGGCTCGCGATCCGTAGCGTCTAATGATTCAAGCCTTTCAATCCCCATGAAACGTCACCTCTCCACCCCCTTCCTCGCCTCTCTGTTGCTTCTCGGCATTCTTGCCGCGCCCATCGCCGCACAGGCACAGCTCTTCAAGAAATCACCTGAGAAGCTGGACAGCCGGATTCTCAAAGCCGCGGAACGGCTGGATCTTATCCAGTTGGAGCCCGATACCCGGATTCCCGCTTCTCTCCTGGCTCGCGCCCAGGGCATCGTGATCCTGCATCAGTTCAAGCTGGGACTGGGAATTGGTGGTGAAGGTGGAGGCGGTGTCGCCCTGGTACGGGACAAACTCACCGGAAAGTGGAGCCCACCGGCCTTCATCGCGAATGCGGAAGGAAGCTATGGCTTTCAGATTGGGGGTCAATCCTCCGACACGGTTCTCTTGCTGATGGATGATGCCGGGCTCAAGCTTCTCACTGACGGCTCCATGGAAATCGGCGTGAATCTCCGGGCCACAGCAGGCCCCGTCAGCAGCGGTGGCGACGCCAAGGTGGACAACATTGATTCTCCCGTCCTGGTCTACTCCAATGTCAGCGGGCTCTATGCGGGCGCGGCCATTGAAGGAGGCGGCATTGTGCCGGCCCAGAAGTCCAACATGATCTACTACAATGGACTGAATCAGGACCAAATCCTCTTTCAAGGACTCGCCCAGATGACGCCTTCCGGGCAAGCATTGGTCAACAAGATCCTGGGCTATTCCCGGACGGCTGCGGCGCCCACTTCGACGGGCGTCCCCTACACGCCTGCGGGCAGCTGAACTAACCCAGGAAGTTCCCCTGAAGGTAGGGATTGCCAGCTTTCTCCTCGCCGATCGTGGTCGGCTCCATATGCCCCGGATAAACTTTGGTCGTTTCGGGGAGTGTAAGGAGCTTGCCAAAAATCCCTCTAAGGAGAAGTTCCCCATCACTGTGGGGAAAATCGAACCGGCCAATCCCCCTCCGGAACAAGGTGTCTCCCGCAAAGAGAAGACCTTCCTCTGCCAAAAGGTAGCAGAGACTGTCCGGCGAGTGACCCGGAACGTGAATGACCTCGAACTCCCAGGTTTCTCCCAACTTCAAGTGAGACTGCCCTTCCAACACATGGTCGACCGGATAAGGAGGAATCTCCTCCAGGGGAACAAGGGTCTCCAGCGTCAGCTCCGGGGAGGGTTTGCCAAAGGCGTAGACCGGGCACGTCTGTCCCTCTACCACCTCGGCTGCCCCCAGAATGTGATCGAAGTGCTGATGGGTGAGAAGAAGGGCCTCAATCCGTGCTCCGTGAAAGTCGAGCCACTCCGCAATTCCTTCGGGGGCGTCAATCAGCACTTTTCCACCGGACTCATTTTCAAGGAGATAGCCATTTGTGGCGGCGATTCCACCCGTGTAGGTTTGGATCGAAATCATAATTGCGAAAGCTCGCCACTGTGGGTGTCCCTTCCTGAAATTCAATTGTTTTTGCGTGTCAATCCAGTTGATTTGTGTACAGTTACCGAACGCGTTTTCGAACGCCCTATCTTACTTCCTCATTAACCCTTGATGGCGAATTGCTTATGTCCCTGATTCCTGGATCCCGCCACCTTACGAGAGTTTTCTCATTCCTCCTTCCCTTGGCCTTCCTCGGCACCACCTACGCCGTGGATGTGGAATACGGGGAAATCGTGAACAAATACGGCCAGGTCGCCCAACGAGTGGCCCGATTGCTGGAGGACGAGCACTACAACGATCATGCGATCGACAACGAGATTTCCCACGAGCTGCTCGATAACTACCTGGATTTCCTTGATTTAGGTCGCCTTTACTTCCTCCAGTCGGACGTGGACCTCTTCCGCGACCGCTACGAGGAACGCCTGGATGAAGCCCTCCTGCTGGGAGACATCCATCCCGCTCTGCACATGTATGACGTCTACAAGACCCGGGTGAAGAGCCGGATTGATTGGGTGCAGAAACTCGTGAAATCCGAGCAGTTCACCTTTGATTCGGACCGCAAGGTTCAGATCAGCCGCAAAGACCTGCCCTGGCCCGCAGACATCACGGAAGCGGACCAAATCTGGTACAACATCATTGAAGGGGAAATGCTGCAGGAAGAACTGCGCAAACAAGCCAAGCTGGAAGCCGAAGCCCGAGGCGAAAAGATCGATGAAGAAGAAGGCGAAGAGGCGGATACCGATCCTCGGGACCTGATCGCCAAGCGCTACCAGCGGATTCTCGATAGCCTGGATGAAAACTCCGCGGAAGACATCGCAGGGCTGTTCCTGAAGGCCCTCGCTCACGCTTACGATCCCCACTCGGATTACTTCACCCAGTCGGAGTATGACAACTTCCAGATCAGTATGGCCAAGTCCCTCACGGGAAT
>JBHIXE010000103.1:14454-14750 GCA_041984905.1 Verrucomicrobiales bacterium | reverse complement strand
TGGCTCGGATCCTCCTGTGCGGGACTTCGGTAGACATACCAACCGAGCAATCCGGCGGTCATCACGAGGTAGGGAACTACCAGCCATCCAATCCGACTTGCCATGGTCCGAGATTGCCCGGCTACGGGACGTGGGGCAATTCCAAACTCGGAGCGTAGTTCCCCCGTCCCATCCTACCCGTTGCGTCGGGGGTGGGTAGGATAGCGCAGACTCCCGGTTGGAGTTCACGCTTCAGCGTGCGCGGAGCATCTCGCCGAACCTTTGCAGCGGAGGGGCTCCGCGCACGCTGAAGCGTG
>JBHIXE010000103.1:9089-14444 GCA_041984905.1 Verrucomicrobiales bacterium | reverse complement strand
ATAGCTTCGCAATTGGCATGCCGCCGTCCGTGATTGGGACGGGGCGGGATCCATCGAAGATTTCCTTGGAGGGATTGATGCCGAGCGCCGCGTGGATG
The DNA here is from genome assembly GCA_041984905.1 of Verrucomicrobiales bacterium. Lineage (GTDB taxonomy): Bacteria > Verrucomicrobiota > Verrucomicrobiia > Verrucomicrobiales > DEV007 > JBHIXE01. Next base: position 14,346 of record JBHIXE010000103.1, on the reverse strand, counting down.
GTGGCATGGTAGTCCGGAATGGAAACCGGGTTCTCCTCGATCTTCTTGCTCAGTTCATCAGTCACGCCGTAGGCACCCTGGTGATTCAGGCCGCCCCCAGCGAGCAGCAGGCTGAAGCAGGTTCCCTGGTGACCGCGACCCCCACGACCATCGAAGGTCGCCGGCCGTCCGAATTCCGTGCCGAGGGCGATGAGGGTCTTGTCCAACAGGTTCTTCTGCTCGAGATCCGTGATGAGGGCGGCGAGGGCGATGTCCAGTTCCTTAATGAGAAGATGCTGGTTCTGCTGGCCTTCGTTGTGGGTGTCCCAACCCGTGCCATTGATGAAGTTCAGGTTGTGCGAGACTTCGATGAATCGCACCCCGGCTTGCACCAGGCGACGGGAAAGGAGGCAGCGTTGCCCGAACTCTCCCCCGTAGAGATTGCGGAGATCCGCCGGTTCATCCTTGAGCCGGAAGTGCCGCATGAAGTCCGGGCCCGCCAAGCGAAGCGCTTCTTCCTGAGCTTGCCGGTATTGGGCGACCACCGAGTCTTCTGGAACGCGATTCAGGAGTGGCTGCAGCAGTTCACGACGACGAGCTGCACGATCGGGATCGACGTCTTCAGGCCGGGTGAATCCCGCGGGACCGCTCTCGGTGTCCGTGAGATAGACGAACCCGCTCTTGGCGCCCAGGAAACCAGGACCACGGCTCACGTTGGGGTAACCAATCAGCATGTAGGCCGGGACGTCCGGATTCACCGCGCCGCGTTGGTTGGCCACGATGGAGCCGATGGAGGGATAGGTGACGCTGCCGCTGATCATCCGCCCGGTGTGGACGAGGTTCGTGGCAAAGGCGTGCTCATCGATCACGTGATGATTGACAGTCCGCACCACGGTGAGGCGTTCCGCGAGGTTGGCCGTACGATGCAGGTGCTCACAGAACTGCACGCCCGGCACAGCCGTATCCACGGAATCGTAATCCGACCCGGCAACCTTGGGCGATGCCTTGGGATTGCCGCGACGCTTGGGGTCGAAGGTATCGATCTGCGCCATGCCGCCGCCGAGCCAGATGAAGATGCAGTGCTCCGCTTTGCCCTTGGGCATGTTGACCAGGTTAGAGGCGGCCAGGGGAGAGGCGCCCATGCCGGTGGCTGCGCCAAGCAGACCGGTGTTTCGAAGGAAAGATCGCCGATTCATGGTTTCAAACAGTAGAGGGTTGGTGTGGAGTTCAGGGCAATAGAAATCGGTTCAGGGAGCGTAAATGAATTCCGGAGCATTCAGCATGGCCCAGAGCACGTCTTCCATACGCAGACGCCAGCCGGTATCGAGAGCCAGCGTTGCGGGATCGCCCTGGCGGGCCTGAATCTCTTTCTCCTGAGCGAGAAGGTTTGCGGCGCCATCCAGGTGGTTGGACCAGCTCACATAGCGAACGGGAGAGCGGGGACCGGTTTCTTCGGGGGTGGCCTGGCTTTCGGGCGGGATGAGGCGGGATTCATAGCCCGGCGTCAGCATCTGGACGTAGCGCTCCTTCTCCGCAGTCGAGGGATGCCGGGTCAGGAGACGCAGGAAGAGGCGATCCACCAGTTGCTCAACCGGTTGCTCCTCCAGGGCGAGTTGGGTCACGCCGTGGTCATCGCTGAGGCGCGTCAGCCAGATGCCCATGGTGCCGTTTGCGAGAATGGCAGGCTGAAGGACGTTGCTTTCTGTATCGCGAACACTGACCGGATCTTGCCGGGCGCCGCGCCAGCCGAAGGTCTCCATGACGCTCGCCACCGCTTGGATGCGGGGCAGGGACAGGCTGGGCCGGTCACGCTCATTGGAGGTGGAAGCCAGCATCCAGGCCCGATTTGGTTTGCCCAGGGTGATCGAGTTCTTCATGGTGCGCACACTATCGATATCCAGGCTCACTTCCTCGACGTGGAAGGGCTTGCCAGTGGCGCTGAAGAGCGAGTCCACCACTTGCTCGGCGCTGAGCCGGCGGGGAGCCGGAGCAATGAAGAGCGGGCTTGTCTCCGTGGCTTGGGGATTTACCGCACGCTGGTAGGCGTGGGAATTGAGGATGAGCCGGGAAACGGCCTTGAGATCGTAGTCTGAGGAAACGAGCTCACGACCCAGCCAACGCAGTAGTTCCGGGTGCGAGAGCTCGCCCTTCTCCCAGTCAGCGAGATTGTCCACGAGGCCGCGACCCATGAAGCGTTGCCAAAGCCGGTTCACCATGACCTGGGCAAAGCGCTCGTTCTGGGGCGCGGTGATAAGAGCAGCGAGCACGTCGCGGGAGTCGTCCTGACGCTGCGCCAGTTCCAGGGCCACGTCTTCATCGCAATAGCGCTCGAAAGGCCAGGCCGGTGCCACCTTGGCGCCGGGTTGCAGCGTGACTTCAATCAGCGGCTTGCGCCCAGTTTGATGCAGCCGATCCAGCGGCACGCTGCTGGTCTTCGGCACTTCCAGCGTCTTGGTGCCCAGCATCGCGGCGAGTTGGAAGAGGTCCTCCTGCTTGGAGACGTTCGACGGCGCATCATGACAGCGGGCGCACTTCATCTCCACTCCCAGGAAGGCGGAACTCACGATGATGCCCTTGGCCGCCATGGGCACGTCATTCTGGGATGCCGTGCCGAACCCTGCCGGACCACCAAAGCGCTCGCTGCCTTCCATGCGGATCAACTCTGTCACGAAGAGATCGGCGGGCTTGTTATCCAGCAGGGACTCGTAGATCCACCAGCGGAAGGGACCCGTGTTGTTCAGGGTCGGGTTGATAATGTTCGGGTTCTCGGCGAGGACGTCCTGCCAGTAGCCCATCCAGTGATCTGCCCAGCGCGGGTCGTCCAGAAGCCGGTCGATTGCGTTGGCGCGGCGAGTCTTCTCATCATCCGCGAGGTAAGCCTGGATCTCGGCCTCGGTTGGCACGACGCCGGTGGTATCGAGCGTGACCCGGCGCAGGAAAGTCAGATCATCGCTCAGCGGGGTGAGGTCGAAGCTCTCCACATCAAACTGGGGCCAGGCCGCGCCTTCCTCGATCCAGCGAGTCAGCAGCGCCACTTCATCCTTGGTGAGAGGCTCGCCCTTGGGCGGCATGATGTCGTCCTCGGCATCGGGGCTCACGCGGAAAATCAACGCGCTGGCGTCGACATCGCCCGGAACCACCGCAGGTCCATCGCTCTCGCCGCCTTTCAGCGCCAGCTCATGTTGATCGAGCCGGAGATCGCCTTTGGCCTTGCCTCCCCGGTGACAGTCGTAGCACTTCGTTTCCAGAAGAGGGCGGACTTCCTCGAAGTAATCCACCGCACCTTCCTTGGCAGGCGCGGATTCCTCGGCCACCATGGCGATGCGCGCGCCAATGAAGTGGTCGATCTCATTCGAGGCTGGGTAACCCTTCGGCAAATCTGGAACCGGGACGGGCTCCACTTCAGCCAGCCAGGCGTGGGCGGCTTCCCGGCGCTTGGCCCAGTAGGCGGCGTTCTCTTTGCGCTTCTCGGCGCGAGCCTTGGTGTCGATCGCGGCCAACCACTGCCGACGCTCGGCTTCGTAAGCGGCCCAACCCGCATCCGTGTAGGAGACCTGGCGCTCGCCTGGAGAGAGCAGCGACCAGCTTTCCTCGCCCTCAGGGGAAATGGCGACCACGGTCTCGCCGAATTCCGGACGGCGCTTGGCGTTGCCGGCGATGCCGCCGATCATCGTCTCCAGGATCACGAAGTGCTCGCCTCCCTTGGTCTCAAACTCGACCCAGCTTTCCCGGTTTCCGGGAGGCACAAAGCGGAAGTCTGGGCCCAGGTCCAGGTATTCGTCCTGCTCCGCGACTTCCCCGTGACCACCGGTGTCACCGCGTGGGAAAGGATTCTCCAGCACCTTCTCGCCGTCGATGTAGAGCCGGGTCGCGCCGCGACCGCGCAACAGAAGGCGGTGCTTGCCCGCAGGGAAGGTCACCAGGGCCGATGCCCGCACGTGAGAGGGATTCGAGCGATCTCCGCGAACGCCGGTGGAGACGTATTTTTGCGGCCAATCGAAGAAGCCGAAAACGTCTTCCTCATAAGTCTCCGTCACGATCGGTTCTTCCGGCCAGCTGTTGGCTTCCGGCACACCTTCTTCGCTGATCTGCATGAGCACCTTGCCGCTGACAAGCATCTCGCGAGTCACCGGCGGTGGCGGGGGATTGTAGGCATAACGAGTCGCCAGGACATCGGGGCTGACGGCGGTGCGATGGATCGTCAGTTGATCCATCCATCCGGAGAAAGACTCGCCCGTGCTGCGCTTGTAACCGGTGCCAATGACGAGGTCATCCGCGTCCGTGACCGGCGGCAGATCGGTGGGGCCGCCCATATCCCAGACGCCCTTGACCGGCTTGCCATCGATGTAGCCCTGGATGCTGTCCGCCTTGCCGAAGGTGTAGACGACTGCGATGTGGTGCCAGCCAGATGTCGGGACCAGGTCATTGCTCCACCAGCGATGCCAATCGCGCTTCTTGGTCTCCGGGTTTTCGCTCGTGAAGAGGAAACCGATCTGGGCCCCTTCATCCGCGCCCTTGAGCCGAACCGCGTAATTCTGGTTCATCTCACCCAGGTCTTGACCGAGCTTGCCGTGGCGGCCCTTGCCCAGCAGATACGCCATATGGCCGCGGCCGAGAGACTTCACCTTCACCCAGGACTCGATCGTGATGCTGTCGCCAAGCCGGAAGCGGAGGTCGGTATCGCCACCTTTCTCCGCGTCCTTCACCACCAGGAAGGCGTCGCGGCCGGGGAAATAGGCCGCCGAGTTCTCTTCGTCAAATCCAGGATAGCGAGGCGCCCGAGGCCCCTCCGCGGTGACTTCGGAAAGTTTGGCCTTGCCCTCCCAGGCGCCGGGTTCTTCCTGATTGTCAAAGGTCCACTTCAGCACGACGGGGGCTGAGGCCTTCTCCGTATCCGCAGCCATAAGCACGCCGCCGAACAGTAGGGGTAAAAGAGCGAAAATAGGGGTGAGTGATCGGCTCATGCTCCTACTCTATGCGGAGGGCAAAGCATAATGCACTCTTTCTGGAGTACCACTTTCGTGGGGGGGAGGAGGGAAGCGATCCGTGGCAGGTGATCGGTTTTCGGACGATCGGCCATACTCGCTCGCGTAAAGCAAAGCGCCCACCCGGGAGATCCGGCTGGGCGCTTTGAAAAGGTTGCCGTCAGAGACGGGTCAAGAGGCCATAGCGAGGACGGGAACGTGCGCCGTCTTGTCGCTGGGTTGCTTGGTAGCTTCTGACTCTTCAAACCAAGCGCGGGGCATCGACACGTCCTTGATGCTGAATTCATTCACCA
>JBHIXE010000103.1:0-9079 GCA_041984905.1 Verrucomicrobiales bacterium | reverse complement strand
TCACCAGCAGCGCAATGAGAGGAACCAGGGCACTCATGTTCTGATTGAGCTTCATACCCTCATCCGCGCGATCAACTTGTCCGGAAAGATACTGAATTCCACTGCGCGCCGCCGGGCTAGTCTCATATTGGGGGCGTTTTGCAATCGATTCGAGCACCAGATTGAGCAGATTGCACGATTCACGAGCCACTGAAACATGGAAGGTCCGGGCCGACTTTTGCGCCGTGCGAGACTTCTCCATAGAAACTAACATGTGTCTCACACACTCTTCCACCACGCGTTGGCAAAGGATCTGTCCCGAACCGTCATCAATCTTTCGCCTGAGTTCAGGACCTTCTACAAGGCTCTGAAGTTGAGCGAGTGACTTCTGTAACGGGGATGTCATCGGGATAGATGATGTAGCTAGCATTGGTGTGTATTTGGTGATGGACTCTGTTGTCTGGTTGGTGCGCTGAGGAAATTGGGTGATTCAGTCTTGGCGAAACGTAATAGCGTCCGAGTCTCTCCAAACAACTGCTAGAGGCCAGCAAATGGGCACCTCACATGGACCTCTCTTCGCATGAAAAGTGCCACACGTTCAGAATTTGGAAATCAAAATGTGTAAAATTATTGTTATAGAGCTAGGCTCTACTAACAGATCCGTAAGCGATTCCTTTATCGGGGAGTAAGCAATACTACGTAGGGCCGAAAATCCCCGGTTCTAGACGCAGGAATTCGCCTCGCTTGCGTCGCAATGTTGCGAATCCGGAGTTTCTCAAAGCCAAGCTTTTTCCAGAGCGTCCGCTTCCGTTTTGCGGTAGGGAAGCCAGACCAGACCACAGGCCGTGACCTTGATGTTCTTCTTCAGGGGAGCGATCGGGACGGGCTCCAGAACGGCAGTTTCCGGATTGTAGGTTTCCCGGATGGAAGCGACCTGAGTCTCCAGTTCTTTCATGAGGGATTCCCGTTCGCCTTCCAATTCTTTGACCTTCTGACGCGCCTTCGGCACATCCCGGTCCTCCTTCCATGCCTTGGAAGCTCCCGATGCAGCGGATCGGGTTCGCGTGGTGCTGATCTTCTTCCGGCCACCGAGCAGGCCACTGAAGAGGGCGTTCCCCACTCGGATCACAGCATTGAGCTTGGCTGCGTTGGCCTGGTCCTGTTGCTCACGGAGCGATTTCTTGGCTTTCTCCAGACCGCTTTCGGTATCTCGAATCTTCTTCTGGTATTTCAGCTCTGCTTCCCGAACGGCGTGATCCCGCAATTCGCGCTCTTTCAATCGCAACCGGCCGCGGAACTCGCCCTCCGATTCATTGGCCTGAGAATACAAGTCAAAGGCGGGCGCGTGGAGCACCTCCAGGCGTTCGTTGTGATAGAGATCGTCAGCGAACGCCTCTTTCCAGGCGGTGTAATTGGCAGGCTCCAGGGCGAGAGCGGGCAGCTCGCCGTATTCCTTGGCATTGTGAGACTGGCTGTGGAGATGGCTCATGTTGGTGCCCTCTGGAAGGGCCAACCGATCCTCCCAGGAGACTTCCGTGCTGGATTCCGTCAGAGGATGAATCTGAGTGATCTCCCGGTCGCCATTGATACCTTTCTTGGCATCGGAGAACCGGATCTTAGCGGAGCGGACGATGCCCGGCATATAGGTAATCTCAGACTCCAGGTTATCGGGAGAGACCGGCACGAAATACTCGCTGATGCGGCTGGAGACCGCGGGTTTGTCCGTTTCCGAATGCTTGGCCGAGGACGCCCGTGGGTCGCTCTTCTCCGCAGCGGTGTGTTCCATCATCTGGAACTGATCCCGCTTGGGATCCATCAAGGTCTTGATCTGTGTCCGGGCCAGAGGACCGGGCAGGTAGGACATGACCCAGCGCACGTGAAAGGTGGATGGTCCATCGTCGTGGACATTGTTCATGAGGAAGACGCGACTGCCCAGACCTGCGAGGAGCTGCTCCATTTTGCCCCGGTCAAAGGTGGAAGACTGGGAACTGGCCGCCCCTTCCAGGCCTTCAAGAACGCGGGCCTTGTCCCGCTCCGTCTGGAGCCGGCCCAGCCACCAGGTGCCGATATTGGAGAGAGCCTTGTAGTCCAGGTCCACCGGGTTCTGGGTCGCCAGCAGGAGTCCCAAGCCGTAGGCCCGAGCCTGCTTCAGCATGGTCATCATGGGCTTCTTGGAGGGAGGATTGGCCGTCGGTGGCAGGTAACCGTAGATCTCGTCCATGTAGAGCATGGCTCGCAGGGAAGTCGTGCCGGACTGGCTGCGCATCCACCCGAGCACCTGGTTGAGCAGCAGGGAAACGAAGAACATCCGTTCGCTATCGCTCAGGTGCGCGATCGAGAAGATCGAGATGCGGGCCCGGCCGTCCGGAGCATAGAGCATCTTGTGCATGTCCAGCGGCACGCCCTTGAGCCAGGTGCTGAATCCAGGTGAGGCGAGGAGACTGTTGAGCTTCATCGCCAGGGATTTCCGGTCCTTCTCCTTGATGAAGTCATCCGTCGACACCACACCGATCTGCTCGAAAGGTGGGGTCTGGATGTAGTGAATCAGAGATTGCAGGGTCAGGCTCTCATCGTTCTTCCAGCAGGTCAGGAAGATGTTGGAGAGGAGGATGTGTTCCGGGCTTTGGATCGGATCTGCCTGAATCCCCATCAGTGAAAGCAGAGAAGAGACTGTGCTTTCGATCCGTTCCGCCAACATCTCACCGTCATCCAGAATCTCAAACTCCGGCACATCCAGAGATGCGAGGATCGAGACCGGAATCCCGGCATTGGATCCTGGCGTGAAGACATTGACGTCCGCTTTCTTGCCCAGTTCCCGGATGCGTTCTCCATCCTGTCCCCATTCACCCAGGCCCTTCTTCCACATCGCCGCCTGTTTCTCCGCGTAGTCATCCGGGCTCAACCCTTTCTTGGCGGCATCACCTTCATTGATCCAGGGACGAAAGTCTTCCCCGCTGAGTTCCGGAAATTGAAGCAGCAGGTTGGGAATGTCCCCTTTGGGGTCGATCACAATTGCAGGAATCGAATCCATCGCGGCTTCTTCAAGAAGCGCGATACAAAGACCGGTTTTCCCGGATCCGGTCATGCCCAGGACCACGCCATGGGTCACCAGATCCTTGGAGTCATACATGGTCAGTTCATCGACCAACTCCTTGGTGGATGTGTCATACCCCCGGCCGAGGTAAAATTTCCCCATTAACTCGTATTGAGAGGTGTCGATTTCCATGGATCAAAAGCTGTTGAGAGGTCGGAGGGTCAGGATTGCCCCATACAATACCACAAAATACAGCTTTGCAGCCCGTTTCTGGAAATTCAGCGAACCTAAACCACCGGGGAGGGAGGAGCGCAGTTCCGCCAGAGGTCCCGTCAAAGCAATTGGGGCCCCACCTGATTCAGGTGAAGGCCCCAACGCAAAGTAGGTGATAATGTCTCGACTACAGCCGGCGACGGCGACGCTTGACGTGAAGCTGGGCGAGAGACTTCTGGATCGCCAATTGCACGGCGGCAATCTCTTCGTCCGAGGTCTTCTCTTCCAGAGCCAACTTGGCTGACTCCAACGCTTTCTCGACGGCGGCTTCGTCAATCTCGGTATCCCGGATGGCGAGGTCGGTCAGGACGGCCACACTGGTCGCGGTCACTTCCAGAATCCCTTCGCCAACGGCCAGGAAGTGCTCATCCTTGCCTTGCTGATAACGAAGTTCGCCAGGTTGCAGCGTGGTGATGAGAGGCGAGTGCGCCGGCAGAACGCCGAGTTCGCCCTCAACCCCGGGGACCACCACAAGGTCCACCTGGTCTGAGAAGGTCTTGCCTTCGGGCGTTACGATTTCGAGTTGTACCGGCATGGGTTGTCGCTTGAAATATCAGCTCAGAGTTAGGCTTTCTCGACGGAATCGATGCCACCCTTCATGTAGAAGTTCCCTTCCGGCACATCATCATGCTTGCCGTCCAGCACTTCGCGGAAGCCGCGCACCGTTTCTTCCACGGGCACGTAGACACCAGGGGTGCCGGTGAAGATTTCCGCCACGGAGAAGGGCTGTGAAAGGAAACGCTGAATCTTCCGGGCACGGAACACGGTCAGCTTGTCTTCCGGACTCAGTTCGTCCATCCCGAGAATGGCGATGATGTCCTGCAAATCCTTGTAACGCTGCAACACGGTCTGAACGCCACGAGCGACCTCGTAGTGCTCCTTGCCGACGACGTCCGGAGCCAGCGCCTTGGAGGTGGAGGCCAGGGGATCCACCGCAGGGTAGATGCCCAATTCCGCCAGCGAACGCTCCAACACCACCGTGGAGTCCAGGTGAGCGAAGGTGTTTGCGGGTGCGGGGTCGGTCAAGTCATCCGCGGGCACATACACAGCCTGGAAGGAGGTGATGGAACCCTTGTTCGTTGAGGTAATCCGTTCCTGCATCGCGGCCATTTCCGAGGCCAGCGTGGGCTGATAACCCACCGCGGATGGCGTCCGGCCGAGAAGTGCGGACACTTCAGAACCTGCCTGGGAGAATCGGAAGACGTTGTCCACGAAGAGCAGCACGTCCTGGTTTTGCTCGTCCCGGAAGAACTCGGCCATGGCGAGGGCGGAAAGCGCTACACGCAGACGGGCGCCCGGAGGCTCGTTCATCTGACCATAAACCAGGGCCACCTTGGATTCGGCGATGTTGTCCTGATTGATAACGCCCGACTCGGACATTTCCCAGTAAAGGTCGTTTCCTTCCCGGGTGCGCTCACCCACACCGGCAAACACGGAGTAACCACCGTGGTGCTTGGCGATGTTGTTGATGAGCTCCATGATGACCACGGTCTTGCCCACACCTGCACCGCCGAAAGCGCCAACCTTACCACCCTTGGTGAAGGGGCAGATGAGGTCGATCACCTTAATGCCGGTTTCCAGGATCTGGGCAGAAGTGCTTTGCTCGGTCAGTGCGGGAGCTTCCCGGTGAATCGGATACCGCTTCGTGTGGGGGACTTCACCCTTTTCGTCCTGAGGGTCGCCCGTCACGTTGAAAATCCGGCCCAACACCCCATCACCCACGGGCACGGAAATTGGTGCTCCGGTATCGGCGATCTTCATGCCCCGGGTCAAACCCTCGGTGGTGGACATAGCCACGGCGCGAACCCAGCCGTCTCCCAGGTGCTGCTGCACTTCCAGGACGAGCTTGGTAGGCTTGCCATACAGTTCGTATTCGATCTCCAGCGCGTTGTAGATCTTCGGCAATTGTTCCGCGTCACTAAAATCCGCATCGATGACCGGTCCAATGATCTGGACGATGGTTCCGAGGTTATTACTCATGGTGTGGTTTACTCCTGCTTCGCTTTGAAAGGTGGTGGTGTAAGGGGAAGGGGGGCACTGCTACTCGAGCGCCTTCATGGCCGTGGTGATCTCCAGCAGTTCGTTGGTGATCGCTTCCTGGCGCTTCTTGTTGTATTCGAGGGTCAGATCCTTGATGAGCTGCTTGGCGTTGTCCGTGGCGCTCTTCATGGCCACCATCCGGGCGCTGTGCTCGGAGGCACGGCTTTCCAGCAGCATCTGGTAGACCTGGTAATTGATGTATTGGGGAACCACCAGATCCAGCACCGCTTCCGGTGTGGGTTCGAAAATATAACCAGCGTGAGAGGGGCCCTTGGGTTCGGCGGGCGTATGTGCTTCTCCCATGCCCACAAAGGCTTTGTCTTTGCCGAGATCGATGGGGCGAATCGGAAGCAGGGTTTCCACGAGGGGCTCCTGCTTGATGGTGTTCACGAAATTGGTGAACGCGACCTTTACCGAACTGAAGGTGCCCTCAAGAAACTGTTCCACCAGGAACTTGGACACTTGCTTGGATTCAGCGAAGGGCACCGGATCATGCACGTGAAAGTCCGCCAGCAGATTGCGTTTCAGACGAGCCAGCGTGCGCTTGCCCTTGGAACCGATGGTGACAAAGGTGGCATCTTCCGCGGTCTGCAGCTGAACGGCCCGCATCAGGTTGGTGTTCAGACCGCCGCAGAGACCCTTGTCCGTGGTGATCACGAGCACGAGTTCCTTGCCGGCTTCTTTTTCCTGAAGCAGCGGGTGCAGATCTTCGTCACACTGCTCTTTCAGGTGCACCAGGACCTCGTTCATCAGGTCGGCGTAGGACCGGCCTGCAGTGGCTTGTTCCTGGGCACGCTTCATTTTCGACGCGGCCACCAGCTGCATGGCTTTGGTGATCTGCGACGTATTTTTGACCGACTTGATGCGTCGGCGGATGTCTCGCGTGCTAGGCATGGGTGCTAAGAATCAGCAGTCTTGTTCCGCTCAAAATCTGGTAGGAGAGGCCGGGTTCAGGACCAGGTCTTCTTGAAGTCGTCCTTGGCTTCCTTCAAGCCGCTGACGATGTCGTCACTAAGGGCTTTCTCATCCCGGATCTTGCCGAGCAGGTCGCTCTTCCGGTTGGTGAGGAATTCCTCAAACTTGGCCTGGCATTCCTTGATGCGATCCACGGGCACATCATCAAATCCGCCATTCTGCATCATCCACATGATCGCCACTTCCATTTCCATGGCGAGCGGGGAGTACTGGTTCTGCTTGAATAGTTCCACGATGCGCTGACCGCGGTTGATCTGATTCTTGGTCTTTTCGTCCAGGTCGGAGCCGAACTGAGCAAAGGCCTGCAGTTCGCGGAACTGGGCGAGGTCCAGCTTGGTGGTTCCGGACACCTTCTTGATGGCCTTGGTCTGAGCGGCAGAACCCACCCGGCTCACGGAGAGACCCACGGAAATGGCGGGTCGAACCCCCTGATAGAACAGGTCGGTTTCCAGGTAGATCTGACCATCCGTAATGGAAATCACGTTGGTGGGAATGTAAGCGGACACGTCACCGGCCTGGGTTTCAATGATCGGCAGAGCGGTCAGAGAACCGCCGCCTTCCTTCTCACTGAGGCGAGCGGAACGTTCCAGCAAGCGGCTGTGCAGGTAGAAAACGTCCCCAGGATAGGCTTCACGACCAGAGGGGCGTCGCAGCACCAGAGACACCTGGCGATAGGCGGCAGCGTGCTTGGAAAGGTCATCGTAAACGATCAGAGCGTCCATGCCGTTGTCCATGAACCACTCACCCATGGCGCAACCGGCGTAAGGAGCCAGATACTGCATGGTGGCGCTGTCCGAGGCAGAAGCGGACACCACGATGGTGTAGTCCATCGCGCCGGCTTCTTCCAGAGTCGCAATGGTCCGAGCGACGTTGGCGCGCTTCTGACCGACGACCACATAGATGCAGTAAAGAGGCTTGTGATCCTTCAGGAGGCCTTCTTCGGCAGCCTTGTTCTGCTTGGCCTGAGAGATGATGGTGTCGATCGCAATCGTCGTTTTGCCGGTGGAACGGTCCCCAATGATGAGCTCCCGCTGACCACGGCCGATCGGAATCATCGCGTCGATGGCCATAATCCCGGTTTGCACCGGCACACCCACGGATTGACGGGGTAGAATGCCGGGAGCGATCTTTTCGACCGGATAAGAGGTCTCACTCTGGATGTCGCCCTTGCCGTCGATCGGTTGACCCAGCGCGTTCACGGCGCGGCCGAGCAGTCCTTTGCCCACAGGAACCTGAAGCAGGCGTCCGGTCGTCTTGACTTCGTCACCTTCCTTCACGTCCGGGCCTTCACCGAGCAGAATGGCGCCGACCTGAGTTTCTTCCAGGTTGAGTGCCAGTCCGTAGAGCCCGCCGGGGAACTCGACCATTTCATTGAGCATGACATCGCTCAATCCCTCAATCTTGGCGACACCGTCACCAATCTCCCGCACCACGCCGACGTTCGACTTGGTCACGGAGGTTTTGAGGCTCGCGATTTCCGATTCCAGTTCTTGCAATATGCTCATGGCGATAGGGTTGCTACTTGGTAGTGACGATTACTTGAAGTTTTCTTGAAGTTCTTGGATCCGGCCTTGGACGCTGCCGTCCCAGACATCGCTGCCCACACGGACGCGCATGCCGCCGATCAACTTGGGATTGGTGGCGAACTCAAAGGTGAGGTCGTCTCCATATTTCCGTTTCAAATCATTCTGCACGCGAGTCTTCATGCTGCTGTCCAACTCCACAGCGCTCTCCACGACGGCGTGGCGCTTGCTGAGTTCCAGCCGGACGAGGCGTCCGTAGGCCTCGGCAATGGCGATGTATCCGCGAGGCTTCTGCTGGCTGATGGCCCGCAGCTTGGCGCGCACGAGATCGGCGTCAATCTTGCCCTCTACCATGGACTCTCTGAGGAGCTGGCGGGCGATGCGAAGCGCTTCTTTGTTGGATCTCATACTCGCGTTGGGAAAATGACCTTTGGAGGTTGGGTGCCGGAAGTCAGTCTTAGAGGGCGATCTGACCTGCGGTTTCCTGGTTGATGGTGTTCTGGTCTTCGGGAGTCAGCACTTTGCCGGTGACCTTGGTCGTGGCATCCACCACCATGCGGCCGAATTCCCGCTTCAAATCCGTCATGACCCGCTCTTTCTCCATCTCAGAGGCTTCATGGGCCTTGGCGATGATTTGGTTGGCCTCATTCACGGCTTCCTGCGTCTTGCGTTCCAGCAGGGCGGTGGCGTTCTCGCGGGCTTCATCAATCATGCGTTCAGCGTCTGCATTGGCCTTGGAGACGATCTCGTCCGCCTTGGCTTCGGCTGCCGCCAGGTCTTCCTGGATTTTCTTCAGATTCTCTTCGCCCTGTTCAATCCGTTCCTGGCGCTTCTTCAGCATGGCCTGAATCGGGCCAAATGCCTTTTGCTTCAGGATGAAGAAAACGATGAGGAAAATGAGAACCTGAGCCAGGAACTTTGCCCAGTCCAAACCGAGGGATGTTGCGACTTCGCCCATGACTAATGATTGAGAAAGTGGTTTGCCTTAAAAATTACGCTTCTAAAACGAGGGAGGGAAGGTGGGGTGAGCCAAACGGACGTTCGACCCACCCCGCTGAGATTTAACTACTGGGTGAAGACCACAACCAGCGCGTAAATCGCGATAGCTTCCGCCAACGCCATACCAATAATGGAGATGGTGAGGATGTTACCGAACGCGGTGGGGTTGCGGCCCACGGCTTCTGCTGCCTTGGATCCGATCAATCCGACCCCGATAGCAGCTCCAGCACCAGCGATAGCAAGTGCGAAGTTCGGG
>JBHIXE010000102.1:14591-14953 GCA_041984905.1 Verrucomicrobiales bacterium | reverse complement strand
ATCATTCCAGAAGGTGAGCCAGTGATCCGCATAGGCAATATTGTTGGCCAGCACGTCATCGATCAGCTTGGCACGCTTCTGCGGATCGGGATCTGTGGTAAAGCTCGCCAGCAACTCGGGTTCGGGCAGGATGCCCAGCACATCCAGATAGAGTCGGCGCAGGAACGTGGCGTCATCGGCAGGCTTGGGTTGAGGGAGCTTCCGCTCCGCCAGATAGGCGTCCAGCAATCGGTCCACGGGATTCGTGCGATCGCCCTGAGGAGCGGGAAGAGCGACTTCACGAGGTTCCAGAGGGGGCTCGTAGGCGGGCTTGGCAAAGGCAAATCCTGGCTCCCAGGCCAGTCCATCATCGATCCATTGCT
>JBHIXE010000102.1:8374-14581 GCA_041984905.1 Verrucomicrobiales bacterium | reverse complement strand
ACGCGATCTCCTTTCGGCGGCATGCGGATGTCTTTCTCATCGGTGGTCACCAGTTCGATGAGCCAGCTCTCCGTGCCATTGCCGATTTCCAGTACCTCGCCGTTCTCCCCGCCTTCCAGAAGAGCAGCCCGGTCGTTCATGGAAAAGCCGCCCTTTTTCTCCTCACCGGTATGGCAATCGCCGCAGTGCTCTCGCAGGATCGGGACAATCTGATGCGCAAAGTCCAGCTGCGCATGAGCCGGGCTCACCAGGATTAGACCAAGGAACCAGAGGGAATAACGTGGGGGCATGCGGAAAGGGTAAGCACGAATGACGGGCTTCGCCAAGTCTTGGCGAGCAGAAGGCTTGGGCTGCACAGCATGGAGGGAAACGCTCCGTCGTTTCCGCCGTCAGAAGGGAGTTTGTGAGGCGCCCGTTGCTAGCTCATGGAAACGCCGGAGCGTTTCCCTCCATTTCAAAACTCCTGGTCCGGGCCGTTCTGATCCGCGCCGAGGGTCTCTAGCACAACATTGGCTGGGGCCATGTTGTAAGCGATGCCTGGATCCTGATACTCGAAGAGAATGGAATGGCCCGCCGTGGACCCGAACCCGATGGTCGACCACAGCTTTCCAGAGGGTAGAGTCTTGCGGCTGGCGACCATGAAGAAGACACCACCTGCGATGAGTTCCTCGGTCACTCCGCCGACCTCGTCGATGGTGCCTTCCTCGGCTTTGGGATCGCTCATGTCGTCCTCCAGCGTGGTCTTGGTGATGGTGGCTCGTTGCCGAGCATACTCATCCGGCTCCGCAGCACCCCGGTCGCGAATCTGGAGAACCGCGCCACTCGCGAAGTAGATGTCCCAGACACCCGGACTAGCCTGATCGACCCGGGCTTCCGCCGGAACCTGAAAAGTCAGCTTTCCAATTGGCTCTTCGGATGACGAAGCCAGGGTCGTAGAGGTAGTGGGCTTAGGCTTATCACAGGAACACAACGCCAGGAAACCGGAGAGCAGGCACAGAGCGGGGAAGGGGCGCAATCTCATGAAGCCAATTTACGGCCCTGAGGAATCAGTAGGATTCGCCCAATCGCAACCCTTGCTCCTCCACCAGGAGTTGGACGGGCAACTGATAAGCCTGCATTTCCCTGGCATCCATCGCCCAGAGTTCCAAAGGCGCGGAGCCATGAGAGTCCGCCAGGGGTTTGGGAAGCATCACATTCCAACTGAAGGCGGAGTCCGAACCGCCGGGCTCAGCCAGGGCGATGACTTCTCGAGAGCCGGAATCCTGGGCAACAACCAGTACGGCGTCCGCAGGACGAGGAATGAGGTGGCCCGCGAGCCGGCTGGTGCCTTCCAGACGGTAGCCATCGCTTCGATTCTCGAGGCGCTTGATGAGATTGCCTTCGACCGGCAATTTCTCCGGCGCGATCTCCAGGTTGGACAGGAGGTTGTCCTGGAAAGGACGTTGCTGGAGATAGTCGTTGGCTTCCAGGAACTGGATGCGTTGGCGAACCTCGGCGGCGTCTCCACCTCCTAGAGGTGTCGTATCATAGGGCGGCAACACATTGGCAAAGAGAAGCTGGGACTGTGCCTGAAGCCGGTCGGACTGATCCCTCGCCATGTTGGGGATGCCATAGCTCCAGCCGAGCCCCTGATGGATCAAGGCCGCAAAGAAGGCCACCGACCAGAAGAGGGGCGCCTGTTTGCTGAAAAAATTGTTGGGCCGCCGCTCGGCCTTGGAATGGCTGATGATCACGTAGCAGACCAGGATGCCGAGAAGGATCGGCACGACCAAAAGGAAGTCCTCGGGGCCGGGAGACCATGACTGGTGTTGGCTGGTCATCAGATAGTTCAGGGCGGTGCCGCCGAAGCCCGCGATGCCAAGTCCAATCCAGGGCAGGGACCGGTTCCAGTCATTCCAACGGCCCTTGGGTTGGCTGGGGGATAGCATCCAGCGGATCGCCAGCATCAGGAAGGCGCAGATGACGACCACGCCTGCGATCATGAGCTCCTGGCGATCAGCGGCATACCCGCCGGCACTGTAGAGCGCCACGGAGAGCATCGCGAACCAGTCTCCCACAGCTTGTTCCAGGTTGTCCGGCACCAGGAGCGCGAACCGGCTCGCATCAAAGTTCGAATAGCTGGTGAAGTCGATGAAGTAGTCGCCAATGACCGCCACGGCAGCCAGGGTCCAGAGTGTGAGGAAGAAGAAGCGGCCCACCGGCGTCACGATGTGGCGAATCAACAGGGTCAAGATGAGGACCACGGGCCAGACGATCAGGCCATAGACCGAGCTGTAAGACGCGATCAGGGCAAAGAGGAGGCAAAAGGGCAGGCGCAGCCACCAGGGCACGGAGCGCACCGCAAAGAAGCAGGCCCAGATGATCCCGCAGAGCGCGAGGAGGTTGCCAAGGTGCGAGGTGGATAGTAGATGGGGCCAATGGACGGGTGAAAAGAGCACCAGATTGGCCAGCAGATAGGTGATACCAAGCTTGGCGCCTCCTCCCAGAGATCGAGCCAGGAGCCAGAAGACCCCCAGAGACGTGAAAGCCATGACGCCAAAGTTCACCCAGATCGCGATCATGGCGTTGCCGTCCGTCAGCCGGGAGAGAAAGAGATGGGCGGCTGGAGGGACGATGATGCGTTGTCCATCCGGCTGGGCGGCGTGGAGATCGATCAGCTCCAGGTTCCCCTCGTGAACCTGTCGCAAGGTCTCCACTTGCTGCCAGTCTTCACCAAAGGGCATGGCGACCGAGTGCTCGTAAACCAGCCATCCCATGAAGACGGCGGGCACCAGGGCCACGCAGAATAGGGTGAAGTCTCGTACGGCAAGGGTCAAGGCCATGAGAGGGCCGACCTTGCGCTTGGGCTTCTTGGCCTCTTGAGGCGAAGAAATGGAGGGCTCCGGACGGCTCTTTACCGGCACCGGAAAGGACTGCTGAGATTCGTCCTGGATTGGCTGAGGCTTGGCCTTTGGCGGCCGTTGCTTCCTGGGTTTGGGATCCTTCCGGGATCTGGGGGCCTGCTTTTTCGCAGGGGCTTCGGCCTTTCCAGGTGCTGGGGCCTGCGGCTTCTGCGCAGGTTTGACCGGCTGGTAGTCCTTGGCTGGCGCATTGGGGCCGGGGGAAGGCACCTGCACCTTCTGCTGATGCTTTTCGACCGGCGCAGGAGTTCGGGCATAGGGAGAGCGGGGCGCTTCGGAAGAAGGCTTAGGCTCAACCTTTTGCTGCTGCGGTTCCCGCGGAAGAGACTGCGGCGCGGGTTGCGGCAGACTGGGCTTGGAAGGCGAGCGGGGAAGGGGTGTTGGAGAACTCTGCGGCTTAACGGGTTTAGGCGGCGGAAGCTGAGTCTGAGCCGGCTTGGGCCGAGAAGGAGGGTGCTCTGGTTTGGGCTGCGGTTTTGGTTCTGGTTCCGCCTCGATCTCGACCTCGTTCTGCTTGCTCTTGCCTCCGGTAAGGAAGCCCCAGCGAGAGGTCGGCTCGGCAGGAGGAGGAGCGTCCTCCTCCTCATCCGGTTTCAGGAATCCCCACCCGCCAATTTCCTGATCCGGCTCTTCCGCGACCTCTTGATCGAGAGAGACGAAAGGTCCAGGCGGAGCGTCGTAGGTAGCCGCGAGGTCGGGCGGAGGCTCGGGAGGCGCGGGCGCGTCCGTCTCGTCGATCGAAATCGGGACGGGATTGACACTGTCAATGATCTCAACAGGCCCCTGACCCGGAGTCCGGGTAGCTTCCCCGGACTCGACGGTCACATCGGGACTTCGGCCTTGGAATGGAAACTGGAGTTTCTTTCCGTCCGAGTCAGTGGCTTCCGTTTTTCGCCTGACACCCATGCGTGATCACAAGGGTAGCAGACTTTCTAGCCTTGTGCACCTCGGGAACCGCGTTCTTGCTGGTAGGAGCGCCACAGTGGCAGGGTCGGCTCGATCTTGTCGATGGCGGAAAGCAGCATCTCCATGGTGAGAGGCACTAACTTTTTCTTCTTCATCGCCAAGCGCAGAGCGCTTTCCGTAGCCAAATCGAAGACCTGGGCGATGTCCGCTCCAGAGTAGTCCGGCGTCTTGGCTGCCAGGGTGGAGAAATCCAGATTGTTGGTGGGCCGTTTCTTGGCTTCCAGTTGGAAGATCTTGCTCCGGGCCGACTTGTTGGGAGCCGGAACCAGGATGCGCCGGTCAAAGCGACCGGGACGCAGGAAAGCAGGATCCACGTTCCAGAGAGCGCTGGTCGCAGCGATCACGAGCACGCCTTCATTGGCGCCGTCGTAACCGTCCAGTTCCATCAGGAATTGGTTCACGATGGGGCGCACGGAGCTTTGGCGCATTTCGGCGCGATCTCCACCAATGGCGTCGAGTTCATCGATGAAGATGACCGCCGGTGCGTTCTCACGAGCCGTCTGGAACAGGGCGTGCAGATTCTTTTCGCTGCAGCCGATGTACATCTCGAGGATGTCATGGAGCTTCAGCGTGTAGAAAGCCGCGTCCGTTTCACCGGCCAGAGCCCGGCAAACCAGAGACTTGCCGCATCCTGGAGGTCCATGAAGGAGCAAGCCACCGCCAGCCTTCTTGGAGTAAGCCCGGAACAGGTCCTGGTAGTCGTAGGGATGAACCAGCTTCATGAGCAGTTCCTCCTTCACTTCATCCAGTCCGGCGACGTCGGAGAATTTGCCCTTGGGACGCTCGAACTCGTCGATGAAGCCGAGATCTTCGTCTTCCACGAAATCGAATTCTTCCTGCTCGATGCCGTTGCCTTCCATCCCTGCGAGCTCGTCGTCAAAGGAGTCCGGAAGGCCGAAATCGTAGTCCTCGACCAGTTCAAAGCTGTTGGCGACCATCTTGGCCTCGTCTCCGAAGCTCTCGAAGTCCAACTCGGGAACCGTCTGATAAACCGCGAGCTCTTTCTCGATCTCCTTGTCGCAGATCGATTTGCTCAGGTTCTTGGCCATCTCGTAGTGTTTGGCGGCCTGCAGGGGTTCGTGTTCGGTCAAACAGATCCGGGCCATGAGGACGTGTCCAGGCGCGAATCCGGGGTGGTCACTCAGGATGTGCTGAGTCCGCACACATGCCTCGGAGAGCTTCTTCTGTTGAAAAAGGACCCGGGCAATACCCAGTTTGCCCTCGGGATCGTCGGGATCCAGGGCGACGGCCGTATCATAGGCCTCGCGTGCTTTCCGCAGCGCTTTGGAGTTGACGCAGGACTGCCCATAAAGCAGCCAGAGCCGGACGTTATCCGGACATTCCTTCAGCGCCCTTTCCAGGGTGGTATGTTCGTGCATGAGTAATTGCCATAAGACTCTGATTCAAATACTGCAAACCGAAAATGAAGCCGAATGCATCAATGGTTTTTATGGAGAGAGGTTAAATTTTACGGAAATGCGCGCTAGATCTGAATTTCCTGATGGTTCGGAAGCCCTTACATGTTACTAATCTTGCATAACACTTATCTAATAGGATAAGGGGCCTCTTTCTATTGGTATAAGCCCCTCTCTTTCAGTTGGTATTAGATGTCGAAACTTGCCCCCAACTGACATAGGGAATTCTACTATTCCGCAGTTCTTCCGCTATGGGCATCCCCGTAGGCGCCCCGTCCGAGATGGGCATTTTTGCCGCAGTATTTCCGCCACCTTTTGGAAAAGACTCCTCCTCGGTTGACTGTTTCCCAGGGGTGAGCGCTGGTTTCAGAGTTTTCTTTCCCATGCACCGCCGCGTAATCCTGGACCAAATCGACCGCTACGCAGACCGTTTCC
Source organism: Verrucomicrobiales bacterium (assembly GCA_041984905.1). Taxonomy (GTDB): domain Bacteria; phylum Verrucomicrobiota; class Verrucomicrobiia; order Verrucomicrobiales; family DEV007; genus JBHIXE01. Next base: position 8,865 of record JBHIXE010000102.1, on the reverse strand, counting down.
CCGATGAAATTGCCGTTGCGAGCCGGTTTCGGGATTTTGTGGGACAACACCCGGATTGTCTGGAGCGCAGTCTTCAGGTGGGGCACCTGACGGGCTCGGCCTGGCTGGTGGATGCCTCTGATACCGCGACCTTGCTCACCCATCACCGCAAACTGGGGATCTGGCTCCAATTGGGCGGGCATGCGGACGGAGACCCCGATCTGTTACGGGTCGCGTTGCGGGAAGCCGAAGAAGAGTCCGGGCTGGAGATGATCGAACCGGTGTCTCCTGAGATTTTTGATCTGGATGTGCATCGCATTCCGGAACGGAAAGGGGAGCCGGAGCATTTTCACTACGATGTCCGCTTTGCCCTGCGCCATTCGGGATCCGGGACCTTCCAGGTGAGTGAAGAGTCCCACGATTTGGCCTGGGCTCCGATCGCGGAGATCGAGCGCTACACGGTGGAAGAGTCGATCCTCCGCATGAAAGGGAAGTGGCTGGACCTGCAGGCG
>JBHIXE010000102.1:0-8364 GCA_041984905.1 Verrucomicrobiales bacterium | reverse complement strand
CCTGAGCTCGGCAAAGCCGCTAAAATCAACGGACCGGCCAACTGGTGGTCCCAACCGCGGTGGGTGAAGGAAACATCCCTGGAAGGCGCCTGAAATGCCGCCCGGAAACTTGCCCTCGCCCAGAATCTCCGATATACCAACTCCACTATGCTCCGCATTCTACCCCCGTTACTCGCTCTAGTGGCTCTGACTGCCACTTCTGTTTTTGGCGCGGAAACCGTTCCGCATTGGATCTGGTCCGCGAATCAGGAGGCGAAAAGCGCCTACTTCCGCTTCGAATTCGAGGTGCCTCAGAACCTCAAGAGCGCCCTGGTCTCCTCCACCGCGGATGACAGTCATCAACTTTTCGTGAACGGGCAGAGGGTCGGCCGGGGGGAGAGCTGGGGAACACTCACCACGGAGCTGATCACCGATCAATTGACCCCGGGAAAGAAGGCCGTCGTCTCCGTGAAAGCGGACAATAAAGACGGGGCTGCCGGATTCATTGCCCAATTGACGCTGGAGGACACGGAGGGCAAGAAGACGGTTTACACCACCGATGAGTCCTGGCTGGCCAGTGGCAAAGCCGAACAAGGGTGGCAGGAGGCCGCTTTCAAGCCGGAGAACACGAAGTGGGTCGCCGCGACCAAGTTGAATGCGGCGGGGACCTCACCCCGGGAAACGATCACTCCGGAGATGCTTTCCGCAGCGAACCTGAGGATACCAGAAGCCACCCCGGTCGATCGTATCACGGTGAAGGAAGGATTCAAGGTGGAGCTGCTCTACTCCGTGCCCAAAGCCACCCAGGGCTCCTGGGTCGCGATGACGGTAGATGATGCCGGCCGGCTCCTTGTTTCCGATCAATACGGCGGACTTTATCGGGTGAAGACGCCTGCTCCCGGAAAGGCGATTGCCGCCGCGGATGTGGAGCGCATTCCTGTGGATCTGGGCGGAGCTCAGGGGCTGCTCTGGGCGCATCATAGCCTTTATGCGGTGCTGAACACCAACGAGCATGGTGGACGTGGCCTCTATCGCGTTCGGGACACCAACGGCGACGACGTGCTGGATTCGGTGAAACTGCTCAAGAAGTTTGAGGAACAGGGCGGTGAACACGGCCCTCACGCCGTGTTGCTGGGACCGGACAAGGAATCGATCTATGTGGTCTGCGGAAACCAGACCGCGCTGCCGGAAGGCTATTCCTCCCGCGTTCCTCCGGTGTGGCAGGAAGACCAGATTCTGCCCCGTGTTTACGGCCGGGGATTCATGCGTGGCGTCGAAGCACCGCGTGGCTGGATCGCCAAGACGGATCCGGATGGCGTGGATTGGGAGATCATCGCGACCGGTTTCCGCAACGAATACGACGCGGACTTCAACCGGGAAGGCGAACTCTTCGCCTATGACGCGGACATGGAGTGGGACATGAACACGCCCTGGTATCGCCCGACTCGGGTGAACCATGTCATCAGTGGCGCCGAGTTTGGCTGGCGGAATGGATCCGCCAAGTGGCCGGAATACTACTCGGACAGCTTTGGCGCAGTGGTGAACATCGGGCCTGGATCGCCGACGGGGGTGGCCTTCGGTTATGGAGCCAAGTTCCCGGCCAAGTATCAGGATGCATTCTTCATCTGTGACTGGAGTTACGGGAAAATGTATGCGGTGCATATGAAACCGGAGGGTGCCAGCTACACAGCCGAGTTCGAGGAGTTCGTGGCAGCCCAGCCGTTGCCGCTCACGGATCTGCTGGTCCACCCCAAGGACGGGGCTCTCTACTTTGCGATTGGCGGACGCCGGGTGCAGTCCGGTCTGTATCGGGTCACTTACACCGGCAAGGAATCCACCAAGCCCTCGGAAGGGCTCAAGGGCGGGGAAGAGGCTCGGAAGATTCGCCATCAGTTGGAGTCCTGGCACAAGGTGCAGAGTCCAGTGGCGATTACGGAAGCCTGGCCGTATCTGGGAAGTGAAGATCGCGCCCTGCGCTACGCCGCCCGGGTCGCGATCGAGCATCAACCGGTGGATCATTGGGTCGGGCTGGCAGTTTCTGAGAAAGATCCGCAAGCCAGGCTGGCTGCGCTAATCGCCCTGGCTCGGGTCGGAGGCGGTCGCGAAGGCGTCCTGGATCTGCTGCTCAGTTCTCTCAGCACGCTGGACTACGCCAAGCTGAACCATCAGCAGCGCCTGGATCTGCTGCGGGGCTATTCGCTGGCAATCATCCGGCACGGCGGGGGATACCCAAACACGCTTACGGAGGCTCAGACGGACCTGATCGTGAACCATCTGGAGCCCTTCTTCCCGGCCAAGACGCGGGAGGAAAACACGGAGATGACGCAGCTCTTTACCAACCTGGATGCGGAATTCGTGCCGGAGCGGGGCGTGGCTTTGCTCCTGGAGGCACCTTCCCAGGAGGAACAGATCGTCTATGCCAAGAACATCCGGCTCGCCAAGCGTGGCTGGACGCCGGAACTGCGGGAGGAGTATTTCCAATGGTTCGTCCGCGCCCAGACCTTCCGGGGCGGCGCCAGCTTTGAAAACTTCGTGGCTTCCATCAAGACCGACGCCGTGGCGTTGTTGACGGAAGCAGAGAAGAAAACTCTGGAACCCGTTCTCATGGCCAAGGCGGAGTCGGAAGGACCGCAGTTTGCCGTGAAACCCCGTCAATTCGTGAAGAACTGGACCATGGAAGACTTCGCGGACGTCATCAACGTGGGTCTGGAAGGCAACCGGGATTTCGCCAGCGGCCGCAATGCCTTCGGTACGGTGGGCTGCTACGCTTGTCACCGGTTCAATCAGGACGGCGGAGCCATTGGGCCGGATCTCACCAGTGTGAGTGGCAAGTTCAGCCCCTGGGATCTACTGGAAAGCATCGTGAATCCCAGCAAGGAGATTTCCGATCAGTATGGCGCCATGGTCTTCGAAATGAACGACGGCAGCACCGTGATCGGACGGATCATGAACCTGAGTGGGGATTCCGTGCGAGTCAGCACGAACATGTATGACCCCAATGCCATCACCATGGTGGATCGCAAACGCCTCAAGGAAATGCGTCCGTCACCGGTGTCCATGATGCCGCCCGGGCTCATCAACGTCTTGGAGAAGGACGAAGTCCTGGATCTGCTGGCCTATCTCCTGTCCAAGGGCAATCCGGACGATCCCATGTTCAAATAGTCTGACGACAGGTCAGGTCTGTCGGAGCGCGAGCGGCTCGCTCGCCGGTTTCGATAGGCTGGACCAAGGGATGCGAGCGGGGACGCTCGCGCTCCGACACTTTCGAGGAGCGGCGCTTGTATGCGTCGCTCCTTTTTGCTTGGATTTTCCTCTCATGAATCGAATTGTCGCGCTCGTTTGGATGCTTGTGGTCGGCTTGGGGCATGCCCAGGAAATCCCACCTCTCAAGCTTGAGGGGAAAGTCGCTTTCACGGAAGGACCTGCCTGGCACGCGGAGACGGGCAATCTCTACTTCTCCGATGTCGAGAACAGCCGGATCATGAGGCTGGACCCGAATGGACAGATGCACACCTACCGGACTCCCTCCGGCAAGGCCAATGGCCTGCTTTTCGATGGCGAGGGCAGGTTGTATGCCTGCGAGGGCGGGAACCGGCGAGTCACTCGCACGGAGTTGAACGGTACCATCACGGTCTTGACGGATCGCTATGAGGGCAGCCCTTACAATTCTCCGAATGATCTGACGATGGATTCCCAGGGCCGGGTCTACTTCACGGATCCTCGTTACGGAGATCGCAGTACGATGGAGATCCAGGATGACGAAGGCAAGCTGGTGGAAGGCGTTTACCGGATCGATCCCGATAGCAAGGTCACCCGGATTCTGAGTCATGAAGTGGTGAGGCCTAATGGCATCGCGATTTCAAAAGACGATCAGTACCTCTATATTTGTGACAATGAGAATGACAAAGAGAGTGGCTGCAGCCGCAGACTGGTTCGCTTTGATTTGTTAAAGGACGGATCCGTGGATGCCAGCAGCGCTCAGGTGCTCTTTGATTGGAAACGCGATCGTGGACCCGATGGGATGACCATTGGTCCGGACGGGTTGCTCTACGTGACTGCGGGCCTGAATTTCCCGAATCTGCCCTTCGAAACGGCAGCCGCCTATCGCGCCGGAGTCTATGTATTCTCCGCTGACGGCGAGTTGCTCAAAACGATTCCGGTTCCCATTGATATGGTCACCAATTGCAGCTTTGGTGGAGCGGAAGGAAAGACTTTATATATTACCGCCGGTCATATGATCTGGAGTCACCAGATTGAATGAGCCGAGGATTGTGGACAATGGAAACCATCGAACTCGCTACCGAGCACGACTTACCTGGATTGATCGACCTGTTGGAAGTGCTCTTTGAGCAAGAGTCAGACTTTCAGCCAAATCGCGACAAGCAGGAGCGGGGACTGCGTCTCATCCTGGATTGGCCGGAGATGGGTGCCATCTTCGTGGCTCGCGATGCGGATGAGCAAGTGGTGGGAATGGTGAGCCTGCTCTACTCCATCAGCACGGCGGAGGGAGGGCGAGTCTGTTGGCTGGAAGACATGGTCGTGCATCCGGATCATCGCAGTGGAGGATTAGGCACACGCTTGCTGAATCACGCACTCAAATGTGCGGATCGTGGAGACTTTGTACGGGTGACGCTGTTGACCGATGGCAACAATGAGGGCGCCAAGCGATTCTACGGCAGGCATGGATTCGTGGAATCCAATATGAGCGTTCTTCGCAGGAAGCCGGAAGGAAAGTAGCAGGCACACTCCGTGTGCCGTTTCAAATGCAATGCGGACGGCACAGGGACTGTGCCTGCTACATTCATTTTCTTTGTGACCGATCGCCGGTTCCTGGTATTCCCTCAGTGAAGACTCATGAAGGAATCCCCGGCCAGCGAACAATGCATCCGCCTGATGACCGAACATCAGAGCCGGTTGTTCGGCTATCTGGTGACGCTGCTGGGCAATGTCCACGACGCCCGGGATGTGCTTCAGGAGACCAACCTCGTGGTCTGGCGAAAGTTTGAGGATTACGAGGCGGGAACGGACTTTGGGGCCTGGGCGCGGAAGTGCGCCTACTTCCAGGCGCTGGCCTATCTTCGAGACCGGAAGCGGGACCAGCATCTCTTCGACGAGGAGCTGCTGGCGCAGATCGCGGAAGAGCCGGAACCCGTGGCCGGACCGGAAGAACGGCAGCTCGCACTGCGCGATTGCCTGGCCCAATTGCCCGATGAACAGCGCCAACTCATTTCGCAGCGCTACACTTTGGGCGATGCCATCCGGAATCTCGCCGATCAGGCAGGCCGATCCGAAAGCGCCATCAAGATGAAGCTCATGCGCATCCGGCAAGTGCTGCTGAAGTGCGTGGAAACCAAACTCGCGGAGCAGGAATGACCAGGGATCAAGAGACCGAATTGCTCCAGCTCATTGCCGAGGTGGTGGACGGAGCACTGGACGATGCCGGCAAGGATCGGCTGCGGGAGATCCTGCGCGATTCCGCCGAAGCACGGCAGATGTATCGGGATCATCTGCGGCTGCATGCGGAGTTGCATCTGGACTACGATCAAGGCGGGATTCCCGCCGGGATGCCGGAGATTCATACCTCGCCCAAAGTCGTCGCGATGCCTGCGAAACGCCGTCACTGGGATTGGGTGTTTGCCATCGGAGCCGCGGCAGCGCTCCTGGTGTTTCTCACTGTGATCGTGGCTCCGGGTGAACGCGGAAGTGGATTGGCGACCTGGGAAGCCGAAGGGGAAGCAGTGGCCGTGCTGACGGAAGCGCTCCAGGCACAGTGGTCTGGACCGGCCATCGAGGCGGGCAAGGAACTGTCTCCTGGGCTTATCGAACTGAATACCGGACTTGCCCAGATCGAGTTCTTCAGCGGGGCTTCCGTCATCCTGCAAGGACCCGCTCGCCTGGAACTGGTCTCCGCCGAGCGCGCCTTCCTGCACTTCGGCAAGGTCAGAGCTCTGGTGCCGACACCAGCTCAAGGCTTTGTCATCGAAGCCAAAGAATTCCAGACTGTCGATCTGGGCACGGAGTTCGCCATGGAGGTGAACGAAGCGGGGGGCGAAGTGCACGTCCTGGATGGCGAAGTCAAGGTGCTACCGAACGAAGCCAATCGCTGGAAGGAAGGGCTCATGCTGGGTGGGGAAGGAGCCCGAATCCTGGGAAAAGAATCGCCGGAAGCCATTGCGCTGCGTCCCACGGAATTTGTGAGCCGGGAAGAGCTACAGTTGATGGCCGCGGGCAAGGGCGAGCAGCGATACCAGGAATGGCTGCAATCCACGGAGCGAATCCGCGAGAGGGAAGACGTGGTGCTGTATTTCTCCTTTGAAGATCACCGGACCTGGGACCGGTTGCTCCGCTCGGAAGTTGGAGAGCGGCATGGAGCGGTGGTCGGTGCGCAATGGACGCAGGGACGGTTTCCCGGCAAGGACGCGCTGCAGTTTCGCCGCATCAGCGATCGCGTCCGCCTGGATGTGCCGGGCGAGTTCCAGGCCCTGACGCTGGCGTCCTGGGTGCGGGTGGAGAGCTTCGATCAGTGGTTGAGCTCGGTCATGTTGACCGACGGCTTTGATTCGGGCGAGGTGCACTGGCAGATCAGCGATTCCGGTGAGTTGATCCTTGGCGTGTCGGCGGCCGAACCCCACAATTCGTTTTCCCCACCGGTGCTCAGTCCCCGCGATCTGGGGCGCTGGATCCACATCGCAGTTACAGCAAACCGCGGCACGGGCGAGGTGAAGCACTATCTGGACGGCGAGTTGGTAAGTGCGCATGAGACCCGAATCGTGGAGCCCTTTCGGATCGGGAGTGCAGAGATCGGCAACTGGCGCTCTCAAGATGCCAAGAGTCACTCCCTCCGCAGCCTTAACGGCACCATGGACGAATTTCTCATTCTCTCCTCCGCTCTGAGCGAGACGGAGATCCACGAACTCTATGAATCCGGGAACCCCTATCGTTAGCACCATGTATCGGAACTGGATCCTCACTCTATCCCTGACCCTTTCGCTATCCCTAACCGCAGGGGCCGCGACGCCTCCTGTGCCTGCGGATCACGCCGCCAAGATGAAGGAAGGTCTCAAACTCTTCCAGGAAACCATCGCGCCCACGCTGGAGTCCCAGTGTTTGCGTTGTCATGGAGGGGAGAAGACTCGCTCCGGATTGGATCTGGCCAGCCGGGAAGGGCTCATGCGCGGGGGCGACACGGATCTGGCGGTGAACCTGGCCAGTCCCAAGGACAGCTACCTGATGATCCTGCTCCATCATGAGGAAGAACCTTTTATGCCGGCGAAGGAACCCAAGCTGAGCGCGGCGTTGCTTCAGGATTTCGAGCGATGGATTGCACTGGGAGCCCCGTACGACAAGCCCCTTATTGAGAAGGAAGAGCATGGAACGGGCGAGTTCACCGTCACGGAATCGGATCGCGAGTTCTGGTCATTCGCGCCGCTGACGGATCCCGCTCCACCGGAGGTGGATGCCCCGACCAATATCGATAAGTTCCTGGAGGCCAAACGCCGGGAACAGGGAGTCAGCGCCAACCCTCCAGCTGATGCTCGGACCTTGCTGCGCCGGGCGCACCTCATCCTGACCGGGCTCCCGCCTACAACGGAAGAGCTGGACGCCTTTGTCGTCGCTGTTCAGAAGGATCCGGATGGAGCCTACGAGACGGTCGTGGATGATCTCCTGAGTCGACCCACCTATGGGGAACGCTGGGCGAGGCACTGGCTGGACGTGGCCCGCTTTGCTGAAAGCCATGGATTTGAGCAGGACTACAACCGGGACTTTGCCTATCACTATCGCGACTTCGTGATCAAGGCCCTCAACCAGGACATGCCCTACGATCAGTTCGTGACCTGGCAACTCGCGGGGGACGAGGCTGCGCCCGACAATCCGCTGGCAATGATGGCGACGGGTTTCCTGGGAGCGGGACCCTTCCCGACGCAGCTCACAGAGAAGGAGTTCGAGTCCGCTCGTTATGACGAGCTGGATGACATGACCGCCACGACCGGCACGGCTTTCCTGGGGCTCACGATTGGTTGTGCCCGTTGTCATGATCACAAGTTCGATCCGATTCCCCAATCGGATTACTACTCCATGTTGGCGTTTTTCAGGAATGTTCAGAGCTATGGTATTCGCGGCCACGATACGGTTTTGCGCCAGTCTTCACGGCCGATCGTTTCACAACGGCAGCAGGATTCGCACGGCGAAGAGGTCAAGCAATATGAAAAGGACATCGCGGAGAATCGCGAATTTTTGAACAAGCTTGAAAAATGTGAGGTTTGGGAATGCTCGAAAAGGACACGATTTTGTACTCCGAGCGAAGACAATATTACACGAAAAATGAATTTGGGCTGGTAACAAAAAAACTAAGCTGATTCTGAAATATTTTATTTTGCTTAATCC
>JBHIXE010000101.1:3862-14991 GCA_041984905.1 Verrucomicrobiales bacterium | reverse complement strand
CTTCCGCCAGCACGTCGTCGCCTCCTGGGGCGACCCGCTCTGGAGCAAGAGCGCTCCCTTCGATCACAAGACGCGCGGCGACGCGACCTCCCAGGCGCTCGCTTTCGGCGACAACAATGACGGCATGTCCTTCTTCCCCAATGGCAAGAACCGCGCCGTGCTCGTGGTCAACAATGAATACACCAACTACGAGTATCTCTTTGCCACCAAGTACGCCAAGCATGGGAAAAACATCTTGAAGCACCTCACCAGGGAGGACGTGGAAAAAGCCCAGGCTGCCCACGGAGTGTCCGTCCTGGAGCTGGAAAAAATCCGGGGTCAGTGGGTCTTCAATCGGCAGGGCCAACTGAACCGGCGCATCACGGCGAACACGCCCATGGAGATCACGGGCAAAGCGGTCGCTGGGCATCCCCTCATGAAGACGAAGGCGGACCCGACGGGCACCCAATCCCTTGGCACTCTCAACAATTGTGCCAATGGCGATACGCTCTGGGAAACCTACCTGACCTGCGAGGAAAACTTCCACAACTACTTTGGAGCCAAGAACGCCGGGAAGTTCGAGCAAGGCCGTCCTGTCGAGGAGCCACCGAAACCGGAGCCGAAACCCAACGCCGCCGTGCCTGCCCCTCAAGCCAAGCCTGACAAAGCCCCCGCTCCCAAGGATCCGGCGCAGGAAAAACTCTACCAGGGCTACGATGCCTACGGCCTCACCTCCAGTTCCGGCTACAGCTGGCACAACCACGATCCACGATTTGACCTGGTCGAGAATCCGCATGAACCCCATCGCTTTGGTTGGGTGGTCGAGATCGATCCCTTTGACCGGGATTCAACGCCCAAGAAGCGCACCGCTCTGGGCCGATTCAAGCATGAGAACGCCGAACTCATCCTCAACAAAGATGGCCGAGTCGTCGTTTACATGGGCGATGACGAAAAGGGAGAGCACATCTACAAGTTCGTCTCCAAGGGGAAGTATGATCCCGCCAAGCCAGAGGCGAATCGCGATCTCCTGGAGGAAGGGACGCTCTACGTGGGGCGTTTTGACCCTGGTCAGGATGATACAGGCGACAAAATCAGTGGCACGGGACGCTGGATCAAGCTGGTCCACGGTGAGAAAGGCCTGACTAAGCAAGATGGATTCGAGAGCCAGGCCGAGGTGTTGATCTTTACCCGGTGCGCCGCCAAAGCCGTCGGAGCCACGCCCATGGACCGGCCGGAATGGGTCGCAGCGCATCCCAATGGCCTGGACGTCTATTGCACTCTGACGAATAACAGCGATCGCACTGAAGCGGATCCAAACGCAGCGAACCCGCGGGCCGATAACATCTTTGGCCACATCATCAAGTGGCGTCCCAAAGGCGACGATCACACCTCGATCGAGTTCGATTGGGAACTGGTGTTGCTGGCGGGAAATCCCAAGAAGTTCCCAGCCACCAAGGATCCCGCCGACCCGAATTTTCTGCGTTCCGGGAGCGCTTCCATCACGGAGGACAACATGTTCAACTCCCCGGACGGACTCGGCTTCGACCAGGAACGGCTCTGGATCCTGACCGATGGCAAATACTCGAACAAAGGCGAGTATGAGGGCATGGGGAACAACCAGATGCTGTGTTGCGATCCCAAGGCCAATCCGCCGGTGGTGAAGCGATTCCTGACAGGCCCGGTCGCCTGCGAACTCACCGGTCTCGCATTCAGTGAGGACTATCGTACGATGTTCGTCTGCATTCAGCACCCGGGAGAAGATCCCGAGAAGAACACGTCCTCGTTCCCAGGAAGCGATAACTGCCCGATACCCCGCTCTTCGGTGATGCGAATCACGCGCAAGGACGGTGGCGTCATCGGAGCATGACCAGCCGGTGGCGGAGGTGGGAGTATCGCCCCGCTACTGTCCTTCCAGCGGTCCCTCCATCGAGGCCAGCACTTCGCTGAGCTTCGTATACTGCTCGGCGGCCTCCCCTTTCTGTTGGTCGGCCGGGATTGGGGATTGCTCACGCGGGTCCGCTTTCACGTGGTAGAGCTCGCCGGTGCCGTATAGCTTCCAATGCTTGGAGCGCACGCAGCGGTTTCCCCTCAGCTCGATGTAGATCCACTCCCGTCCCTGGAACTGTTCGCCATCCCCAAACAACACGGGCGCGAAGCTCAGTCCATCCCGAGGCACTCCATCGTCCGCCAGTCCCGCGACTTCGGCGAAGGTTGGCAGGCAATCGGTCATGTCCACCATCTCGTTGACCACAGCGCCGGCAGCGATCTTGCCGGGCCAATTGGCGATATAAGGGACTCGTGTGCCGGTGTCGTCCAGCTTGCCCTTCCCTCCCGGAACCACCTGGTTGTTCTGGACGGAATAGACCTTGGGCCGCTCCATCTTGCCGTCTTCACCCACGCGCAGGTAGCTGCCGGAAGGGGTGCCGTTGTCCGTGGTGAAGAGGATCAGGGTATTGTCCCGAATGCCCATGTCATCCAGGGCAGCCACCAGACGACCTACCATATCATCCATGGAAGAGATCATCTCCGCATAGGTCATCCATCGACCATCCTTGTAGTAGGCAACGTGCTCGTCTTTCAGGTCGTCGGTCACGTCATGACATAGCGCCATGGGATAGTAGGCAAAGAAGGGTTTCCCGGCTTCGTGATTGCGGCGCATGAAGTCGATGAGGAACTCCACATACAGATCTGGGCCGTACTTGCCCTTCGTATCGGTGCGGACTTTGCCGTTCTGATAGAGCAAGGGATCGTGATAACGCCCGCCCTCATGCCAGCCAAACAAGAGCCACTCATCAAAACCTACGCGGCGCGGCTGATCCGGATCATCTTTCATGAAGCAGAGCTGCCACTTTCCCGCCACGGCCGTGGCATAGCCGCCTTGCTTGAGCCGGTCCCCAATCGCGATCCCTTCGCCATCATCTGGAAAGTCGCCCCACTTGGACCCCGCTTTTCCAAAGCGAAATGGATAGCGCCCCGTCATGATGCACATCCGGGAGGGATGACACACCGGCATGGCATACCCCTGGGTGAAACGCATGCCGCCTTCGGCCAGCGCGTCAATGTGCGGCGTCGGATGGCTCTGCCCGCCGTAGCAGCCAATCGCATCCGAGCCCACATCATCCGCCAGTATAAAGAGGATGTTAGGAGGCTGATCCGCAGCAAAGGAAGTGGTCGTCGTAAGGATCGCGAACCACAGGGAGAAAATCCAGATGTAGAGGGTTGAAGAACTCATGACGTAAATCCTTCAAGGACACGGGAAGGGTTGGCTTCAGCTTTCAAGCCCTCCAACCTCCTGGCACGGATTGGCAACTTGCACCCTTCCAACGGCCAGACCACAGGCAAGCTGCAAGACAAAACGGGAGTCCCTGCCTCCACCAGATCGTCCCAATCCCCTCAGAATCGGGCGGATGCGCTTGCCTCACCCAGCTGGCAACGCTCCTGCGATAGCCTAGGCTGCAAATGAAGAAGACCATCCTTCTAGTCGACGACGATCCCACGGTGCGTGAATTGTCCATTGCCGTCCTCCGTAAGAATCAATACCAGGTCCTCACCGCTTCCGACGGCATGGAGGCGATCCGGCGCTATACCGATCACCTCCAGGAGATCGATCTCATCGTGACGGATGTGAGCCTGCCCCTCTGCAGCGGTCCCGAGTTCATCTCCACCATCCGTCACCTCAAGATGGATCAGCCGGTTCTCTACATCTCTGCGAATGCCTCCCTGTATCCGGAGAGCCCCTTTTCCCAGTTCCCTGAGGAACAAGCAATGCCGATCCTGGAGAAGCCTTTTGCTCCTAAGCAGCTGGCTGATCAGATCGAAGACATCCTGAAGAAAGCCGAGTCGCCGGTCAATTTGAAGGTTCAGCCAGAACAACCTTCAACTCTGCAACTGAGCCAAAGAGCCTAGCCTTAGTTCAGGATCCGGTAGCCGTTCTTCGCGTCCTCCGGATCCTTGAAACTGCTCCAGACATAGTCAAAGGCGTACCGCACCACCTCGTCCTTGGCCCAGGCGATCTCCAGCCAGTTCTTTTTCGAGGCTTCCCAGCTCGCCGATCGGCCAATGTCAGGCCCGGTCAACGTGCCGTTCTCCTGAAACTGAATCTCGCCTCTGGGCCCCACCCAACGGGTTCCCGCGATCCAGCGTTTCAACTCCCCCGCGTCCTGTGGTCCATAGAAGCTTTCTGCGAGCACATGCTCGTTCTCATTGCGATGCTGCTCGCGGCGCACCCCGTCCTTGATGTAGACGATGTGGAGCCCCTTGTTCCAATAGGGATTGGGATCGGCACCGAGCACACCAGGATTCACCGCCCAGAGAGCCTTGCGCTCCACTTCGACCAACTGCTTCACCCGCGCCGTCACATCCGCGTCCTTGCCGCCCGTGCCGTAGATGGCGGAGAGAATTTGCACCGGCCAACGCTTGGGAGTCAGGATGTCCAGATCCGGCTCCGAGGGCGGCGGTGGTGAGGAGGTGTCGTAAAGGACCATGGGGGCGCCTTCAACACTGAGACCTCCCTCACTCTCCACCACATATCCTTCCTTGAGAGGCGGCTCGGCCTCCTCTGGTTCGTCATCGAGATGAATGGGCGCCACCAGTCGCGCTTGTACTTTGTCACCGATCCAAATGTAAGCTTGCTCCCACTTCGCCTCTTCACTTTGGGGTTGCGGCGGAGCTTTCCCTTCAGACTTGGTTTCGACTAAAAGTGGGCCAATGGGGCTCTTCCCCGGAGCAATGAACTTGATCCAGGTTGACGACTCCTCTCCCCACACCGGCTCGCCTCCGAAGTCCGCACCCGCGAACTCCCGCATGTGGTCGAGCCCTTCCTCCCAGACATTGCGAATCCCAGAAGGTCTCACGGTCGCTCCAGAGTCACGCTTCTCAATAAAGGACGCCACTTCAGCGGGATTATCACAGACACTCCATGCTTCATTGTCAGGGTGGGTCACAAAGCCAAAGCCGCCGGAGTCCAGGCATCCTGCCGCCAGAAAGCACTTGGAGCCATGGTGCCGCATTCGGTTTGCCACCACGTGGAAGACCAGCCAATCTCCAGCTTTCACGCCCACGTTGAGCCGCTCCGAACACGCGCCAAACTGGTCGAGCAAGAGCTGGCGGTCCCGGTCCGGGACACGCTCACCATTCTTGTAGACTTCCACCACAAAATCCTTCGCCACCATGGTTACCCAATCCGCCAGGACGCTGGGTGGTTCATGCCGGAGATTACCCAGAGGGATCGGTGTGAGCTCGCGCTGCCCCGGTTGCCGCCAGCGCACCTGGGCTGCACCTCGGCTTCCAATGAACCCCACGCTCATGATCTCGACCATTCCCTTCTCGAGCGGCACCGTGACCACCTTGTCTCCGCCATCGATGTATCCACACACCACCTTGCCATCGATCATCAGGAGGTTACGATCATAGAAGCTGTCGGTCGTGAACGCATAATCGCCATCTTCTGGAACGACGAGGTAGCCCTTGGCAACGGCATTTCGCTCCGCCGTCCATTTCCAAGGAGTGAGCGACTTCGTCACGGATTGATGCCCGATCGAATCGCCGAACTGGTTCAGGTCCAGGTAGGCATTCGCATAGTCGACCTGCGCTTCGTGGCGTGGATATTCCGTCACCAGCAAGCCAGGGAGGAGATTCTCAGGCTGGGCCGCGTCTGCCCGGATGGTTACGAGTAAGGCGAAGAGCCAGTAGAGAGGGAGAGTTTTCATACCACAGCGATTCAAACCGGTTTCGAGTCTGAAGGATTTCGCTCTTGGGGTCAATGGGTAGACCAAGCGAGCCACTATGAGGACCCTATCCCCCAAAAGTGTTAGCGGAGAATCTTTGCCCACTGCTGTTGCCGGGATCTATAACTCCGTAGCAAGACTGAAGGAATTTCCCAATTTGGAACGTGAACTCCTTTGCGGTTTCCCGCTAGCATGAGCACCGCGTGGAATTGCGGTCCCAGAAAGTTGCCCCTTGCGCCCGCCCCTGCTATCTCCTAGTGCTCTCCCCATCGTCCACAGTTTGTAAGCTTTCTCCAAACACCCCAAAATGACGCCCCTGATCATCGCTCTCGGTTCCCTTGTCCTCTACCTGGTGGCCTACAACACCTACGGTAAATGGCTTTCCCGCAAGATCTTCAAGCTGGATCCCAAAGCGCCCGTGCCCAGCGTGGCCTTGAACGATGACAAGGATTACGTGCCGACGGATCGCTTTGTCATCTTTGGTCACCACTTCACCTCCATTGCGGGAACGGGCCCGATCGTAGGCCCTGCTCTGGCCGTCATCTGGGGATGGGTGCCGGCTCTTTTGTGGGTGCTCTTTGGCTCCATTTTCATCGGGGCCGTACATGACTTTGGCAGTCTCGTGGTCTCCATGCGGAACCGCGGCCAAACCGTGGGGGATGTCGCCGGACGGATGCTGGCGAAGCGCACCCGGCTATTGTTTCTCTCGATCCTGTTCCTGGCCCTGACCATCGTGCTGGCGATCTTCGGACTCGTAATTGCAGCGGTGTTCCGGCAATACCCCTCCTCCATTTTCCCCTGCCTGGTTCAGATCCCCCTAGCAATCGCCATTGGCGTCTGGATCCATCGCAAGGGCATGAACCTCTTGATTCCCTGCCTGGCTTCGCTGGCCATCATGTATCTGAGCGTGGTGCTGGGGGATTGGGGATTTCTCGCCGCTTTCAATAGCACCCTGGCCAGTTGGCCGATCCTGACCTGGGTCATCTTCCTGCTGATCTATTCTTACATCGCCTCCGTTCTGCCGGTCTGGACCCTGCTTCAGCCTCGCGACTTCATCAATTCCCTGCAGCTTCTCTCGGCAATCGCGCTGGTGATCCTGGGCCTCGTGGCCGCGGCTCTGATTGGCGGGGCTCCCGCAACTCCGGGTGCGGAACGGGAGACGCTCAGCATCGTCGCTCCAGCCTTTCGCCCCTCTCCCGAAGGTGCGCCCTGGATCTTTCCCTTCCTCTTCATCACCATCGCTTGCGGAGCAATCTCGGGATTCCATTGCCTTGTCTCTTCCGGCACCTCTTCCAAGCAGATCAAGAATGAGTCGGACGCCTTGTTCGTCGGTTATGGTTCCATGTTGACCGAAGGTTTCCTGGCCGTCCTGGTCATCCTGGCCTGCGTCGCGGGAATCGGCCTCGGCAGTCACGGCCCTGGCGGCGGCGATCTCCTGACGGGAGCGGCTGCCTATGATGCCCGCTACGCAACCTGGGGTTCCGCCTCTGGCTTGGGTGCCAAGGTTGGCGCCTTTGTGGAAGGTTCCGCCAACTTCCTGACCGCCTTAGGGCTCTCTTCCAAATTTGCCGTCGCGCTCATGGGCGTTTTTGTGGCCTCGTTTGCGGCGACTACCATGGATACCGCCTGCCGCCTGCAGCGGTATGTGGTTCAGGAAATGGCCTCCACCTTTGTTGCCAAGAGTCCTTCGGGTGAATCAGCGGCTGCCAGCGGTGTATTCGGCTGGCTGACCAACAAGCATGGCGCCACGATTTTCGCGATCATCGTCGCTGGCCTGGTCGCGGCGATGCCGAAAGCGGGTCTGCCCTGGACCTTTGCCAATGCCGGGACTGGTGGCCTCAACCTCTGGCCCTTGTTCGGAGCTACCAATCAGCTCTTGGGCGGCCTCGCCTTTCTGGTGATCGCCTTCTGGATGTGGCGCCGCAATCTCCCCGTCTGGTATGTCGCCATTCCGGCTGTCGTCATGCTGATCCTTCCTGGATTGGCCATGGGCATCGAGCTCTTCAAATCCGGCGGCTGGCTTGCGACCGGTCAATGGCATTTGGTGCTGATCGGCCTGAGCACGCTCGCCCTCGAAATCTGGATGATCGCCGAAGCTGCCCTGGCTTGGCCCAAGGCCAAAGGCGTCCTGGAAAGCCAATTGCCGCCCTTGCCGACGCTGAGTGAGGGGCAAGGCTAGAACTTGTAGTTGAAATCGATGCGGAAGCGCATGCCGTCTTGTTCCGAGGTGATCGCATCAACCACGTAGAGACGGGCCATGATATCCAGCTTCGGGGTGGCGCGAAAGACACTGCGAATCTCATGACCACTCAGGTCGCTGGAGGTGGTTTGACCACCTGTTCCCCAGCGAATCCAGTCATCCTGCGCATAAGAGGCGTTTACCGCCAGGGCCTCAATGTAGGAATAATAGTAACCAAACTGGAAATCGCCGGGATCCTTCAACTGCCCCACCGTTGCGGATAAGACATAACCGAAAGTCTCGTCCGCATTTGCAGCAGTGAACGGGTTTGAATCCGAGGCTGAGTAGTCCTTCAGATTGAAGTAGGTGTCCGCTCCCAGAATGACTGGGGTACCAAACAGGGTCTTCTTCAGCTGGAACTGATTTCCCAGGATTGCATAGTCGCGGGCTCCGTTGCCATTCAGCAAATGCTCTGCCCCTGGCTGTCCCTTGAGGAAGTAAAAGCCTTCCGCCCAGGTCAACTCCGCGTCACCGATCTCGGTCGTGTAGGCAACCTGCCCCGCATACATTTGCCCGTTCAGACCCCAGCCCCCGTCCGGAAGATAGAACACACCCGTGGTCCCGGTGAGTTTGGATCCAAGAGCCTCGGGAGTCGCACTGAGAGCCAAGCCCGTAATCGTGACGTCATCGTCCCAGAACATCTCGTTCTGTTTCCAGAAGGGAAACCCATTCCGCCCTCCCCACAGCTTCAGATCGCCCGTGGAATATTGAGCGTAGTATTTGTCGAGGATCCCGTCGAAATCATCGCGATCTCCACCGTTAAAGTCGTGAATGGTGAGATGGGGTGACTGCTGAGCTTCCGAGTTTCCCGTCCGTGCCCGCACATCGAACATCAAGTGGTCCGTCGCCTCAAATTTCAGGCCCGCCCGGCCACGCACACGAAGCCGATGCCGGTCGTCCCGCGGCACGCCCGCTGCATTACTGGAATCCCAGTCCGCCTCATAGCGGAAGCGAAAATCGGCGTAAGGGGTGAACTTTCCCCAGAACGGATCCGGGTCTTCGGCAATGACAATCGCCTTGTCTGGATCCATCGCCGAAGCGGGCTCCAGGCTCAGGATCCAACATAAGGCCAGGAAAGTGCATGAAGCGCGTAAGACCGAGTTTTTCATCGTAGCGAGACAATCAAATCCAACGCCCACTTTTACTCTAATTTCCGTAATATCAAAACATATTAACAAATATCTTGAGTTCCGACTTTCTTGTCGGCGGTGACCGGGGACAGAAACGCCAACGGCGTTACAAGCCTCTCAGCTTGTTGGAGAAATTCCCCGATAATTGGCAACAGGCGCGGTTCCTTGTTGCCATGGGGTGAGTCACTTGCATAGACTCGCCGGTCAACCTAAAACTCCACAAACGCCTGATGAATGCTACCCCGGCCCCGCCCAAACTGGAATCCAAAGAGGCACGCCCGTTGACGCCCCCTTTGAAGGGACCATCGGACTCGCTTCAGCTCGTGTTTCGGAACAAAGACGGCAGTTGTTACATCCACCCGATGCACAAAAAGGTGCTGAGCGTCGGAAGAGACCCGAAGAACGATATCGTTTTGCCGGATGCCTGCATTTCGGGTTTCCATTGCGAAATCCGCTCTTCCGGAAAGAGCACCTTTGAAATCGTCGATCTGGAGTCCAAGAATGGAACTCAGGTCAACGGAATGAAGGTGGATCGTCTCCTCATCAATACCGGTGATACCATCACCTGGGGAACGGTCGTCACGGCCCAGATCGAGAGCACTTCCCAGGCCGATGTGGGCCGCACCACAGGAGTCGCCCTCCCGGCAGAACCGAAAGCCGATGACAAGGCAGTCCAGAGGGACGCTGAACTGAAGAAGAAGATTCAGGAGCAGGAAAAGCGTCTCGCAGAACTTACGGGAAAGGTCTCCGCAGCAGAATCGGAATTAAAAGGACTGAAGTCCACGATTCAGGAGGCGACGACCAAGAAGGAGAAGGCCGAAGCCGATGCGACGCAAGCAATGGACGATGCGAAGCAAGCCGAAGCCGACATGAAGAAGGCGAAGGACCAATTGGAATTCTTCACCTCTCGACTGCAAGCCACTAAAGACGAGCGTGAAAAAGTGGACGATGAGTGCCGGCAGTTTCGCGCGTCGATCAAAGGCCTTGAAGAGCAGAAGAGGCGTTTGCAGATGGAGATCGATAGATTGGAAGTGCAGAAGGACCAGAAGCAGAGCAAGCCGGAGCCCAAGGTGGCTTTGGAAACCGCCAGGGTCGAGGTTGCCGCAGTTGCTCCCTCAGCATCCACCCCTGTCCCTTCGCCTGCGCCTGCTCCAGTGCCGGCACCCAGTCCAACCGCGCCGGTGCCTCCAGTGCCCTCCGTGACCACCTCCTGAAGGGATCTGACATGGTGGCATGATGGGACGCTGACAGCTGGATCATTAGAAAGGCGGGAGCCCCCCAACCGCCGAGTGCCCGCTCCAGGACGAGCATCCTCATGAACACACCCGCAGAGCCGGGATCATCCGGTCGATTCGATCATGGCTCGCGATCCGGCATTTCGTGGGCTTCCTCCATCATCGCGCTGAGGCTCGCCACTTTCTCGGGATGCTTCTCCTCCAGCGGTTCATCCTCGGTGTCGTCGCCCAGGAGGTCATACAGTTCCGGAACAGGTTCCGCGAGAATGCGGGTGTTTTGGAGGATGAGCTTCCAGTTCTCCGCCAGGATGGCTTTCTTTCCTCCCCGTTCCAGGAATTCCCAGTAGAGGTATTTGTGCTGCTTCTGCTCGTTAGCCTTGCCGATTAGAGTTGGAAGAAACGAGATCCCATCACATCTCTCTGGAGGCTCCACGCCAGCCAGTTCCGCACAAGTGGGCAGGAAATCCTGAAATCCGGAGATGTGGCCGGAAAAGGTTCCCTCTTTGATGGTTCCCGGCCACCAGGCAATCGTGGGCACCCGAATGCCTCCTTCATACAAGTCCCGCTTCATGCCCCAGAGCTCACCGTTGGAGTCAAAGAAATCGACCTGATGTCCGCCCTCCTGCTGAGGGAACCTTGTTAGGACAAGACGCTCAGAACTAAAACTAAGACAGAAAGTGAGAGTGTTTTCAAATTTGTTACATGACGATTAAAGATTGAATGACTAATGATTGTGACGCAAACCCCTTTCCACCACCACCCAGCCCTCACTCTTTCTCTCCAGTCTTCTCGCCGCCACCAAATTGCTTCCTTCTTCAGG
>JBHIXE010000101.1:0-3852 GCA_041984905.1 Verrucomicrobiales bacterium | reverse complement strand
CTGATGTCCGCCCTCCTGATGAGGGCCATTGTCGCTGGAGAACATCACGAGGGTCTTCTCTTCCAGACCATGTTCACGCACCTTCGCCAGAACACTCCCCACGTATTGGTCGATATTCTGCATCATGGCGGCAAAGCCTTTCTCCGGAGCAGGCCACGCTTGTCCAGCGAACTCGCTCAAGTCTGAGTCCGGAACCTCCATCCCATCGACACCCGTGGGACTCTTGCCCCCCTCGTTGTTGGCATGGGGAATGTTCAACGCAAAGTAGAGGAAGAACGGTTCCTCCTTGTTCCGGTCAATGAAGTCGAGGGCCTCTTGAGCGATGAGATCCGGTGCATAGTCCACCTTTTGCGCGGCCACGCCTCGCCCTTCTTTGGCGGGTTCCACATCCCGCCATTTCTCCTGCAGCACATTGCGCAGTTTGACCTTCTCGCCGTTCCGATAGAGGAATTCCGGAAAGAAATTGTGGGCGTGGTACATGTTCACATAGCCATAGAAATAGTCGAAGCCCATGCGCTCGGGATCATTGACCGGCGGCGGGTTGCCGATCCCCCACTTGCCGACACATCCAGTCTTGTATCCGGCATTTTTGAGAACGTGAGCCACTGTCACCTCATCGTCTTTCAGTTGGCCCGGCCCATTGCCACGAACCGTGCAATGCCCCGTATGAAGGCCAGTCATGAGCACACAGCGGGAAGGAGCACACACAGTCGAGCCAGCGTAATGCCGCATGAAACGCATCCCCTCAGCCGCCATCTGGTCGATGTTCGGAGTCTTCAAAGTGCGCTGACCAAAACACCCCAGGTCCCCGTACCCCAAGTCATCCGCCAGGATCAGAATGATATTCGGCTTCTCGGTTTGGGCCTGTGCAAGGGTGGCGCCCGAGAGAACCAGGCTGAGAAAGACAAGGAGACGCTGCATAGGAAGATGGTTAGCCAAAAACCCGAATGGGGTCAAAGGCATAGGCGACTTGGCCTCCTCGGCAGAGCGAATAATGACAGCCCTTAGCTGATCTTCAGATCTGCGATGATCCCGTTCAGGACACCCGCATCCTCCAGGGCGGCCACCTTGATCAAGTGCATCTGAGTCACCACCACTGAGGTCTTCCGCGGACTGGCGCGACCCAGCATGTAGCCGATCGAAGCCACGGCAATGAGAATGCCGGTCACCCAGATCACGGGATGCACATTCACAGCCTGCAAACGAGTTGCCAACGCCCCTTGGATGGAGGGAGACCGCGCCAGTGACTTATAGCCCATGTAGCAGCTTTCCGCCGTCTTCAACAGGGATTCGTAATACCGGCGCTGGTTCCACCGCTCATATTTTCCGAGCACGGAAAGGAGTTCAGAACCGTCTTCCGGCGTTCCGTCGGCGTGCACTTCAGCGAGTGCCTCGGTGCGCTGTTCGGTCGATAGACCTTCCCACATTCGGCTGATCGAATGCTCGGTCACCATCCTCTCCAACTCAAAAGTGGTAGCGGAGTCGACAAGGTCCTGATCCGCACCGCACTCCGTTTTGGCGACCCAACTGGCAATCTCGTGGTAGTCCACCGTCTCCGCCAGGTGAGCGCGTGGATCAAAGGTGTGATAGCGCAACCAGTTGAGATGGCCGCGTACAGCACTTGCGGAGTAATCGTAGGATTTCTTCTCGATCGAGGCCATGAGAGCACCCCCTTCAGAAGGGTTCACCGCGCTCAGAAAGTGATTGAAGTCTTCCTCCGTCCAAATGGCGTTTGGACGGGCAAATTCCTGAGCCCAAGTGGCTTTCGGCCACATTAGATATCCGATACTGGTAAGGCCGGCGAGGCCTGCGGGCACCATGGATTTGAGGGCGCTGCGGCGGGTGAGAAAAGAGTCCCTGGGCGCCGATTGCTGGCGAGGAACTCCGACATTTGAGGAGGAGGAAGTCGGCATCTTGCTGAGCAGGTAGTTGGTTTAAGGAATTGGGAGCGGAGCCTCCACTCCGACCTGGAAGGATATCTCCAGATCCGTCCTGACAGCAAGGCAAAAGGGCGTTACTCATCTCTTTGCGGAGCGGAGGATAGGACATTTCCCTATCGAGCTCGCTGCGAGACTAGCCTTCCTCGTAATGGAACTCGAATGGATGAAGTTAAGATCATTAATTTCTGATCATAAACTTTTTACAGATTCGTAGTTAAATGATACTATTATCCGCATCGGTAATAATAACCACAGTTACCATGCGACCCAGATTAACATCTGATCCCGAAATTCGCGGCCTTAGTTTGACTGAGATGTTGGTGGCCGCCGTGATCGCTGCCGCCGTGTTCTCCACCGCTGCCCTGGTCTTCCAGTCTATTACCGCCAACCACAAACGCCTCGCCACAGTAGTCTCTGTGCCCCTTGGAGAAGAGATCATCGAGAACTTCTACGGATTGGAAGACACGGACACCCTCAACGTCTATTCCGCTCCCAGCTATGTGCAGGCCGCCACGGCCAATCGGCTGCGGGAGCAGTTTTATGACGACGTAAAGAGTAGTATCGCGGTCTTTTGCCTGGGCCGGGATGGTCTGAATACTATCCGCGACAGTTCGCTTCTTCTTCCGACGGTCAACTACCTGCTGGATACTCCAGAGTCGCTTAAGCTGCTGTTAGAAGCCCAGTTTGGCTCGGCCGCAGATGTCTTTGTCACGGCCTCAGGTGCTTCCCCAGAAGAAGACGCCACCATTTTTGTCCTGGGGCTGAGTCTGTCCACTTCCCTTCTCAGCGTCATCGCCACGTGGGAGATCGACATTGTTCCCATTACCGATGCCAATGACAATCTGGAGGGTAACTACGTCTCCGTGAGGCGTTATGCGAACGATGAGCTGACCGGCTACTACGATATCTACTACCCCGCCAGCACGGGCAATGACTTCAGCCCACTCTTTGTGCACATGCTGCGGGCAGGGGCTTCCGGACTCTCCACGGATCCGGACAAACTGAAGTTTACCGCAGCTTCCCTAAGCACTTTCTATTTGCTGTGGTGGCCGGATCCGGCAGCTCGCCATCTGGAGGCGTCCGACCCACCACAGCCCATTTTCACCACCAGTGATCCTATCTCCGACTACTGGCAGATGGGGGGTCGCACCAGTTTTGGCTTCGTGATTCCGATGTTTCCCGGCTTGCTCTGAATTCCACTGCTTCCATCTATGAACGCATCCCCGAAAAAGAGATCTGGTTCCCGTGGCTCCACCGCCGTTCTGGCCTTGGTGATCGTGATGATAGGCTCCACCGGCATGGCCGCCATGATGGCCTACGTGCATGCCAATACCATCCTTGTGGATTCGACCGAAGAAGCCTTCATGCGCCGGATCCGGCACGGAAACAGCCAGATGATGGCCGTCGAGTTTCTCCACAAGATCGTCCTGCCGAGCAATTCTGGTGATGGCGGCATCTTTGAGTTGCCCGGCAACTGGGGACGCATCGACGTGGACAGCTGGGCGGAAAGCGCGTTTTCCACGACCACGAAAGGATCGATCAACCCGCTGAGCCCGGGAGGGAATGGTGAAGCCTTCGCTTTGCCGATCAACATTCAGGTCTTTGGATCCGTAGACAGCGACGGCGAATGGGAAAGCACCGCTGGAACCAGGGACTTTGAATTCCGCGTCTGTGGCCGCAATCCCTGCCTGGCGGGCACCTTGGTTGGAGTGCATCGCTCAGCCAGTGGTCTCCTGGCCAACAACGCCGTCACTGGCAGCATCACCGCCAATGGCGGCAGCTTCATCTGGGAATCCGACGCGCTCTTTGGTGATCATACCTACGACTTTGCCGCCGAACGCTTCAACTTGATGAACAAGACGCTTTCTCCGCTGGAATACCTTCTCTCCCCCGTCCTGGATGGAGACGAAGA
>JBHIXE010000100.1:0-14996 GCA_041984905.1 Verrucomicrobiales bacterium | reverse complement strand
CCTGTATCGCGTTCCTGCTTACCAGCCTGGCATTTGCCGATAGTGTTCCAGAAGATCTGGACCTGACCACGTTTTCCGGACCAGAGGTTACTCCGAGTCCCGCCTGCCTTTGCGTCTCGGCTGATGGCGTGGTCTACGCTGGCGTGGATTTGAACGGGTCACTGGGCAAAGGCCCGGGACGCGGCCGGATCATTCGGCTGGTGGATGAGGACAAGGATGGCATCGCGGATTCACACCAGGTCTTTGCAGAGATCGACAATGCGCGCGGCCTGATCTGGCGTGGCGATCAGCTTTTCGTTCTCCACACCGCTTTTGGCGACGACGGGATTTCCACCGGAATGGATTTGGTGGTGCTGGAAGACAAGGATGGGGATGGAGTTGCCGATGGACCCGCCGAGATGTTGGTGGAAGGCATTTGCTCAGGCACCCAGATCAACAGCCGCGGCACGGATCACTCCACCAACGGAATCCAGATGGGAATCGATGGCTGGATCTACATTGCCGTGGGAGACTTCGGATTCGCGGGCGCCAAAGATCGCGCCGGCAACAAGCTGACGCTCTTGGGAGGCGGGATTGTCCGCGTGCGACCCGACGGCAGCGAGATGGAGCTTTACACCTCTGGGATGCGGAACATCTACGATGTCGCGATCGATCCCTTCATGAACCTCTTCACAAGGGGGAATACCAACGATGGCGGCGGCTGGAATGTGCGCTTCACCCACCATCTTCAGTCCGGAGAATACGGCTACCCTCGCCTCTTCAAGAACTTCGCCTCAGAGATCATCCCCGCGCTGGAAGATCTGGGCGGAGGCTCGGGGGTCGGTGCGCTGTTCCTGAACGAACCCACCTGGCCGGATACCTACAACCACCAACCGCTGATGGCGGACTGGGGCCGCAAAGCCGTCTACCTGCACCGCCTCACCGAAGACGGACCCACCTTCCTCCAAACGCCGGAGTCCTTCATCAACCTTTCCCAGGTGACGGATCTGGATGTGGATGCCTCCGGTCAGATGTTTCTCAGTGCCTGGGATGGCGCCGGCTTCCGCGGTGACGAAACGAAGGGTTACCTGGTCCGGGTCACACCAAAGGGCTGGAAACCGGCTCAATTTCCCAACTTTGCCAAGGCTTCCATCGATGACTTGGTCGGCCTCCTGAAATCAGAAAGCGCCACCATCCGGCAGAACGCACAGTGGGAGCTACTCCATCGCAAGGATTCCGCGAAAGCCTTGCCTGCTCTCGCGAGCCTGGCCCAATCCGCTGACGAATCTCTGGAAGTTCGGGTCGCCGCGCTCTTCACCTACGCCCAGGCGGAGACAGACCCAGCTAAAGTCCTCGAGTTTGCCAAGGATGAAGCCCTCAAGGAATTTGCCCTGCGTGCTGCGGCAGATCGTTTGCCGCGCCTGGAGAAGACGAAGCTTCCCCTGTCCCCATTTGAAGACGCGCTTCAGAAGGGCTCGCCCCGCCAAAAAGCGGTGGCCGCCGTTGCCCTGGGACGGTTGGGCCGCAAGGAAGCCGCTCCCGCCCTGCTCCGCGTGCCCTTTACGAAGCCGGAACCGGAAGGGAAGCCCAAGGCCACCCAGCTCGATACACTCAAGAACAACCGTGTCGCCAATGTGAAGCTGGAAGTGCGCCCCGGCCAAACGCTTTACCTGAACCTCGCCGAAACCAACCCCGTGGAGGAGCACTCGCATCTGGTACTGCTCGAACCCGTATTCACCACCGCCGACCGGAAGACCATCCAGCTGGACTCGCTGAAGCCCCTCTCCGGCACGGCCTACAACAACATCAATCCGGACGGAAGCGAATTTAAGGTGAAGGGAAATGACAAGGCGCCCAAGTCCTTCGTGACCCTGGTCGCCGATGGCACAGTCGCATACAAGATTCCCGCTCAGGCGGTGGAATTCAGCGCCAGAGCCCGCACTGCCACCAGCAATCCCAAGGAAGGTAGTATCGACTTCTTTGCCTCCCTCCTACCTCCCGGCGAGTCTTCACCTGAGGCACCGGTGACGCCACGCCATGCCACACCGAATCCGGATATCATCGTGCCGCACCTTGCGGCTCGCGCCCTCATTCGCCTGGAAGCGATCGATGCCTGTCTCGACGCCATCGGCACGGAATCCGAAGACCTGGCGCTCTGGGCGCTCTCCTATCTCCATGAAGAAGCCACGGTCGAGGGCCTGCTGAGCAAGCTGGAGACGACTGAGAAGCCAGAAGCTCGACAGAAACTGCTGACCACTCTGGCAAGACTCTACCAGGAAGAGGAGCCCTATGACGGTTCCTGGTGGTGGACCACTCGCCCCGACACTCGCGGCCCCTACTACAAGCCCATCACCTGGGCGGGATCTGCCCAGATTGCCGCTGCTCTCGAATCGGAGACGGACACCACCGACGACAAATGGAAGTCCTTCCTCGCAGATCTCAACGACAGTCATCGCCTGGGGCTGGAGAAGCTCGGCACCAATCTGGCTCCCGAAGACGAAGTGGAGCAACCTACGGTGGACCTGGCCAAGATCGCAGCCATGGAAGGCGCTGTGGGCAAGACTCCGATCGAGGATGTGATCCTCTCCCTGGATAAGCTGAAAGGCGATCCCAAACGGGGTGCGGAACTCTTTGCGGCTCAGGGTTGCGTGGCCTGCCATGCGCTCGACAACACCGGCCCGGTGCTGGGGCCCTTCATGGGTCAGATCGGTTCCATCATGAACAAGGAACAGATCGCCACGGCGATCCTCCGCCCCAACGACACCATTTCTCAGGGCTTCCAGACCGCCCAGATCACCATGAAGGACGGCACCGTGCACCTGGGTTTTGTGACGGAGAGCAACACGGACAAAGTGGTGCTCCGCAACATGACGGGGCAGGTGGCTACCCTGAACGCCAAAGAGATCGCCAAGGAAGACCACATGCCCATGTCCATGATGCCCCCAGGATTGGCGAATGCGCTCTCTTTGGAAGACTTCGCCTCACTGGTATCGTTCCTGGCTTCCAAGAAGTAGTGGACCGCCAGTTAATCGGCAAGAGTCTTGGCCAGCGTCAGGAACCCTTCCAAAGAAGGTAGCTCTTCCAGGAGAATGTCCGGCTCGTGAGTCGCGAGTTCTTCCGCGCTGAAGGAACCAGTGGCCACGGCGATACAGTGCATTCCGGCTGCTCTCGCACAGGCAATATCCCGAGGCGTATCGCCGATCACGACACAATGCGAGGGGTCCAGGTCCCGCCCCAGAAAGGCGGCGGCGCGTTGCAGAGCCACGGGCCCCAATTCGTCACGATGTTCGCCGTCATCGCCGTAGGCTCCGAACCCAAAGTGATGATCCAGACCATAGTGGCTGAGCTTGGCACGGGCACCGGGTTCGATGTTGCCAGTGAGCAGGCCAAGGACATGACCACCATGCTCCGTGAGATCCTGCAGGAGCTGCCTCACACCCGGCAAGGGTTCGGGTTCCTGAATGCGCTCCAGGAGCGTCTTCCGCAGTGAGATCAGATAGGCGTCGTAGAAGAGGCGACGATTGTCCGGCGTATCCACCAGGCCGAAAGCCCCAAACAGATCCCGCACGACGACGGAATCCGTCGCACCAGCGAGATCGAGTTCTGGCATCTCGGAAACGCGATCGTGAAGCTGGAACGCATCGAGAAGCCCCTGCTGCAGGGCGGCAAGACCCGCCCCACGGCTATCGATCAGGGTTCCGTCGATATCAAAGAGCAGAACCTGACTCACGGGATCTTCGCGACGATTACCTGGCGGTGAGATTACTTCTCTTCTTCTGCAGAATCTTCAGCAGATGCCGTCGCCGATTTCGACTTGGGTTCCTCTGAGGCGGCGGAGTCTTCCAGATGCTCATCCATCAAATCCTCATCATCCTCGAAGTCGTCCTCTTCGATGAGCGTTTTGCCTTTGTGGATATGGAAATGACGCTTCTGCTGAGCCTTGGGCAGTGGTGACATCATCATCACGATCTGGCGTCCAGCAAGCTTCGGTTCGGCATCGACCTTGGCCATGGTCGCCAGGTCCTGCTTCACCCGCTGCATCAATTCGAATCCAAGCTCCCGGTGGGCGTTCTCCCGGCCCCGGAACTGCAACTGGATCCGCAACTTATCTCCATGCTCCAGGAAATCCTCCGCATGAGACAGCTTGATGTTGTAGTCATGCTCCTCCGTACGCACCCGGAACTTGACCTCCTTGACCTTGGTCTTGTGTTTGGTCTGTTCCTTTTGCTGCTTCGCCTGCTCGTACTTGAATTTTCCGTAGTCGACGATTTTGCAGACGGGCGGGTCTGCGTTGGGGGCGATTTCCACCAGGTCGAGTCCTAGTTCCTTAGCTTTGGCGAGCGCCTTCTTAGTCGGCAGAACGAGGTTCAAGTCTTTGTAGACAACACGAATCTCATGGGCACGAATGCGTTCGTTGATTCGGATACGAGGCTGTCTTGGTGGGCTCTTGCGTGGTCTCTTAGCGATATTCGGAGTATGTTAGATGTTAAGGGAAGAAAGTGCCGGACCGGGATGTCGGCTCGACACAACGATCCACTGCTCTTGTCCTCTGGAGCTATCAGGAAAAGTACCTATGCGTGCGAGAGACATGCATTAATGCGCGAGGGCTTCGATCCAACTAGAGAGATCGATCGCGTATTTCGGTAGTGATTTGCTCGACAAAGTCATGGACCGACTTGGAGCCGTCATCGCCACGATTGCGATGCCGAACGGAGACTTGACCGGCCTCCTGTTCCTGGGCTCCAGCTATTAACATATAGGGAGTTTTGGCCACTTGAGCAAGACGAATCTTCGCGCCCACTTTCTCGCTGCTTTCGTCCACGGAAACCCTGACGCCAGCCTCTTTCAGCCTGGCCTCGATTCCCCGAGCGTACTCCACGAATTTCTCCGAGATGGGCAGGATGCGCACCTGCTCGGGAGCCAGCCAGGTCGGGAAGTGTCCCGCGAAGTGCTCAATAAGCACACCGACGAAGCGTTCCATGGAGCCAAACGGCGCCCGGTGAATCATCACAGGGCGATGCTTTTCGTTGTCAGCACCGATGTATTCCAGGCCAAAGCGCTCCGGCAGGTTGTAGTCCACCTGGACCGTGCCCAGCTGCCACTCCCGGCCGATGACGTCTTTGACCACGAAGTCGATCTTGGGGCCGTAGAAGGCCGCTTCGCCGGGTTCCTCAGAGAATTCCTTCCCTAAAGTCTCCGCCGCTTCCCGCAAGGCCTGCTCGGCTCGATCCCATTTCTCTGGCGCACCGACATACTTGGTGGAGTCGGGATCTCGCAGACCAATCCGGACGCGGTAGTCCTGCATGCCGAGCGTCTCGAGCACAATCTTCACGAGGCTGAGACAGCCCATGATTTCGTCCTTCACCTGATCTTCCGTGCAGAAGAGGTGCGCGTCATCCTGGGTAAACCCACGGACACGAGTCATGCCGCCCAGTTCGCCGCTTTGTTCCCAGCGGTAAACCGTGCCGAACTCCGCCAGGCGAATCGGCAGATCCCGGTAGGAGTGGTGCCGGCTCTGGTAGATCTTGATGTGATGCGGGCAGTTCATGGGCTTCAGGAGAAACCCTTCCATGAGCCGGTCCGTCTCCAGCTTGTCCGCGTTCTCCGGATGCAACTTGGCGACGATGTCTGCACAGGAGCACTTCTCATCCGCCAGTTCCTGGAAATCCACGATGGGCGAGAATTGAGAGTCTGCGTAATAGGGAAAGTGACCGCTGGTCTTGTAGAGGCCCAGCTTGCCGATATGAGGCGTGAAGACCTGGCTGTACCCCTGCCGTTCCAGGTGTTCGCTGATGAAGTTCTGCAGTTCCTGACGGATGACCGCGCCATTCGGGAGCCAGAGGATCAACCCCTGCCCGACCGCTTCATCAATGTGGAACAAGTCGAGGTCCTTGCCGAGACGACGGTGATCCCGCTTCTTGGCTTCTTCCAGCCTGACCAGATGCTCTTCCAGCTCTGTCTTGTTCTTGAAGGCCGTGCCGTAGACCCGCTGCAACTGAGGATTGCTGGCGTCTCCCTTGTAGAAGGCGCTGGCTACACTCATGACCTTGAACGCCTTGCAATTGCCCGTACGCGGCACATGGGGACCGGCACAGAGGTCCCAAAAGTCGCCATTCTTGTAGATGGAGATCTCTTCGTCTTCGGGGATGTCATTGAGCAGGTCCACTTTGAACACGCTCTCCACATCCCGTTCCTGCAAGGCCGCGAGCCGGCCGGCCTTGGCCAGCGACATGGCTTCATCCCGGGAGATCACCTCTTTCTCAAAAGGCTGATTCTCCTTCACAACTCGCTTCATCTCCGCCTCGATCTTCTCGAAGTCATCCGGCGTGATCCGATGCTGCATGTCCACGTCATAATAGAACCCACCTTCCACAGGAGGACCGGCGGCGAACTGGGCATCCGGCCAGAGCTTGGAGATGGCGGTCGCCAAAACGTGGGCGCAAGAGTGCCGCAGGCGCTCCAGATCCGAAATCTGGGCGCGTTCTTCCAACGTTTTGCGAGAGGATTCTTCAGCCATGAGTAGAACAAAGGATTTTCCCTTACCTTGCCCCGGTGCGAGAGCTTTGACAACCGCCCGGCGATAAATTCCCAAGCCTATTTCCAAAGGACTTTCCCTCCCCTTGGAAACCAACTAGTCTTCTACAAACCGACTTTCCGACTTGAAACCTGGCCAGAGCACGGGATCTTGGGGGCCTGTCTCTAGTTACGGGGTGTAGCTCAGCTTGGTTAGAGCGCCTGCTTTGGGAGCAGGAAGTCGAAGGTTCGAATCCTTTCACCCCGATTTCAGTCGAATCACCGCTCATGATTTTCGCCGACGCGAAACTACTCGACTTCTCCGAGCGGCTCGACCCCATGACAGTGAAGGAACTGCGCCAGGGTCTGCGAGCGCGCAAATTCGTGGTTCCATTCCTCGCAATCCACGTGTTCATGATCGCGGGCTGCGCCTTTGAGTATCTCTATGTGCTGCGCGGCTATGCGGGCTCGGAGTTTGCGGAGTGGGCTGGTGAACATGGGTTTCTCTTTTGGTCGGTCGCCTACTTCATGCTGCTTTTCGTGATCCCGGTGACGCGTTTTTTTGATCTCCAGCAGGAGTTCTTGGGAAACAACGCGGAACTCTTGCTGCTATCCGGCCTGAGCCGCTGGCGAATCGTCCGGGGGAAATGGATGATGTCCGTGGCCTTGAGCGGTTTGATCTTTGTCTCGATTCTTCCCTACCTCCTTCTGCGATACTTCCTGGGCGGGTTCGAGCTGTCTCAGCACCTGCTCATGGCTCTGGGCCTGGCCTTGAACAACGCTGCGTTTACCTCGCTGGTGATCGGGGCGTCCGCCTACCGCGCCTACCTGGGACGAATTCTACTGCTCCTTTCAGGAGCCGGAGTGCTCATCATGATCATGGTCAGCCCGCTCTTTGCCGGCATCGCCTATATGAACAACCAGGAAGGCTGGTACATCCCGACCATGATCTTCACCAATCTCATCGCCGCGACCCTCTTTTTCTGCGTTCTGGGACTGCAACTGGCCCGCGTGAAGCTTCGCACCTTCGAAGATCCCTATGACCCGGCGCCAGGCAGTCAGGTGGTCATCCTGTACCTCTTTGCCCCTCTCTTGATTGGAATCCCTGCCCTGCTCACCACGGGGCCCGGCGGCATCCTCGCCTCCCTTTTCTTCACTTGGATCGCCATGAACATTGATCCTCCACCGAAAAAGGGGAAACGTGCGTTCTACGCCCAGCAGTAGGCGCATTGTTATGGAATCTCTCTTTGATCAGGTCCTCAACACCTTCACCCAGAACGAATGGAGTTACGAACCGGTGGAGGATGCCGACGTGCTGGAAGCCAGTTTCCAGGCTGAGTGCACCGTCGTAGATATTCATGTGCAGGTCTTTCCGGAAATTCAGGCGGTTTCCGTGGTCTCTCAGAGCCCCACGACCACCGAAGATCCTGACCAACGCGTCAAGATGGCCGAACTGATGATGCGGGTGAACAACCTGCTGACCATCGGCAACTTTGAGATGCTTTGGGATGAGGGCCAGAGCATGTTCCGCGTCACCAACCTCTTCACGGAACCCGACGGTTACGACCACCAGATTGTGACCCGCATGGTGGAGTCCACCGTCGTGGAAATGGACCGGATGGCCCCCCTTCTGGAAGTGATCACCCAATCTTCACCCGAAGATTTAGTGGCCTTGGACGTCGAACAACTGATGACCCGCGACGACCTGCTACCGGATGTCGGGGAGGACGAATCCTAACTCACCTATTGCCACCATGACCTCGGATCCCCATGGCGATCGAGAGGTTTACACCCCTCACATTCTGCCCCGCAGCCTTTCCCATGGTCGCTCGACTGCGGCGCAACCGGCGCCTCCGGCTCCAGTGCCGGAACCCACCGTGGAGGCGGGCGCCACGCTCCAGGAAGCCAGACTCTACGAGGGGCACCCCAGCCTGTTGAATTTTGTGGTTTCGATCGGCAGTTCCGCGGCCACGGTGGCCTTTGGCCTCATCGTATTTTCGGTCAACCCCGCCGTCCTCATCACGGGCCTGGTGCTGTCGGCAGGAACCTTCGCCCGTGTCTGGATCATGCGCCGCTACTGGAATTACACGGTCACTCCCCGCCGGGTTGAAATGGTCTACGGAATCATCAATCGCAGTTCCGAAGAAGTCCGCATCTGCGACATCCGGAACATCAATGTGAGGCGGGAAGGCATCCGCGGTTGGCTCAATGTGGGCGATGTCGAGATCGCTTCCGCTGGTGGTGGCGATGTTGAGGTCGTTTTCCAGGGCGTCCAGCGCCCGCACGCCGTGAAGGAACTCATCCGCTCCATTCAGGATAAAGATTAGCGCTGCATTTGTAGCGAGTTCTCTCGATTCCCAGTGAGATTGATGTATCCATTCCCCTGATGGTTAACGATGAAGCCCATATCCGGGGAGTAAACCTACAACGCGCTTTCCACATTGGTGGCAAGACGATTGAGGTCTTGAAAGGCGTGGACCTGGAAGTAAAGCGGGGAGAAAAGCTTTTCCTCTGCGGATCCTCCGGCGCCGGAAAGACTTCCCTGCTCTACACTCTCGCGGGTCTGGAGCGCCCCAATGCGGGACAGGTCATCATTGCGGGAAAGTCACTCTACGAACTGCCAGCCCACGAACAGGCGCGTACTCGTAATCAGCTGATGGGTTATGTCTTTCAGAACTACTTTCTGCTCCCGGAACTCACTGCGGTGGAGAACGTGCTCCTGCCTGCCATGATCGGCGGCAGATCTCTTGAGAAACGAGCCGAAGAACTGCTGGAACATGTGGGCCTGGGCAGCCGCCTTCACCACTTGCCTGCCGAATTGTCAGGGGGGGAACAGCAACGGGTCGCCATCGCCCGCTCTCTCATCAATCAGCCTGAGATCCTCTTCGCCGACGAACCTACCGGCAACCTCGACTCCAAGACCGGCGCCGAAGTCATGGAAACGCTCATGAGTATGGTGGAGAAAGACAAGCGCACCTTGATCGTGGTGACTCACGATATGGAATTGGCCAAGCGGGGTGACCGGAAGCTGATTTTGGCAGACGGTAAGTTGGTGTCTTGAAATAAATGTGCTAGAAATTCCGACTCGGGCGTGATCAAACCGCCCTGCAAATCATGGGCCTCAGTGTTTATATCGACGGACAACTCGTCAACGAGCGAGACGCGAAAATCTCCGTGTTCGACCACGGTTTATTGTATGGCGATGGTGTCTTTGAAGGCATTCGTTTCTACGAAGGACGGGTCTTCCGATGCGAGGAACACATTGACCGGCTCTACGATTCCGCGAAGGCGATTGCGATGAAGATGCCCTGGACCAAGGAAGAGGTCACGGAAGCAATGCTTCAGACGATTCGCGCGAACGAACTAAGAGATGGATACGTCCGGCTCGTCATTACTCGTGGCGCCGGCAGCCTGGGGCTCAATCCCTATCTCTGCGAGACCCCGTCTATCATCATCATCGCCTCCACGATCGCGCTCTATGCGGCCGAGAAGTATCAGAAGGGACTGAACATCGTCACTTGTGCCACCAGGCGCCCAGCTCCGGCAGCGCTGAGTCCCGCCGTGAAATCCCTCAACTATCTCAACAACGTGATGGCCAAGATTGAGGCGATCAATGCCGGTGCGGAGGAAGGCGTGATGCTGAACGAGCAGGGATTCGTTGCCGAGTGCACGGGAGACAATCTCTTTGTAATTAAGAATGGTCGCATTGCTACGCCTCCGGTCTCAGCAGGCGCCTTGGACGGCATTACCCGTCAGGTCATGTTCGAGATCGCCAAAGAGTTGGAAATCGAACTTGTAGAGCAGACCCTGACACGTTACGAAATTTACACCGCCGATGAGTGTTTCCTGACAGGAACCGCAGCTGAAGTGGTACCCGTGGCGACTTACGACAGCCGGAAGATCGGTGAAGGGAAGCCCGGACCTATCACACTGCGCTTCATCGAGCGCTTCCAACACCTCACGAAGAATACCGGAACACCAATTTACAATTAGGGCGCTAACGGGTAGACTGTTACCTGCCCCAACCGCCATACCCATGGAGTGCGACGTCTGCAAGCAACCGAACGCCAAAATCTTCCTCACGCAGGTCGTCGAGGGAAAAGTGCAGAAGGTCAATCTTTGTGAGAGTTGTGCAGAAGCCAAGGGAGTGACGGATCCCACCGGATACGATTTGGCAGAGTTGCTCAAGGGCATCGGCGAACAGAGCATGCAGAAGAAGTCGTCCCGGGGGCTCTCCTGCCCCAATTGCGGGTTCTCCCAGGCAGACTTCAAAAAAACCGGACGCATGGGCTGCAGCGAGTGCTATCAGGTCTTCGCGGAAGGACTGGAGGGATTGCTCAAAGCCATGCACAAAGGGAATGCTCCCGCAGAAGCATAAGGATGACCGCATCGAGGCCCTGCAACGCCAACTGGCTTCCTCCATTGAGAACGAGGACTACGAGGAAGCTGCCAAGATCCGCGATGAACTGCGACAACTCGAAGCGCAGGTCATCGAATCGGACACCGATGGGTGAGACCTCTCCACAGGGTTCACGATTCTAATTTTTATGAGTTTCTCCGACCTACTGAACCGGCCGGCAGACTGGATGATGCAATCCGGCCCCCAGGGCGATATTGTCGTCACCAGCCGTGTCCGTCTGGCGCGCAATCTGGATGGCATTGCCTTCCCTGGATGGGCAAAAAAGACCAATCGCACGGAAGTGCTCGCGGAATTGCGCCCGACCCTGGAAGGATTGCCGCAATTTGAAGAATGCTTCTCCAAGGAGCTGAAAGAGCTGAATGCGATCCAGAAACAAGTGCTGGTGGAACGCCACCTCATCTCCAGGGAACACGCTGCGAAGAGTGGTGGCAGCGCCACGATCATGAACTGGCCTCAAACGCTCAGCATCATGATCAATGAGGAAGATCATTTGCGGATGCAGGCCATTTTACCGGGCTTGCAGCTGCGAGCGGCACACGAACTGCTTTCGCAGATTGATGACGCCATGGAGTCCGCGGTTCACTACGCTTTTGATTCCCGATGGGGCTATCTAACGGCCTGCCCGACCAATTTGGGCACCGCGATGCGAGCCTCAGGGATGCTACACCTGCCGGGGTTGGTGCTGAGTGAAGAAATCAACAAGGTGATTCAGGCGGTCAACAAGATCGGCCTGGCGGTGCGCGGGCTCTATGGAGAAGGCACCGAGGCGCTGGCCAACCTCTTCCAGATTTCCAACCAGTCCACCTTGGGCGAGTCAGAAGCGGACATCATCACCAAGTTGGACAAAGTGATCCACCAGATCGTCCAGCATGAGCAGAATGCCCGGAAGAAACTGGCCGATGAAAAGCTTTCCGTGGTGCAGGACCGGATTGGACGCGCCTACGCCACCCTCCGCTTTGCCCACATTGTTCCCTCCAAAGAAGCCCTGAACCATCTCTCGATGCTGCGACTGGGAATCGATCTGGGATTCTTCCCGCAAGAAGAGCAAAAATTGATCGATTTATTGCTGATGGAGATCCAACCAGCGCACCTGCAGACCGAAGCGAATCGTAAGTTGGGGGCAGAGGAAAGGGACGTACTGCGGGCTGAAATCATGCGGCGTAAGTTGAAAAGCCTACCACCCCCGCGTATTAGTATTCAGATGGATGATGGCCCTGCCTCCAATGGAAATGGTGGCTGAGCCTTCGATACATTACCCCTGATGATGAACAATTTCACTCCAAGAGCCCAACAGGTCCTTGCCCTCGCGCGCAAGGAGGCAGACCGGTTCAATCACAACTACGTGGGTACCGAGCACCTGCTCCTGGGCTTGATTAAGCTGGGACAGGGCGTTGCCGTTAACGTGCTGCAGAAGATGGGTTTGGACCTCGAAACCGTCCGCATGGAGGTCGAGAAACAGGTCGGATCAGGCGGTGATCAGAAAATGGTGGGGAACATCCCCTACACTCCCCGGGTCAAGAAGGTGCTGGCTCTGGCGGGGAAAGAGGCCAAGGCGCTCAACCACTCTTATGTGGGCACGGAGCATATCCTCTTGGGACTTTTACGCGAAGGTGAAGGTGTGGCGGCGCGTGTGCTCCGCACTCTCGACGTGGATATCGAGCGCACCCGCAATGAAATTCTTAAGGAGCTGGATCCCAATTTCAGTCCCGAGGATGGAGAAGAGGCAGATATGGAAGAACCTGGTACTCCGGGGAAGAAAGACTCAAAGACCCCCGCGTTACGTGCCTTTGGCCGTGATTTGACGGAACTGGCTCAAGCTGGAGAGCTTGATCCCGTGATCGGTCGCGCATCGGAAATTGAACGTGTGATTCAAATTCTGTGCCGCCGCACCAAGAACAATCCCGTCCTCATTGGTGAGGCTGGTGTTGGAAAGACCGCGATTGTCGAAGGTCTCGCCCAGGAAATTTCCAGTGGCAACGTTCCAGAACTGCTCCGGGAGAAACGGGTCATCACCCTGGACCTCGCCCTCATGGTCGCCGGCACCAAATACCGCGGTCAATTCGAGGAGCGCATCAAGGCGGTGATGGATGAAATTCGCCGCACCAAGAACGTCATCCTCTTCATCGACGAGCTCCACACCATCGTGGGCGCTGGTTCCGCGGAAGGCGCCATGGACGCTTCCAACATCATCAAACCGGCTCTGAGCCGTGGTGAGTTGCAGTGCGTGGGCGCCACCACCCTGAACGAGTATCGCAAATACATCGAGAAGGACGCCGCCCTGGCGCGCCGCTTCCAAAGCGTGCGTGTCGACGAGCCCACCGTGGAAGACGCCATCAAGATTCTCCAAGGGCTTCAGTCCAAGTATGAAGTTCACCACAAGGCGGATTACACGCCGGACGCCATCGAGTCTTCCGTGCGCCTCTCCGCCCGTTATCTGACCGATCGATTCCTCCCGGACAAGGCGATCGACGTGATGGACGAAGCCGGTGCCAAGGCCCGGATCTCCGCCATGACTCGTCCTCCGGAGTTCAAGGACATCGAGGAAGAGATCGAGCAGATCATCATCGACAAAGAAGAAGCCATCCAGGAGCAGGACTTCGAGAAGGCCGCTTCCCTGCGCGATCAGGAGAAGCAGCGGAAGGAAGCTCTGGAAGAGCAACTGCAACAGTGGCGCGATAACAATGAAGAGCGTCGCGTGACCGTTACCGAGGATGACATCATGGCCGTTGTGGCCAAGTGGACCGGAGTTCCCCTCCAGCGCATGGAGGAGAAAGAAGCCGAGAAGCTCCTCAAGATGGAAGAGATGCTTCGCCAGAACGTCATCGGACAGGACGAAGCCGTCAAAGCCATCAGCAAGGCGCTCATCCGCTCTCGCGCGGACCTCAAGGATCCTCGCCGGCCGATCGGTTCCTTCATCTTCCTCGGCCCCACTGGGGTTGGTAAGACTTTCCTGGCCAAGAACCTGGCCGAATTCATGTTCGGAGATCCGGATGCCCTCATCCAGATCGACATGACCGAATACATGGAGAAATTCACCTCCAGCCGGTTGATCGGTTCACCTCCTGGATACGTGGGTTATGAAGAAGGTGGTCAGCTCTCGGAAGCTGTCCGTCGTCGCCCCTATTCCGTGGTGCTCTTCGATGAGATCGAGAAGGCTCACCCGGACGTGATGAACCTGCTTCTCCAGATTCTGGAAGAAGGCCAGATCACAGACAGCTTCGGCCGCAAGGTGGACTTCCGGAACACGATCATCATCCTGACCTCCAACGTTGGGGCCAACCTGATCAAGACCCAGAACACCCTCGGCTTTGCCGCGATCGACCAGAAGGATGGCGATCACGACGCGATGAAGGCCAAGATCCTGGAAGAGACCAAGACCGCCTTCAAACCAGAGTTCATCAACCGTCTCGACAAGGTGGTGGTCTTCCGCATGCTGCAGAAGCCGGATCTGTTGAAGATTGTGAACCTGGAAATCGCCAAGGTTCTCAAGCGCCTCAAGGAGAAGAATATCGAGTTGCAGCTGGAACCCTCCGCTCTCGACCTCCTGGTCGCAGAAGGATCAGATCCTGCTTTCGGAGCTCGTCCGATGCGCCGTGCGGTGGAGCGTTACCTCGAAGACCCGCTCGCCGAAAAGCTTTTGCGCGGAGACATCAAGGAAGGCGATCTCGTCAAGGTGACCCACGAAGGTGAGTCCACTGAAGAAGGCGAGAAAGCCCTGACCTTCACCCCAGCCGGGGAAGCCGCTACAACCGAGACGGCCAGCCAAGGCTAAGGCGTGATGTGAATCACCAGAAATCCTTTACCGAGAAAGGCTCACCGAAAGGTGGGCCTTTTTCGTGTGCCGCGTTGGAGGTTGGTAGGAGTTGCGTCGAATTGCCCATCCATCCTATCCAGCAAAGTTGTTTCCGTTCGCCCTCTTCGCCTGCGTCGAAATCCTCACGGATTCCGCTACATTCCTGTGCCGTAGCGGAAATCGTAAGATTTTCGACCCACTGCCTGCGTTGTCGCGAGTTGTAGCCCTCCGCCTCCATCGAATCCTCACGGATTCGGCTACAGTCCTGTGCCGTAGCCGAAATCGTAAGAT
>JBHIXE010000099.1:0-15016 GCA_041984905.1 Verrucomicrobiales bacterium | reverse complement strand
GTCCGCATTCGAGAGGACTCGGGTAGGGGTGTAACTGCCCGTGCCGGCAATGGCCATGGTCGAGTCCGGCAAATTGCCGGCAAGGTTCCACCGGGCCGCTGCGGCGCGCTTGGCGATCGCGACGCGTTCTTCTTTGGACAACGATTCCGCGCGGGCCTTCCCGCCGAGAGACTGGATGCTTGCAGATGAATTTTCGCTCATGCTTGCAAACGTTCATACCCTGCCTCAGCAAGCAAAGCAAGGCCGCATTAGCAAGCATTCGCCCAAAAGCGGCTCCGTTGAAGTCTGCCTACGGGAAATCAACCCATCGTCCGCTTTTGAACCTGGCCTTTTTCGTCGACCAGATAGACAATGCTTGCTCCCGGTAGAATGGGATCGTTGTCGACGTGTCCCAGGCCGTAATGAACGACGACTTGGTAGCCTGGAGCTGCATCGCTGACCTCATAGTGAAAGTCGACCTTGCGAGTGCGCAGCACGTGCTTCTCATACTCGCGCACCGCATCCAGAGCCCGTTCCTGACCCGTGGTGAGAAAGGCTTCGGGCTTGCCGAAGGGAAGCCACAATCCGTGCGCATCGGTCTGCCGTTGCGGAACGGGTTGTTCGCGCACCTCAGTGGAAGAGGCCGTTTCGGCAGGCTCCGCCTGTTGCCGGAGAGTCTCACAGGGCACAAAGGTGCAGCTGGAAGTCACCAGGACCGCACCACTCATGGTGACGAGGAGAAAAAAGGAGGGAAGTTTCATACCAATGAGAAACCCTAACACAACCACTTCGGATGGCGAGCGAATTGCAACAGCATTGCTTAAATTAAGGAAATCTTAATCAGTTTAAGGAGGGGCTTCTGCTTTTGTGAGGAAGATAGGACGTTATCCTTTGGATACAGCCCCATCTAAGCTGCTCTAGGTCCTCAGCGGTTCGCGCTTTCTCCAGCGCATTGCCATATCTGGATTACATACCCACGCCTGGTTGTTCTAAGACAATGCTTCCAGGCCGCTGGTTCCGAATTTCGGATTTCGGATTTCGGATTTCGGATTTCGAATTTCGGATTTCGAATTTCGGATTTCGGATTTTTATCAGAACAACCCCTCGATGTCCCCGTCATCGTTCAAGCCGATGGCGTTGGCGGCCGGCACTTTGGGAAGCCCGGGCATCGTCATGATATCCCCGCAGACGACGACCACGAACTCGGCACCATTGCAGAGCCGCACTTCGCGGATCGGCAGGGTATGACCGCTGGGCGCGCCGACCTGAGTGGGATCGGTGGAGAAGCTGTATTGCGTCTTTGCCACGCAGATAGGGAAATGTCCGTAGCCTTTGGCCTGAAGGTTGCGCAATTGCAGACGCACATCCTTATCCGCAATGACGTCCTTGGCGTGATAGATCTCGCGAGCCACGGTCCGGATCTTTTCCCACAGGGGCATGTCATCCGGATAGAGCGGCGTGAAGTCGGCCTCGCCACTCTCCGCCAATTCCACCACCGTTTGGGCGAGTTCCCTGGTGCCAGCGCCGCCGTCAGCCCAATGCGAGCAGGAGATGGTGTGGACGCCCAATTCCTCGGAGGCCTCGCTGATCGCGGCAATCTCCGCCTCGGTATCCGCGCTGAAACGGTTGATGGCAACCACGACCGGCAGCTTGTATTTCTGAAGGTTCTCGATATGGCGCTGCAGGTTGGGGAGCCCGGCCCGGACGGCAGCCACGTTCTCGCTGCCGAGATCTTCCTTGGCGACGCCACCATGCATCTTGAGAGCCTTCACTGTGGCGACTACGACGACGCAATCCGGGGCCAGACCCGCTTTACGGCACTTGATATCCAGGAACTTCTCCGCGCCCAGATCCGCGCCAAATCCCGCTTCCGTGACGACGTAGTCCGCCAGCTTGAGCGCGGACTTGGTCGCCACCACAGAGTTGCAGCCGTGCGCAATGTTGGCAAAGGGACCACCGTGGATCACCACGGGGTTGTTCTCCAGGGTTTGGACCAGGTTCGGGTTGAAGGCGTCCTTGAGCAGAACCACCATGGCGCCGACGCCTTCCAGTTCAC
Organism: Verrucomicrobiales bacterium; assembly: GCA_041984905.1. Taxonomy (GTDB): domain Bacteria; phylum Verrucomicrobiota; class Verrucomicrobiia; order Verrucomicrobiales; family DEV007; genus JBHIXE01. Next base: position 12,981 of record JBHIXE010000099.1, on the reverse strand, counting down.
GGGCATGGACAGGCTCGCGCTTGCGATTGTAACCAATGATGATCTGGCCGAGACGGCGTTCCAGATCTTCCAGGTCGGTGGCCAGGCAGAGGATCGCCATGATCTCCGAAGCCACGGTGATGTCGAACCCATCTTCGCGTGGGAATCCGTTCCCGGTTCCGCCGAGTCCGACGGTGATCTTGCGGAGGGCCCGGTCGTTCATGTCCATGACCCGGCGCCAGGTGATGCGTCGAGCGTCGATATCCAGCTTGTTGCCCCAGTGGATGTGGTTGTCGATCAGGGCCGAGAGCAGATTGTGAGCGGAAGTGATGGCATGGAAATCGCCCGTGAAGTGCAGGTTGATGTCCTCCATGGGGACCACCTGAGCCCGGCCGCCTCCGGCAGCGCCGCCCTTCATCCCAAAGCAGGGGCCCAGGGAAGGCTCGCGCAGGGCGATCAGGGTCTTCTTGCCGATCGCGCTGAGACCGTCTCCCAGGCCGATCGAGGTCGTGGTCTTGCCTTCCCCGGCGGGCGTGGGACTGATGGCAGTCACAAGGATGAGCTTTCCGTCGGGACGATCGCTGAGGCTCTCAATGTAATCGCGACTGATCTTGGCCTTGTAGTGTCCGTAGGGCAGCAGGGACGTATCCGGAATGCCAAGGGTTTCCGCGACCTTGAGGATGGGAAGCATCTTGGCGGCGCGAGCGATCTCGATGTCAGACAAAGCCATGATGGGAAAGGGAAGTAGCGCAGGATAAGTGCTAGAGCAACCGGTCGCCATGGGGAAGTGGAATCGAGCGGGAAAGAAATGTGGGCGAGATCGCAATCATCGGAATCCGTGGTTCGTTTCTACTTCAGAACCCAAATTTGCAGTTAGGTTTGCTGATCGTGGGGCGAGGCAACGCCTGCGGTATTGCGGAACCAACGATTTCAACGACACCCGTGCTCCGCCCATTCCCGAACAGTGAATCCAAAGCGGCCGAAGAGGATGAGCTTCTTCAGCATGGGTATCGCTATGCCCTTAGTCTTACCAACCGTCACCACGATGCTCAGGACCTTGTCCAGCAAGGGGCTCTGCGTCTCTATCGCAGCTATGGCCAGATCAAGAACCGGGCGATCCTCTTCACGACCATCCGCAATCTGTTCTACGATCAGCTCCGGCGATCCCAGGTGGTGGCCTTTGATTCCCTGGAAGAGAAGGATCCGCATATTGTCGAAATGAAGATGGCGGTTACGGAAACGGAATACGGAGACATGGAATTCATGCTGGGTTCTCTGGAGCCCGCGGAACGGGAAATCATGTTTCTCCATTACGTCATGGGATACACCACTCGGGAGATCAGCAAACTGACGGCCAAACCTCGGAACACGGTCTTGAGCCTCATGAGCCGTTCCCGCAAGAAACTGGAAGAGTTACTGACAGAAAACCCACCCCCATCCGAGGCTGAAGACGGCCCCCCTCGCACGACTGGAAATCAATCCGCCCCATGAACCCGTTGGAACGCAAAATCCGGGACTACTACGAGTCTCAGAAGCTGCCGAAGGCTGCCCTGGAAGCCATTCGGGCGGAAGGCTTGCGGCAGAGGGAACTGGATCGGGGAACGGGCAGGGGACTTTGGAAAGTAGTCCTTCCCCTGGCGGCAGGAGCCGCGATTCTGATCCTGGTGCTGGTGGTCGGTCAGGCCTTCCAGGATGAGTCAGTCCAGCGTCAACGCCACCTTGTGGCTACGGAAATGGCGCGGAGCCACTGCAAGCATCTCGACCGCAGCTTTGCCTATGCGGTGGAAGACTTCGGGCAACTGCAGACGACCATGAACCAGTTGGACTTTTCCCTTCTGCCCGTGGAAAAGCAGATTCGGGATCGCTTTGTCCTCACTGGCGCCCGCTACTGTTCGGTGAGCGGTCACGTGGCCTGTCACTTCAGCGTCTATGACAAGCATTCCGGCCAGCACGGCTCGCTCTATGTCGCCATGTTGGATCCCGCGCTGAGGCGCGTCTCCCCAGGGCAATGTGAGAGCAACGCTGTGGTCATGGAGATGTGGAATGATGGCGCCCGGTTCTACTGCTTCGCGCATGGCGGTCGGGCGTTGCCGGATGTGTAACCGGGAATGGCCTCCTGGAAGGAAGGGCGCGAGCCTGCGAGCAGCCAACGGTTGCAAGTTTGCGTCATGGAAGCAGCGCGATTTATCACGGGTGCAAGGAAACAATTCCGGGGTCCATCGACCTAACGGTTGGCATGAGCACTATCTACGGGAAAGCGCCTCAAAGAGACCACTCCACTGGAAGTTTCTGCTCGCATCCTCTTAAAAATCCGAGTACCTTAACTTTCCCTAACACTCCTTTTTGGAGACGCGCACAACTATATGTCTCAAGCCACCTCAACAATCTCTCACGTCGAAGAAGGAGCCACCCTTCGACGTGTGCTTTTGATTGATGATGAAGTGGGCTATGCCCGGCTGGTCAAAAAGGTTCTCGAGAAAACTGGCAACTACCAGATCGAGACCCTGAATGATTCCGCCCAGGCCGAAGAACGAGCCCGCCAAATGAATCCCGACTTGGTCCTCATCGATATCGTGATGCAGCCAAGAGACGGGGCTGAAGTGTTGGCTTCCTTTCAGCAGGATGCCGAACTCAGCAAGATTCCCATCATCGTCATGTCCGCCTTCCTCAACCAGCGGGTTTTTCCTCATCACAGTCCCTTCAATTTTGGGGACAAGATTGATGTGATGGAAAAGCCGATGAATCTCGAAGACATCAACCGTCTTCCGGAACGAATCGAGGAAGAACTCGAGCGGCAACGCAATTTCCAGTAGGCTACCCGACCGGGAACTTCCACTTGCAAAAGGGCGCGAAGCGGTTTTACTGCGCGTCCCCTGGAGAACGGCGTTTCTCCGGCCCAAGCAAGGGACGGATAGCTCAGTTGGTAGAGCATGCGGCTTTTAACCGCCAGGTCCTGGGTTCGAGTCCCAGTCCGTCCACGCTTGCTGGCTGTTGGGGTTTCAGGAATCTCTTAAGGAAGGTTGCCTTTCCCTGGCAGATTGACCAGAGTCGCTTTTTCTCATGAGCAATCTGACCATCTTTGAGACGGAGCACTTCGTCGCCAGCCAGGCGAGAGACTACAAGGTTCCGGGCTATGTCATTGTTCAGTGCAAGACGCCTTGCGAATATGTGGCGGATCTCACGCCCGAGCAGGCCACGGATCTTTTCCAGAGTCTGGCCCGAGCAGAGGCCCTCGTTCGCGGTCTCATGCAGCCGGAACGGATCTACAACCTGAAGTTCGGGGAAGCCTTGCCCACGGTCCATTTTCACATTTTTCCAAGGACCAAAGAGATTGGGGATGCTTACGCCGCGTTCTCGGGGGATCAGCATCCCTACAGTGGAGCGCGGCTCATGGATTGGATCTGGTTTCATCATGACTCCCTGGGCTACACCGAGAAACAGATTCAGGACTTCGTGACTCAGGCGAGAAGTCGTGCTCGGTAGCTGCAGGGAGGGCAACCGCGATCTCGTGATCACAAAGATCACTTTTCTTTGAGGGATTTTCCCATTTCGGGTGTTCCACTCAGTGGAAATGAAGGAAGAAGGTCCAGCCAAACCGTCCGATCTCCCTTTGGATTCCTGGACGGTCCAAGTCGAGGCTCCGGAAGCTTTTGAGCGCGGGGTCTGGAAACGCATTGCCAGCCACGCGCCAGAAGGGACGCGGGGGTTCTTGCAATGGCTGGAACCTTTCGGAGAATGGATCACCCGGCCCACGGTGGCTGCGGCGGTCGCATCGGGAGTCCTTTTGCTGGCGGTCGCAGGGGGAGAAGTGCATTCCCGCATCGCCAAAGCCCGGACTCTGGACCGGCTGAGCGAGCAGTATCTGGTCTCGATCGATCCCCTGGCTCGATCTCCCCAATTTCACCAGCATCCGATCCGATGAAGCGGAGCGTTTCCATTCTTGCTGGAATCTTGGTGCTGGGGCTGATCGCCTATCAGGTTGCTTTTCGTCTCTCGTATGCGGAAGTCGCCTCTATGGAGGATCAGAGTGATGCGGAGCTGGAATGGCTTCGGCATGAATTCCCGATGACTGACAACCAGTTTGAAGAAATCTCCGCGTTGCACGCCCAACATGACGAAGAATGCCTGACACATTGCCAGCAGCTCAGCGCCATCAATCTGGAGCTGCGCGACCAGATGCGCGAGAGTGTGGAAGTGACCTCGAAGATCGAGTCGCTCCTTCAGCAGACAGCTGCAATCCAGGAAGTTTGTCGCCGGACGACCCTCCAGCACATCTACCGGGTGAGCCAGCACATGGACCCCGAGGTGGGCGAACGCTATCGAATCGCGATGACGGAACAGCTGGTGGACGTTCCCTGGCACACCCAGATCCAGCCCGGGGAGGCGGCTCACTCGCACCACTGAAGGTGACGCATCGCGACTCGGCAGTACAAGATGCCTCTGACAAGGAGGCGATGGCGCGCTTGCAGCGAGACGATGACGCGGCGCTCCATCAATTGATGCAGCGGTGGAAGGAACCCCTGCTGACCTTTCTCTACCGTTATACGGCCAACTGGAGTGTGGCTACGGATCTGGCGGAGGAGACGTTTGTGAAGGTCTACCTGAACCGCTATCGCTACGAGCCCAAGGCAACCTTCTCAACCTGGCTGTTTTCGATCGCTGCCAATCTCGCCCGGAACGAGGCCAGGTGGCGCAAACGGCATCCCGCCAGTGCGTTTGCCCAGGAGACCGAGCAGGAGTTTGGGGACCACGAGGCGGCGATATCTGGGGCGCCAGGGCCGGATGACAGTGCGGACCGCAGTGACCGGGCCCGGCTCGTGAGAGAGGCCATTCGCCGCTTGCCTCATGATCTGAGGACCATCGTTCTCCTCTCTGAGTACGAGAATCGCTCGCATCGGGAAATCGGAGAGATTCTGGGCTGTTCCCCGAAAGCCGTGGAAAGCCGCCTCTATCGGGCACGGCAGCGTCTCCGTGACGAATTGTCGGGCAGGCTTTGATTCGAACTTTTTTTTTGCGGGGTCTACTGCGGACTGGTGTTTAACGCGAGGTATGAAAACTCGTATCAACACCCAGATCATTGGATTGACCACCGTTGGCGTGCTTGCCTTCTCGCTTGCGCTGACCGGCTGTGGCGAAGAAGAGCCTGCCGATGAGCAGACCAAGACAGAGAAAGAGGCTGCTGAGGCCGTGGAAGCAACTAAGGAAGCGGCCAAGGAAATTGGAGAAGCTACCAAGTCTGCCGCGGAAGACGCTGCCAAGGCCACTAAGGAAGCTGTAAATAAGGCTGCTGCTGCCATCGAGGAAAAGACCTCCGAAGCCAAGGAGTCCCTGGATGAAAGCGCCGCTGAGGCCAAGGAAGAAATGAAGGAAGCCGCAGAGGCTGTCGAAGAGAAGACCGAAGAAGCGGTGGAAGCCGTCGAGGAAAAGACTGAAGAAGCCAAGGAAGTTCCCGCAGAGACTCCCAAAGACACCACCACCTCTGCCACTGCCCCGGCCGACTACCCGCTGACGGTCTGCGTCGTTTCTGGAGAAGATCTGGGTAGCATGGGTGCACCTGTGGTCTTGGACCACAACGGAACCACGGTGAAGTTTTGCTGCGACCACTGCGTCCCCAAGTTTCAGGCCGAGCCCGCCAAGTACTTGACCCAGCTGACGAAGTAAGACCCGTCAAACCAGACGTTTGACGCATCCGGCCAGAGAAGGAACTATTTAAGGGTTCTTAACTAATCTTCCGATGCGTCTTTCTGTCTACTGCCTTCTCATTTCCTGGTGTCTTGGCGCTTTCGCCGTCGCCGGGACCTCCGCCCAGACGCCTCCCCAATCCCTGGTCGACTATGTTGCGACCGGGCTTCGCGAGAATCCGGGGTTGCAGGCGGAGTATGAGAAGGCGCAGGCGGCCTTGCAGCGGATACCGCAAGCCAAGGGCCTGCCGGACCCGCGGATCATGGCGACACACTTTGTGGAGGACATCGAGACGCGGACGGGCCCACAGCGGAATCAGCTTTTTGTCAGCCAGACCATTCCCTGGTTTGGTAAACTTCGGCTGCGGGGCGAAGTGGCCTCCAAGGAGGCGGAGGCGATTCAGTTTGCCTATGAATCGAGCGTCCTCGCATTGGCCCGGGAAATTGCTCTGGCCTACTATGACTACGCCTACCTGGGCGAGGCCTCGCGATTGACGAGCGAAATCTCCAACCTGCTGGAACGCTTGCGGGAAACGGTCGATCAGAAGGTGCGAGCAGGGGGCAATCTCGCGCCCTTGCTACGCCTGGAAGTGGAACTCGGGAAAACCCAGGATCTCCTGCAATCCCTGCAGAAGGATCGGGTAACGCAGAGCGCCAGCCTGAATGCGATGTTGGGACGTCAAGACCGCCAACCCCTGCCTTGGCCATCCATGCCTCGGCCGGCGCATTATCATGAGGATCCTACCGCCCTGGTGGCGGATCTCATTGCCGACAACCCCGAGCTGAAAGCGATGCGCAGCCGCATCGCCAAGGCCGAAGAGGCAGTCCGCCTGAGCAAGCGCAGTCCCATTCCGGATCCCACGATTGGTGTGGGGATTTTTGATACGGATGACGCCATCAATCCCTCCATGGCAGGGAGCGGAGACGATCCCTGGGCCATCCAGCTCAGCTTTTCGATTCCTTTGTGGTCGGGTAAGTATCGGGCAGAGAAGGAGGAGGCATTGGCCAACTACGCGGCCGCCAAACAGGCACTTACGGACCGGGAAAACCGGCTGGTGGCAGAGCTGGAAGGCAAGTTGCAGGAGCTCGCGGAGACTGAGCAGCGCGTTCATCTGTATGCGGACACACTTCTTCCCAAGGCGCGCCAAGCGGTGGAACTCGTCGAAACCGGTTACGAAACGGACAAGTTCACCATCCTGGATTTGATCGATTCGGAACGCTCGCTCCTGGAGATCGAGCAGAACTATTGGCGAGCCGTGGCCGATCACTATCAAATCCTGGTCCGGCTTCGCACCCTGACCGGGCAACCCCTCGACTAATCATGAAGCTGGCGGTATCCAAAAATCTTGGCGCGGGAGTCGGGATAGGGCTTGTCGCCGGTTTATTGCTGGGAGTCCTCGTCTGGGGTGGCGGAGGGGCGTCTCCTAGTGATGAAGCCAGGGATGGCGTGACCCTCTGGACCTGTTCCATGCATCCCCAGGTGCAGCAGCCCAAGCCGGGAAAGTGCCCCATCTGCGCCATGGACCTGATTCCCTTATCCCAGGCCAAGAGCAATCTGGGGGCGGTGCGCCAATTGGAGATGTCCGTGGCTGCCAAGCAACTGGCCAGGATATCGACCCAACCCGTGAAACGACAGTTTGTCGAGTCTGAGGTCCGGCTGGTAGGGAAGGTGGCTCTGGACGAAACCAAGACCAAGACCGTAGCGGCCTATTTCCCCGCCCGGATCGACCGCCTTTATGTGGACTACACGGGAGTGGAAGTGCGGAAGGGCGATCACCTGGCCTCCGTCTACAGCCCCGAATTGCTGACGGCTCAGACGGAGTTGCTCAGTGCGATCAAGTTTGGTTCCAACATCGAGAGCGCCCGGGAAAAACTTCGTCTCTGGGGCTTATCAGAAAGCCGGATTGAAGCGATCGAGAAGAAGGGAAAAGCCTCCGATCAACTGGATATCGATTCACCCTTGGGCGGCATTGTCATCCAGAAGCATGTGAATCCAGGCGACTACGTGAAGACCGGCGACCCGCTTTTCACGATTGCGGATCTCAGCGAAGTCTGGGTCATGCTGGACGCTTACGAGTCGGATCTGCCCTGGTTGCGGTTTGGACAGAAGGTGGAGTTTGAGGCGGAGGCCGTCCCCGGCCGGAAGTTCGAAGGCACCATCGCGTTTATCGCTCCCATGCTCGATCCGAAGTCCCGCACGGTGAAAGTCCGGGTTAATGCGGACAATCCGGGCCAGATCCTCAAGCCGGAGATGTTTGTGCGCGCGCAGGTGTGGGCCACACTGGCGGGTGAAGGCAATGTCATTTCGCCGGATCTGGCAGGCAAGTGGATCAGCCCCATGCATCCGGAGATTGTCCGCGACGAACCGGGAGACTGCCCCGTCTGCGGGATGGCCTTGGTGAGGGTGGAAGACTTGGGCTACACCTTGCCTGAGGGATCGGAAGAAGCCCCGCTGATCGTCCCCACTAGCGCGGTTCTCAAAACTGGGAAGCGCTCGATTGTCTATGTGGAAGTGCCGGATCAGGAACAGCCGACTTACGAAGGACGGGAAGTGCTGCTTGGCCCCCGTGCCGGTGGTTACTACATCATCGAGGAAGGGCTCAAGGAAGGGGAGAAGGTCGTGACGGAAGGCAGCTTCAAGATCGATAGCGCCCTGCAAATCCTGGCACGTCCCAGCATGATGAATCCGGATGAAGCCAGCGAGTTCACGGACGGTCCTGACCCTGTCTTCGAGGCTCCTACCGAGTTTCGCCAAAGCCTGGGCTCCGTTTTCGGGAGCTACCTGGAAGTCCAAAAGGCCCTGGCCGCAGACGACCCCGAGTTGGCCAAAGAGAAGGCGGGGGCGTTTGGCCAGCAACTCCAACAGGTGGATATGAAACTGGTGGAGGGAGAGGCTCACGAAACCTGGATGGGGCAATTAGCTGCTCTGAGAGGGGCGGCAGATCAGATTGCGGGCGCCAAGGATATCGCCGCGATGCGGGTGGCGTTTGAACCCTTGTCCAACGCCATGACCAAGACGGTCACCAGTTTTCAGCCCCTGGGGATGGATCACATCTACGAAGTGCACTGTCCCATGGCCTTCGATTTCAAGGGCGCCTCCTGGCTGCAGGACAAGGAAGACGTGCTCAACCCCTATTTTGGGAGTGAGATGCTGACCTGCGGCAGCGTGAAGCGCGAGGTCCTGGGAACCCAATCTTCTGAGGCGGGCAAGCATGAGCACTGAGGAACCGCCGCTGAAGACCGGTTCGCCCATCGATGCCTTGATCCGGTTTTGCCTGGAGAATAAGCTCATCGTCTTTCTCCTGCTGATTCTTCTCAGCGTTTGGGGCATGCTGGTTGCCCCCTTTGATTGGAAGTTGGGTGGTTTGCAGCGCGATCCCGTCGCGGTCGATGCCATCCCGGACATTGGGGAGAATCAGCAGATCGTCTTCACCGAATGGATGGGGCGTTCTCCCCAGGATGTGGAGGACCAGATCAGCTATCCGCTCACGGTGGCCCTCCTGGGTATTCCAGAGGTCAAAACCGTGCGGACCTACTCCTTCTTCGGCTTCTCCTCCATCTATCTCATCTTCAATGAGGATGCGGAGTTCTACTGGAGCCGCAGCCGCATTCTGGAAAAGCTCAACAGCCTGCCCTCAGGAACGCTTCCGGATGGCGTGACGCCCAGGTTGGGGCCGGATGCCACGGCACTGGGTCAAGTGTATTGGTACACGCTGGAGGGCCGGAATTCTGAAGGTCAACCCGCGCCTGGCTGGGATCCCCAGGAACTGCGCAGCATTCAGGACTTCTATGTGCGTTATGCGCTGCAGTCCGTTGAGGGCGTGGCTGAGGTGGCATCCGTGGGCGGGTTCCAGAAGGAGTATCAGATTGATGTGGATCCGGACGCGATGCGGGCTCACGGCGTGACCCTGGACATGGTCTTCAACGCCGTGAAGATGTCCAATTTGGATGTTGGGGCGCGCACCATTGAGATCAATCGCGCTGAGTATGTGATTCGCGGCCTGGGTTTCATCGAAGACCTCGACGATCTACGCCAGACCGTGGTCAAGGCGGAGAACAATGTGCCCATCACTCTGGCGCAGATTGCCGAAGTGGGATTGGGACCGGCCTTGCGGCGAGGGGTCCTGGATAAGGAAGGGGCGGAAGCAGTCGGCGGAGTTGTGGTCGTCCGTTATGGCGCGAATCCCATGGAGGTGATTGAGCGGGTGAAGGAGAAGATCGTGGAGATCACGCCAGGCTTGCCCTCCATGGAATTGGAAGATGGCACCGTCAGCAAGGTGACCCTGGTGCCGTTCTACGACCGGACCGGATTGATCCAGGAAACGCTCGGCACTCTCAATACGGCACTCATCCAGGAAGTGCTCGTGACCTGCATCGTCGTCATTCTCATCCTCATGCACCTCCGCAGTTCGGTGCTGATCTCCCTGATGCTGCCCCTGACCATCCTGACCACTTTCATCGGGATGAAACAGTTTGGAGTGGACGCCAACATTGTGGCGCTCTCCGGAATCGCCATCGCGATTGGAACCATTGTGGACATGGGCATCGTGATCTGTGAGAACATCATCCGGCAATTGGAGCGCGCGGGGCCAAGGGAGAGTCGGCTTCAGATTGTCTATCGTGCGTCTTCGGAGGTGGGCAGTGCCGTTCTCACTGCGGTCCTCACGACCGTGATCAGCTTCTTGCCGGTCTTTGCCATGGAAGGCGCGGAAGGGAAACTGTTCCGGCCGCTCGCCTATACCAAGACCTTTGCCCTGCTCTCATCCGTGGTCATCGCCCTGACCATCATTCCTCCCCTGGCGCACCTCTGGTTTCGCCGACGGAAACCTGACTCGGCCAGGAAAGGCCGGTTGTTGGGGCCAGGATTGAATTACGCGATCGCCTTGGTGGTGGCGATTCTCCTGGCCAATAGCTGGCTGCCGCTCGGACCGGAGATGGGTCCGCTGAATCTGCTCTTTGTCGTGATTCTCTTGGGCGGACTACTGGCGCTTTCTCTTCTGTTTATCCGCGTTTACCCACGCATTCTGGCCTGGTTCCTCGGCCATAAGGTCGTTCTGGCGGGAATCGTAGCGGTGCTGGTCTTTGTCGGTGCGTCGATCTGGTTGGGCATTGGCACCACGCTCGGCTTTGTGCCGGAGTGGGCCCGCAAGAATCCGCTCTGGACCAGCGCCTATCACGCATTCCCGGGCTTGGGCAGCGAGTTCATGCCTCCGCTGGATGAAGGATCCTTTCTCTTCATGCCGACGACCATGCCACATGCTTCCATTGGAGAGGCGGGCGAGGTATTGGCCCTGCAGGATCAAGCCATCCGCGGCATTCCCGAAGTGGAGAGCGTGGTGGGCAAGTTGGGACGGGTGGACAGTCCGTTGGACCCGGCACCGGTCTCCATGTTTGAGACGATCGTGATCTACAAACCGGAGTACCGGTCCGACGAGCAGGGGAGGCAGCTGCGCTTTCGTTATGATCGAGGCCAGCAGGAGTTTGTTCGCGACGAGAAGGGAGACCTCGTTCCAGACCGGCACGGGCGCCCCTTCCGGCAATGGCGGGATCACATCAAGTCGCCGGATGATATCTGGCAGGAGATCGTGTCGGTGACAGAGATTCCCGGAACCACCTCTGCGCCCAAGCTCCAACCGATAGCAGCGCGGCTCGTCATGCTGCAGAGCGGGATGCGTGCGCCTATGGGATTGAAGGTGTTTGGCCCGGACCTGGAGACCATCGAGACCGTGGGGTTGGAGATTGAGGGGATGCTGAAACAGGTTCCCTCGGTGGAGCCTGCCACGGTGTTCGCGGACCGGATGGTGGGCAAGCCCTACCTGGAGATTGAGATCGACCGGAAAGCCATTGCCCGGCACGGCCTGCGGATTCAGGAGGTCCAGGACGTTATCGAAGTGGCGGTGGGAGGCCGGCGGATCACGACCACGGTGGAAGGCCGGGAACGCTATGGGGTGCGGGTGCGCTATCAGCGGGAATTGCGGGACACCATCGAGAGTCTGGGGGGCATCCTCATCCCGGCCAGGGAAGGCACCCAGATTCCGCTACGGCAACTGGCGGAGATCAATTACTCCCGAGGCCCTCAGGTCATCAAGAGCGAGGACACTTCCTTGGTGGGCTATGTCATCTTTGATATGAAGCCGGGGTTCTCAGAGGTGGAAGTGGTCGAGGCCGCCAGCCGGTTTCTTGAGTCTCGCAAGTCCTCTGGAGAATTCGTGGTTCCGGAAGGCGTGAGTTATCGGTTCACGGGTTCCTATGAGAACCAGGTACGAGCCGCCAAGAAGCTGATGGTGATTCTCCCCCTGTCTCTGGCGCTCATCTTCATCCTCATCTACTTCCAGTTCAAGAGGGTGACCACGACGCTCTTGGTCTTCAGCGGTATTCTGGTGGCATGGTCCGGCGGCTTCATCCTCCTATGGCTCTATGGTCAGAGTTGGTTTCTGGATTTCTCCTTGTTTGGAACGGACATGCGTGAGCTGTTTCAGGTGGGGACGGTCAATCTCAGTGTCGCGGTCTGGGTAGGATTCCTGGCCTTGTTCGGCATCGCCACGGATGACGGGGTGCTCATGGGCACCTATCTCACCCAGCGGTTTCAGGAGAATCGTCCCAGGTCCATCGATCAGATTCGGGAGACCACCTTGGAGGCGGCTTCGGCGCGGAATCGCCCTGCCATGATGACCACCGTGACGACTCTGCTGGCGCTCTTACCCGTGCTCACCTCCTCGGGCAGGGGATCGGATGTGATGTTGCCCCTCGCCATACCCACGTTTGGAGGAATGACCATCGCCATTCTGACGGTCTTCGTGGTGCCGACCTTCTACTGCTGGATCGAGGAGCTTCGATTACGATCGAAATGATGGGAGCCGCCAACTGATCTGGGCGAATCACAAAGGACGCGGAATCTTCGCTGCCAGAGGATTCCACCCCTTTGTTTGAGACCTCTGAGAACCACACACCCCAAAAATACACGTTGGGATTAAGATTTCCACTCAGTTAAAAAAATCGCCAAAAAATCACGATTTCTTGGAACAGCCTTCCGGGAGAAAAAATCAAACCCCTCCCAGAATTTGGCATTTTTTTTGCAAAAATCGGATAAGTGAAAACGCTCTAAAACAGTCAATTTTTAGTCAAAAATGACCAAACAAAGTATCATAAACTCTTTTCCTAATCAAGATAAATACGTTCACACATGATTTTGGTATTTGGAACATGATTTCCGGTCATCAGAGGTCATTTTAGGACTTTTTAGAGCACTTCCACTTATCCGATTTGACCACACGATTCTAGGGGGGGTGATTTTTTCTCCCATACCCACTTTCAGATTTGG